>CALYOS010000011.1 GCA_945267035.1 uncultured Neisseriaceae bacterium | reverse complement strand
CCTATAGGCGCAATGGAAAGTGACCAACTGAAACGGCAACCTATCTAAATACCATCGATAAAAATAGATGACAAGAACAAACACGGTTTAACTTGACCCATTGCAACTTCAGTAAAATTCAGATTCATTGAGTTTGAGCTATTTCAAATAATACAGGTTAACTTAAGCAAAAAAACCTTAAAAAACAATCTTGACTATCATTTTGTTAAGCCTTAACCATCCTACAACGTGCGTTTAAGCTGAGCTATAAAACCGCATTTAAAAATGCTAAAATAACAACAAAAGATCTAAGTTTTCATATTTCAACAGCTCATAGGAAATTTGCTGCATGCTTAAAATCAGTACCCAGTTTGATGGGGGCAATATTGAAATTGTTGATATCAGTGATTTAAACAATATTCTGTTAAAACTACCCAAAGATAATGCAGCCGAATATCGTCAGTGGTTTTATTTTAGAGCCCAAGGTGTAGCCTATCAAAATTTGCACTTTCATTTTATCAATGCTAAAGAATCTGCTTATCCTGAAGGCTGGCAAGATTATGCGGCCATGTGTTCTTATGACCGCATTAACTGGTTCCGAGTGCCTACCAGTTATGAAGATGGTGTTTTAAGCATTAACCATACTCCACTGGCAAATAGTGTTTACTATGCGTATTTTGAGCCCTACTCCTATGAACAACATTTAAATCTGTTGGGAGATTCTCAAAGTAGTGGTTTGTGTCAGATTGATGATTTGGGCAGTACCCTACAAGGACGAGATATTAATCTGCTGACCATTGGTAATCAGGCTGCCAGCGATTTGAAAATCTGGATCACTGCCCGTCAGCATCCGGGTGAAACCATGGCAGAATGGTTTGTGGAAGGTTTGCTCGGTCGCTTGCTTGACCATCAGGATCCTACCTCCAGAGCATTGCTGGATCGAGCTACATTTTATATTGTGCCCAATATGAATCCTGATGGTTCTGCCTTAGGTAATCTGCGCACTAATGCTTGCGGTGCAAACTTAAATCGAGAATGGTTAGAACCTTCAATTGAACGCAGTCCAGAAGTGTTTTATGTGCGGCAGAAAATGCATGAGACCGGCGTCGACCTGTATCTGGATATTCATGGCGATGAATCTCTACCCTATGTATTTTTGGCTGGAAATGAAGGCATTCCTTCGTTTAATACCCGTCTGCAACAGTTACAACAGCAATTTGTCCAAGCCTTTCTTGCTGCCAGTCCGGATTTTCAGGATCGTTATGGTTATGAAAAAGATGCGCCAGGACAAGCCAATTTGGCGATTGCCACATCATATGTCGGCGAAACCTTTAAATGTCTCGCTTATACTTTAGAAATGCCCTTTAAAGACAATCATCAATGGCCAGATGATGACTTTGGTTGGAATGGACAGCGTTCATTACGATTGGGTGAAGCAATCCTGAGTCCGATCTACGCAGTTATTGATAGATTACGCTGATATCATCAATATTTTACCGCTACTGAATGAACATATTTTGATCTGTTCAGTAGCGGTTATTATAGGTAAATAATAAAAAATTACCTTTTAAAACAGTAATCAACAAATTTTTTTTGATATTATCCCAGTTACCTATTACAACACAACTGAGGAAAAACATGAAAAAAAATTTATTTATCTACGGACTTATTGGTGCAATGGCATTGACTGCCTGTTCTAAATCAAAAGAGGAAAAAGGTCTTGAACCACTGAGTTGCGACAATCCTCAGTTAAGTAGCGAAATTCAAAAAACCTTACAGACAGTTATCGATAATAATGCTAACCAATTTGTTCAAAGCGATGCACGTCATTTTGTAGATGCTGATAAAGTGATGTCAGCGGCAAAAGAATTGACCGTATCATTATCTGCTGCTGAATTAGGTAAAGACGCCAACAACAAACAAGTTTGTAACAGCAATTTGAGTATCACTGTGCCAGAAAATATTTGGAAAGATATTCAGACTTATGCCCCATTAGTGAATGGCAAAACTGATTATGCTGCGCACATTAAAGAGCAATTGCAAAGTAATGGTTTTACCATGCAAAATAATGTGTTCACTAAACCATTTCAATACACACCATTGGGCAGTTCTATCAAAGCTGGTTCAGCTGCTTCAGCCACAGCGACATTGGGCTCAGATTACGATAAATCCGCCATTCAAAATGTAGCCATAACTCTGGGTAACGCTTTATTGGCTTATGGAGTGAAAGATACTGTCAATGTAGGTGGTCATTTATATCATCGTGCTGATGCACTGACTTTAATTCACAATCCAGGCGCACAGGTGAAACCGGTTGATCAGATTAGTGTCGAGGCACAAAAAGCCAGTGCTATTTTAAACGGTCAATCTGTGGTGACAACCACTGTGAATAATAATCGTACCAATTCAGTTGAAAATAATGTTAATGGCAATCAAATCAGTGCGCGCCAATTACAGGAAGCACGTGATAATAATGCCAATGCCAACAACAATATTAATCATCTGTGGGTTAATTTAGATGATTCAGTACGCAATACCTTGCGTCCAGAAGAACGTAAGTGGATCGAAAATAAAGTGAGTCAGTGTAAGGCTCAAGCAGCCAATGCAAAAAGTAGTGTTCAATCTGAATACACCTATCTACAATGTGAAACTAAATTAACCAACGAACGTATCAATTATTTAAAAGGCTATAGCTTACATTAAGTTTAGCTACGTGGCACAGTATGCGTGAAAACAACTGTGCCACAAAAAGCCAGTGAAACCGTTTTATCTGTGCCATGCATGAGCGAAAAATAATACATATTGATATGGATGCTTTCTATGCATCTGTAGAATTACTCAATCGTCCTGATTTAATTGGTCAACCTGTCGTGGTTGCGGGGACACGTCCCAGATCTGTCATTTGTGCTGCCTCTTATCCCGCTCGTCAATTTGGATTACATTCTGCCATGTCAGTGGCAGTGGCCAAACGTCTTTGTCCGCAGGCGATCTACCTTCCTCCGGATTTTAAAAAATATCGCCAAATGTCTCAGCAGGTTCATTCAATCCTGCAACGCTATACTAAAATCATTGAACCCGTGGCCTTAGATGAAGCCTATCTGGATGTGACAGATTATCAAGGGCATTTAATATATGCGCGTGATATTGCCAGAGAGATTAGACAAAGTATATTCAATGAAACCGGTTTAACGGCTTCTGCCGGAATTGCGCCAAATAAATTTTTGGCTAAAATTGCGTCTGATTGGCATAAACCCAATGGTCAGTTCGTTATTGCTCCGTCACAGGTGAATCAATTTTTACAACGATTGCCATTAGGTAAAATACCCGGCATTGGAAAAGTCACGGAAGAGAAAATGCATGCTTTAGGCTGGCACACTGTGGGTGATTTAAGCCAAATCGACAGGCATATGTTGGTGCATTATTTTGGACGCTGGGGACATAGGCTGTATGATCTTGCGCATGGTCATGATGATCGAGCAGTCATGCCAGACCGAGATCGGCAGCAGATTTCAACGGAAATCACCTTAGAAAAAAATGAAGATCTGCTTCAGATTGCGAATCATATCCCCGAGCTGGCTAAGTCTATAACCACAATGGTCCAGCAAAAGAAATTATATGGTAAATGTATTACCCTTAAATTAAAAAATGCCTATTTTCAGACTTTCACACGCTCTCAAACCTATTCTTCTGCTTTAGTGGATGAACAAGTTCTGACCGCTGCTGCACTCAAATTGCTCAACCGCATGCCCAAAGATGCTCATCAACAATATCGCTTAATCGGTTTGGGCATCAGTCATTTTGATCCTTTTTCTTATCAGCCTCAATTATGGGCAGACGACTCTGAATTAGATGTTTGTCAGGCTTAATTTACCAGTATTAATTAAAATTAATTAATAAAAACAATAACTAATACTTTCACATATATACCTCTGGATTAAGTTAAGAAAATAACGCATAATAAAGACTGTTAATCGCTAGAGGGAGTAGCGATTAAGTATCTTTAAGGTAACATCACAGGAGCTACCATGAGTCATATTAAAGTACCAACCGAAGGTCATAAAATCGTACTAGGTCAGGCTATTCCTAATGATCCAATTATTCCATTTATTGAAGGCGATGGTATTGGCGTTGATATAACACCTGTTATGAAAGATGTTATTGATGCAGCCGTGGCTAAAGCGTATAACGGAGCCAAAAAAATTGTCTGGATGGAAATCTACGCCGGTGAAAAGGCCACCCAACTGTATGGTGAGAATGCCTGGTTACCAGACGAAACATTGGAAGCCATTAAGGAATATAAAGTAGCCATTAAAGGACCTATGACTACACCGGTTGGTGGTGGCATCCGATCTTTAAATGTGGCCATTCGTCAGCAATTGGATCTTTATCAATGTGTACGTCCTGTAAAATATTTTAATGGTGTTCCTTCCCCTGTTAAAGATCCGAGCAAAGTCAATATGGTCATCTTCCGTGAAAATACCGAAGATATTTATGCCGGTATCGAATGGCTGGCTGAAACTGACGATGCTAAGAAAATCATTCATTTTCTGCAAGGCGAAATGGGTGTAAGTAAAATTCGCTTCCCACAAACCTCCAGCATTGGCATTAAACCCGTGTCAAAAGAAGGTAGTCAACGATTGACTCGTGCTGCCATTCAATATGCCATTAACAATGATCGTGATAGCGTGACCATTGTTCATAAGGGAAACATCATGAAATTCACTGAAGGTGGATTCCGTGACTGGTCTTACGAAGTGGCTAAAAATGAATTCGGGGCTACCTTGATTGGGGATGGACCTTGGTGTGAATTCAAAAATCCAAAAACCGGTAAAAACATTGTTGTGAAAGATTGCATTGCCGATGCCTTCCTGCAACAAATTCTAACTCGCCCAGCTGAATACGATGTCATTGCCACTTTGAATTTAAATGGTGATTATATTTCAGACGCATTGGCTGCACAGGTAGGTGGTATCGGTATTGCGCCAGGTGCCAATATTTCTGATGAATACGCCGTATTTGAAGCAACTCATGGAACTGCGCCAAAATATGCTGGTCAGGACAAAGTGAATCCGGGATCTTTGATACTTTCTGCTGAAATGATGTTACGTCATTTAGGTTGGAAAGAAGCGGCCGATTTGGTCATCAAATCTATCGAAGAAGCGATTGCAGATAAAATTGTGACATATGATTTTGCCCGTATGATGGATGGTGCCAAAGAAGTGTCATGTTCTGCTTTTGGCCAAGCTTTAATTGAACGCATGTAATTTATCTAAAAATTACTACCAGCGTAATCATCATTTGAAACCGAATCTATTATGGATTCGGTTTTTAGCTTATTAAGATGGGTATTTCATATAGACCAGATCACCACTCATAGCAACAGTAATTTGGCTTTTATGTTGATTATTAAACCCTTGCATGATTCAATAATTTGCGCTTTTAAGTAACCAATAAATCAAATGGAAACGCCATGATAAAAGGTATTGAAATTGACTCTTGCGGACGTTGTCTGCATTATCATACTGATCTGGACATAGTTGCATTACAGTGTGGAGAATGTAAACAGTATTATGCCTGTTATCAATGCCATGATCAGCTCTGCGACCATCCTTTTAAGGCAATGGACATCAGAAATAGCAAACCGGTCATGTGTGGTCAATGTAAGAACTGCCTGACGTTTGCACAATATCAACACTATCAATGTCCATTTTGTCAGGCAAATTTTAATCCTCGCTGTGGTTTACACAAAGATATTTATTTTGAGAATAAATAATATCGGAATTAATTATCATTCAAATCAACAATATTGCCATCCTCATCCCATTCAACTTTGCGCACAAGTTCATTTTTTTCAAACACAGATTCGCTTTTTTTCGCTCCGGAATCATACCAGCTTAAAACTACGCCACTAACCTGATTATCATTCACAGCCAGATCTGCGATCAAATGTCCTTGTTCATCCCATTTAGTCATGGTTTGAACTACGCCATGATTAACATGCATGTCCTGCTTGATTTGTCCATTGTTGTACCAGCGCTGCCAACGTCCCTGTGCCTGACCATTGACAAAATTAATTTCTCCGCGTCGTTGCCCGTTCATGTACCAACTTCTGGTTTTTCCATTAGGCAAACCCTGTTTCCACGACATTTCTAATGCCAACTGTCCATTTGCATACCAATTGCGCCAAAGCCCCACTGGTTTACCGTTTTCTAATTTACCTTGAATTTTCTTTTGTCCATTTGGGTAAGTTAATTCTACTTTGCCTTCTTTATTAGCTGGTAATAACTGCTGTAACTTGTCGATTGGCAGTGCAAATTCATCAGTGGGCTTGTCCACTATGGGGTTAACTGCTGTTTGCTTAGGTTCTGATGCACTGGTTGATGTAATGGGTGGTTTATCTTCAGCTTGAACCTGTTGCACAATCTTTTCATTGCTCACTTTGGCAACAACAGGTTCTTTTGCTTCTGGCATAATCAGCCAAATTAAGGCGATAAAGCCAAAAATTATTCCTGCGATTAACCAGTAACGGTATCTGGTTACAATCATAGCTTATGTACCTTAATATTAATTAAATCAATCATTTCAGCAAAAAAATACAGATATAACATCTTACATTCATTTAAGTATAAATGGTATGGATACAGTGGAAGAAATTACTTTTGCCAATATGATTTAACATTTACAAATTCATAAATACCAAATTCTGATAATTCACGACCAAATCCGGAGTCTTTAACTCCGCCAAAAGGTAATCTTAGGTCGCTACTGGTATGTCGATTGATAAACACACTGCCCACAGTCAGTTGTCGGGCTAGATCCCAAGCATGTTGATTGTTTTGGGTGTAGATGCTTGCACCTAGTCCATAAGGATTATCATTCGCCAACGCGATGGCATGTAGCGAATCTTTAGCTCTTAAAATACTCGCTACTGGTCCAAATACTTCTTCGTGATAGACACGACAAGCGGGATTGACATTATCCAAGATGGTGGCTGGGTAAAACCAACCTTGTTCATATTCGGGTATGGTTCCACCCACTAAGCACGTAGCACCATGTTCAACTGCGTCAGTGACCTGAGCATGTACTTGTTGACGCAAATCAGCTCGGTGTAATGGACCTAGTGTGGTTTCTGCTAGCCAAGGAGCACCCATTTTCAGTTTTTGGGTATGCTTGACTAAGGCAGTAATGAATTTATCAGCCACCTCAGTACAAACGATGATTCGTTTGGCTGCATTACAAGATTGTCCAGCATCGCGAAATCGAGAGTAACAAGCGTCTTGGGCAGCTTGTTCAATATCGGCGTCATCCAGCACGATAAATGCATTACTGCCACCAAGTTCAAGTACTGATTTTCGTAAGTATTTGCCAGCCATCGAAGCCAGTTGACGCCCTGTCGCAGCCGAACCGGTAAATGCCAGTGCTTGGGTCTGTGCGATGGCTGTTTCAGTATCATCGGTATTTAACCACACTAACTCGAATGGCAACTGTTCATCGACCAATTCAAATAACATTTGACTAACTTGACCGACTGTTGGCGCTGGCTTGATCATGCAGGCGTTACCGGCACAAAGTGCAGGTATAGCAAAGCGTAAAATTTGCCAAATTGGATAATTCCACGGCATGATAGCCAGCAAGGTACCTAAAGGTTCAAACCGTACTTGACTGAGACTGGCCTGTGTAGCAATGGTTTTATTGGCTAATAGCTCGGGGGCAAGATGGGCGTAATAGCGGATTAATGCAATGGATTTATTGATTTCTGCTTCACATTCACGTAAGCAACGACCTACTTCAATGCAAATCTGATAAGCTAATGAGTTTTGATTTAGCTCGATTTTTTGAGCCAATGCTAATAATAGACGTGAACGATCTTGAACGCTGAGTTGGGAGAATGTGTGTTGCTTGTAGGCTAGATTTTTACATTGTTGCTGCAATTGAGCCTTGGAGACACAATCGTGGCTGAAGATGATGTTATCACTGATGGCATGGCGACTGATATAAACCACAATTATCCTTTAAATCTTTGATGTAGTGATAACATGAAAGTTGAAATGGCAATAAAGGCCTTGTAACAACACAAGGCCTATTGCTCATATTTATTGCTCATCAGTTTGCAGCTTTTGAGCACCAGTTTTAATTTTGTAATGAGTTTTTAACCATTCAAAATTGTTACTTGCTAATGTTAGCGCTAGATTATTACTGATCAGTTCTTTAGCTTGTGGCAAGACCGTGGTCAAGTCCTCAGGCGATGTGATGGCTTGGATTTTTACCAGAACAGGATCTTCACGACCACTCAATAACACATAAGCTGGTTTCCCATTGGCTGGCTTGGTTTTGATCCATGCCTGAAAGTCTTCTTTTGACATCATTGCTAAAGCCTGCTCTGGCGTGATTTCTATTTTATCAGTCCATGTTCGAGATGGATCAGGTTTAGTTAATTCAGCCTTGAGTGCTGTATTGGCTGCAGCTAAAGCCAATTTTTGACTTTCCACAGCGATATAATCTTGTTGAACTTGGTCTTTAACTTCTGCAAAACTTCCTTGATGCTCTTTACGAGTGTCGATAGCACGTACAACCCAATATTGACCGTTACCGATATCAATTGGCTCGGAATTGTAGCGCTTATTGAATATGTCATTACTGAACAATGCATCTAGTAAAGCTTGCGGCATTTGATTGGCCTGAGCCATTTCCTTAGTGGTCCAAATTTGATCGGCCTTAGTAATTTTCAAACCTAATTTATCACTGATTGGTTGTAAAGATTTTGGATTTTTAAAAGCCAAATCACTCAGCTCTTCTTTAATTTTAGCGATTGCAGAGCTGGCTTTACGCATCTGAATTTGTTCAGCTAATTGTTGTTTGATGAGATCAAATTCTGGTTTAGGTTCTGATGCACTAGTTGGGATTTGATCATAAGCCATTTTCAGTTCTTCAGGGCTGACTACTTCTTTTTTGGCTAAATCAGCTACAGATAATTGAACAAACTCAAATTTGATACCTTGCGGGAGGAAATAATTCTTTTTATTGGCATTATAGTAAGCCTGCAATTTGGCATCATCTACTTTGATCTGGTTAGCAAAAGATGCGGCACTGAAGGTTATTGTTTGCATTTCTCGTGTTGACTTGAGCAAATTGATAATCTGCTTAGCTTGTGCATCGCTGACCATATTACCGGCTTTAAGCAGATTCTGCATAGACTGTAATGCATACTGTTTGTTGATGCTATCAATTAAATTTTGTTCAGATAGTCCGCTTTGATCAAGAAACTGGCGATATTTACTTTCACTAAATTGACCATTTTCTTGAAAGCTGGGGTCGCTGGCAATGATCTGTTTGATCTGATCCAGTGATGCTGAGATGCCTAGGTCTTTAGCTTGTTGTTGAGCATATGCCTGCTCCAGCAGGTATGCATAAACATCTTGTTTGCTTACCTCACTCTTAGAAGCATTTTGAAAGCGACGCTGAAAATCATTAACTTCATTGATGTTGATTTTAATATCGCCAACTTTGCTAATGTAGTCTGTACCCGGAGCAGCGATGGTATAGCCACCAGCAAACACAAAACTAAGGCAGATCAATCCCAAAATAATTTGGGCAGGAGTTTTATATTTTTCGACAACGTGGAACATAAGATAAGCTTACTTTTCTAAACACAATCAAGAGGGGGTTATTGTAACGTCTTTTTTCAGGCTAAACCATGCTGATTAACAGAATAATGCATAATTGCTACACACATGAAAAAGGGCGGGATAACCCGCCCTTTAACTGTATCAAGTAACCAGATTACAAAGCATCTTTCAGTGCTTTACCAGCACGGAACTTAGGCGTTTTTGCTGCCTTGATTTGTAATGGCTCACCAGTTTTAGGGTTACGGCCGGCACGGGCAGCACGTTCACCTACATAAAAGGTACCAAAACCAACCAGAGTCACTGTATCGCCACTTTTCAGAGCATTAGTAACCGCACTGATCATGCCATCTAATGCCTTAGCTGCAGAGGCTTTAGACAAATCAGCCTCATGGGCAATAGCTTCAATCAATTCAGACTTATTCACAATAAAGTCCCTTTCTGTTGTGATGTTCATATTATGGTTAGGCACAATCGCTAACCAGCACCTAATCATTACAATACCTGTACTTTATAGCAAGCTCAAATTCTGTATGTCAAGCGTTGATACTGGCATAAATGTAAATCTCAGCCAAAAATAAAGCCATTCACCAATAGTGTTGGTGAATGGCTGCATATCAGTGTTTTACAGTTTTAGTTGTTGACTTACGAGCGGTTTTAGCCATTAGCTGCTCTTGCGGTATTTCCTGCCAAGGGCTGGGTGGATAAGCCAAACCTAATGTCAGGACTTCATCTATCCATTTAACCGGATGGATGGTCAGTTCCTCACAAATATTGGCAGGTATCTCTTCCAAATCCTTAACATTACCGTGTGGAATCAACACGTGTTTAATGCCACCACGCAGTGCGGCCAGAAGTTTTTCTTTCAACCCGCCGATAGGCAGAATTTCGCCACGCAAGGTTATTTCCCCTGTCATAGCAACATCTGCTCGTACTGGTATGCCGGTGAATGCAGACACAATTGCCAGCGTAATGGCGCTACCAGCACTGGGTCCATCTTTAGGCGTAGCACCTTCTGGCACATGGACATGAATATCATTTTTTTCATAGAAATCTGGTTCTATTCCAAGAGATTCAGCGCGAGAACGCACGACACTCCAGGCTGCACTCACAGATTCTTGCATCACATCGCCCAGTTTACCGGTGCGTAAGATATTGCCTTTGCCGCGGAATTTGCTTGCCTCAATGGTCAATAATTCACCACCTACTTCGGTCCAGGCAAGTCCTGTTACCTGTCCAATACGGTTTTCACTTTCTGCTACACCGTAGTCGAAACGACGTACGCCAAGATAATCATGTAGATTTTCGGCATTAATTACTGTGGTTGCCAATTTAGAACTTTTTTTACGCTTAGTAGTAGAATTTTCAGCTTTTAAAGCCTGCTGCATCACTACTTTGCGACAGATCTTAGCAATTTCACGATCAAGAGAACGGACACCGGCCTCACGCGTGTAATATCGAATGATGTCTCTTATCGCGGATTCTTCGATGTTGATTTCACCTTCTAAAATTCCGTTTAATTTGATCTGTTTGGCCACCAGATATTGCTTGGCAATGTTGATTTTTTCATCTTCGGTATATCCTGATAGACGAATAATTTCCATACGATCAAGTAATGGTGTCGGAATATTTAGGCTATTGGAAGTGGCAATAAACATGACATCAGAAAGATCAAACTCTACTTCCGCATAGTGATCGATAAAGGAATGATTCTGTTCAGGATCCAATACTTCCAGTAACGCACTGGCGGGATCGCCACGAAAATCGTTGCCTAATTTATCTACTTCATCTAATAAGAATAAAGGGTTTTTAACGCCAACCTTAGCCATATTTTGCAGAATTTTACCCGGCATGGAACCAATATAGGTACGACGATGACCACGAATCTCGCTTTCATCATGAACACCACCTAATGCCATGCGAACATATTTACGACCAGTCGCCTTAGCGATGGACTCACCCAACGAGGTTTTACCCACGCCTGGAGGACCAACCAAACATAAAATAGGACCTTTAAGGCGATTCATGCGTTTTTGAACGGCTAAATATTCAAGTATGCGTTCTTTAACTTTTTCCAGACCATAATGGTCTGCATTCAACACCAGATCTGCCTTGGCTATATCTTTACTGATTTTGGATTTTTTGTTCCATGGTAAATCCAATAATGTATCAATATAATTGCGCACAACGGTTGATTCTGCCGACATCGGCGGCATCATACGTAGTTTTTTGAATTCTGCCAGACATTTTTTCTCGGCTTCTTTACTCATTTTGGCACGACGGATTTGCACCTCAAGTTCAGCCAAATCGTCATCTTCTTCACCCAATTCTTTTTGAATCGCTTTGACCTGTTCATTCAGATAGTATTCACGTTGCGATTTTTCCATCTGACGTTTAACCCGCCCGCGAATCCGTTTTTCAACCTGTAAAATATCTAGTTCGGTTTCCAACAGGTGCAATAAATGCTCCAGACGAGCGGTCACATCGATTAAGGTCAGGATATTTTGCCGCTGATCTAATTTAAGTTGCAGATGAGCCGCAATGGTATCTGCTAAACGGCTATTATCATCAATCCCCTGAATAGTGGTCACCACTTCAGCAGGTATTTTTTTATTCAATTTAGCCAGTTGATCAAATTGTGATAATAAGGTGCGGCGTAATGCTTCATGATTTTCAGATTCAGCAGAAGTTATGTCATTGCACGCTTGAATGTGTGCTTCAACATAAGGACCGCTTTCATCAATATGTGTCACTTTAGCGCGATACATTCCTTCTACTAAAACTTTGACTGTACCATCAGGCAGTTTTAGTACTTGCAATATATTGGCCACTGTACCCATGTCATACATGTCATCAGCATGTGGTTCATCGGTATCAGCATTCTTCTGCGCCAGCAAAAACACTGGTTCATTGTGTTCCATCGCCGCATCTAGAGCAGCAATGGATTTTTCCCGGCCGACAAAAAGCGGCAACACCATATGCGGATAAACCACAACATCACGCAAAGGTAACATTACCATAGTGGTCGGTTGTAATTCGGGAGAATCGTAAATTTCGGCCATGCAGTGCCTCAATCTTTCTCTGTATAGATATTGAAATTGATTGTTGAGATGGTGCTAAAGAGGATATTTTCAAGTAGGCATTTAATAAAAGCCGCACACTGTTTTTATTTATTTGGAATCGTAGCTATGGCTGGTGATGAAGACCCTAGCGGTCAAGTAAACGGACAAATTAAAAGTGGTTTTAATTTGCCCGTTTAGATTTGCTTAACGTGTGACTGGTTTATAGCGGATGCGTTTAGGTTTGGCACCCTCCTCGCCTAAACGCCGTTTTTTATCTGCCTCATATTCCTGATAATTGCCATCAAAGAATACCCATTTAGAGTCTCCTTCAGCGGCCAAAATATGGGTAGCGATTCTATCTAAAAACCAACGGTCATGAGAAACCACCAAAACGCTTCCGGCAAATTCTAGTAACGCCTCTTCCAAGGCGCGTAAGGTCTCTACATCAAGATCATTAGACGGTTCATCCAATAGTAAGACATTACCACCAGAAATTAACGTTTTGGCTAAATGCAGACGACCGCGCTCACCGCCGGATAAGTTGCCCACAATTTTACTTTGGTCACTGCCCTTAAAATTAAATCTGCCTAAGTATGCACGGGCGGGAATTTCAAACTGTCCCACTTGCAGAATATCTCGGCCTTCAGCGATTTCATCAAACACGGTTTTTTCTGCATTCAGTCCATGTCGGCTTTGGTCAACCAGTGACATTTTAACTGTCTGACCAATTTTAACTTGCCCCATATCAGGTTGTTCCTGACCAGTGATCAGTTTAAATAACGTAGATTTACCCGCGCCATTTGGACCGATAACACCGACAATCGCTCCCGCAGGTATTTTAAAACTTAAGTCATCAATCAGCAGTTTATCGCCAAAGCTTTTGCTGACATGATCAAATTCAATAACTTCGTTGCCCAGTCTTTCCGCAACAGGAATAAAAATTTCCTGTGTTTCATTGCGTTTCTGGTACTCATAGTTGCTCATTTCTTCGAAGCGAGCCAAACGAGCTTTTGATTTAGCCTGTCGTCCCTTAGCATTTTGGCGTACCCATTCCAGCTCTTGCTTCATGGCTTTGATGCGTGCTGCTTCGGCCTTTGCTTCATTTTGCAGCCGAGCCTCTTTTTGTTCTAGCCATGAACTGTAATTGCCTTTCCAAGGGATACCATGCCCTCGATCCAGTTCCAAAATCCATTCAGCCGCATTATCCAGAAAATAGCGATCATGAGTAACGGCTACTACTGTACCTGGAAATCTAACCAAAAATTGTTCCAACCATTCCACAGATTCGGCATCCAGATGGTTAGTGGGTTCATCCAGTAATAACATATCCGGTTTACTTAATAACAGTTTGCACAACGCAACGCGTCGCTTTTCCCCACCGGATAATGTACTAATTTTGGCATCCCATTCTGGCAGACGTAATGCATCAGCAGCTATTTCAAGCTGATGTTCTAGATTGTCTCCGGCTCCAGCAGTGATGATGGCTTCCAATCTAGCTTGCTCTTCAGCCAGAGCTTCAAAATCAGCATCAGGTTCGGCATAGGCTGCGTAAACTTCTTCTAATCTTTTCTGTGCACCGGCCACCTCTCCCATGCCGGACTCAACTTCTTCTCGTACTGTTTTATCCGCGTCCAGTTGTGGTTCCTGAGGCAAATAGCCGATTTTAATACCACTCATGGGAATGGCTTCACCCTCAAATTCAGTATCCACACCGGCCATAATTTTCAACACTGTTGATTTCCCAGCACCATTTAGTCCTAGTAGACCAATTTTGGCTCCAGGGAAAAAGGATAAGGAAATATCTTTAATAATTTGTTTTTGCGGTGGTACAGTTTTACTCACGCGCAGCATGGAATATACGTATTGGCTCATATCATCATTATCTTCAGAAAGTTTGGCAGATGCTTATTAAAAGCTTCTAATCAATTTTGTTAGGATTTTATCACGCAAATAAAGGCTAATGAGTCAGTCTTTGCGTTAAAATAGCGATTTACATTTCAATCTGTCAGCATTATGAGTGTTATTTCTGCTTTAATTGATTTTATTTTGCACATCGATCAGCATTTACAATTTATTGTCGCACACTATGGTATCTGGATTTATGCTATATTGTTTTTATTGATTTTTTGTGAAACTGGTTTAGTGGTTACACCGTTTTTACCTGGTGATTCTTTGTTATTTGCCGCGGGCAGTATTGCTGCCGTAGGGGAAATGAATGTGCATTTGATGGTAGCACTATTGTTGATCGCGGCTATAGTGGGTGATGCGGTTAACTTTGCCTTAGGCAAGTATTTTGGTCAACGGCTATTTGCCAATCCACAGTCAAAAATATTTAAACAAATATATTTGCATAAAACTCAGGAATTTTATCAAAAGCATGGTGGTAAAACCATTATCATTGCCCGTTTTATGCCCATTGTTCGTACATTTGCGCCGTTTGTTGCGGGTATGGGGCATATGCATTATGGACATTTTATTCGCTATAACTGTATTGGTGCTGTTATCTGGGTAGTTTTGTTTTCTTATGCAGGCTATTTTTTCGGTAACCTGCCGATAATTAAACAAAATCTTTCCTTGGCGCTGATCATTATTATTGCCATTTCCCTATTGCCTGCTGTGATCGAGATATTACGGCACAAATTAAGTGCACATAAAAATAACTGACTGCTATAGAACGGTTAATTGCTTAGCCGCAGTTGATAACCAAAGGTAAAACCATGACTCAAATCCATTTGTTACCTGACCATTTGATTAATCAGATCGCTGCTGGCGAGGTAATTGAACGTCCAGCCAATGCGTTGAAAGAAATTATCGAGAATAGTCTTGACGCTAACGCAAGCAAAATAGACATTGAATTAGAAGCTGGTGGGATCAAAAGATTATGTGTAACTGATAATGGTATCGGTATGAATGAGGAAGATGTCAGTCTAGCCTTACACCGTCATGCCACCAGTAAAATCCGCTCGTTGGAAGATCTGGAAAAAGTCGTCAGTATGGGATTTCGTGGTGAAGGATTGGCGAGTATTGCTTCAGTTGGCCGCCTAACTTTGACCAGTCGTCAGGCTGAAGCGAAACACGCTACGCAAGTTTATGCAGAAGATGGTAAGCAAAGTGCAGCGAAAGCAGCAGCTCACGCACCAGGTACAACAGTAGAAGTAGTGGAGCTGTTTTTTAACACTCCAGCTAGAAGACAATTTCTTAAATCTCCCGGTACCGAATTTGCTCACTGTCGCAATATGGTTGAGCGACTGGCGTTAGCCAATCCTGAAGTGGCATTTACATTATCACATAATAATAAAGTCATTTTCTCTCTACCAGCACAATCATTGTCTGAACGTTGTGCAGCGATCATGGGTGAAGAATTTGTTGCAGCCAGCTTATCCGTTGATGAGAGCATGGATGGGATTCGACTGCATGGTTTAATCGCCAAACCCACATTTGCTCAAGGAAAAAGCAATCAGCAGTTTATATTTGTTAATCAAAGATTTGTGCGCGACAAGGTAATCATGCATGCGGTGAAACAAGCGTATAGTGATGTGTTACATGTCGCACAAACCCCTGTATTCGCCCTATTTCTTAATCTACCGCCCACTGAAGTGGATGCCAATATTCATCCAACTAAAACTGAGGTTCGTTTCCGTCACAGTCAGGTTATTCATCAACTGGTATTTCATACTTTAAATAAATCCTTGGCCGGCACCAATGCGACACAGACCGAATCAATTTCCCAGCCGGCAAAAGCGCTGAATGACATCATGCAAAATCAGCCGGATACGGTACAACGTTTGTTTAATCCAAGTCATACCGGCAATACACCATCTAAAAATGGGTCACAATCACCTGTACCCTACCGTATGAGTCGTCAGCCGGTACAAAGTTCCTTGAGTTTGCAGGAAAGTCAAAGAGCATTGGATACTTATGCTCAGCTGTATCAATCAACTGATCAGAATCAAGCCAGTGCAAATCACAGCAGCCAGAATGATCATGAATTAGATTATTTGGAACATTCACGAGGAATAACTACGCTTTCTGATCATGAAGCG
Source organism: uncultured Neisseriaceae bacterium (assembly GCA_945267035.1). Lineage (GTDB taxonomy): Bacteria > Pseudomonadota > Gammaproteobacteria > Burkholderiales > Neisseriaceae > Snodgrassella. Next base: position 36,759 of record CALYOS010000011.1, on the reverse strand, counting down.
CAAATGCCGGTTGATGTGTCTATGCCTCCATTGGGTTATGCCATCGCTCAGTTATTGGATATTTATATCTTAGCTCAAACGGTAGATGCTTTAATTCTGGTAGATATGCATGCCTCTGCGGAAAGAGTGAATTATGAGAAAATGAAGCGTCAGCGGCAACTTAATGGACAGGTCTCCAGTCAGGTACTGTTGATTCCAGTGAGTTTTGCCGGTAGCAATGACGAATTAGCTACAGTTGCTGAATATGCTGAAGTTTTGAAAGATTATGGGATAGATATAGCAATCCAAGAGGAAAATATTGTGGTACAAAGCGTACCGTCAATGTTAATTAAAAGTGATGTAAAAAATTTGCTTCAACAAATTTTGGCTGATTTAGGGCAACTGGGCAGCAGTCATGTGATTCAGGAACAAGAAAATCATATTCTTTCAACCATGGCTTGTCATGGTTCGGTTCGAGCTGGTCGGAAGTTGACCCTACCGGAAATGAACGCTCTTTTACGCGATATGGAAGAAACTGAACGCGCTAATCAATGTAATCATGGTCGACCAACATGGGTAAAACTACGACTAGAAGATTTAGATGCCATTTTTTTAAGGGGGCAATAACTTCTAAATGATTTGAAAATCTTGTAGATGATCGCATTGTTGCAATAGATCGATTATTAGAATCTTTTTGTAACTGCTCTGTTGGTTTAAAGCCGATTTTTAAGCAAAAGCTCAATATTTGACTATATTTAAAATATAGATAGTTTAAGCCTGACTACAATAGTCAGGATAAAAATTGTCAAACCATTGTGATTCGGAAATAGATGTTTGTCCGGTAACTTTATAGCCAAATATTTAATGCATTGCACTATATGAATAAAAAAATCCCCTGCATCACAACAATGCAGGGGATTTTTTTAGATTAATTAAGGCTGAGAAGAAGCTGCCGATGCAGTCTGAGCTGAAGCTTCCAGCGCGTCAGGATCATCATTATCTGACTCAAGCGTAAAGGGTTTACCATTGAGCGTTAGTTTACCCTTGGACACTTTAAGATGTGTTTTAATGATTCCATTTTCGACCGAAATAAACCCTTTAGATTGCATGGTTTTTATCACACTATCAATCATTATACGTATAGTCTGATCGATATCTTCTAAGGCTTCAGAGCTATTTTCACTTTCATCAACCGTGAATAGTGAACGAGCCTGATTAACGGCAATACTCTCTAACAAAGCTTGGGGAAAAGCGATATCCATTTCTGATTCGGTTTTATCCAGCATCAGATTTAATTGTTGCAAATCTCCTGCTACCAAATCTTTGAAAGTCAGATAGCCGTGAACATCCACCATTCCTTGTGGCATCTGGAATTTGAAGCTATTCAGTTTGAATAAAGGATTATGAGTGAATAATCCCAATCCTTCCTGACGTACTGCTGCCACCATCGCTTCACGTAGCTGATCATTGTCCAGTTTTTGGGTAGAAAGCTGGGTGATTTTATTTTTCAAAGCAGCTAAACTGGCTGCATCAAGATGCTCTGCAGAAACATCAATATTTAATGGACCATAATCGTCATTGCCGTAGTGTAATTGGGCAAAACCGAATTTCCCAATGCTATTGATCCACTTGTCCTGCTCCGAAGTTTGGGTAGTGAAAAACAGGTCATCTACGGCAATTTTAGATGGGATAGACCCGCCATTAGGATTGATAAACGCACCTATCTGCAAGTCAGTAACAAGATTGACCAACTGATCCAGTCTGATACTGGTATCGTCAGTGTCCTTCCATTCAAACTCCATTTTTTTAATGTGTAATTCACTATTGCCCAAGGAGATGGAAGTATGACCATTTTCAGTATGGCTGTTTAATTTGAGATCCTGATAAGAAAATTGACCTTTGCTCGCCAAGATTACATCTAATTGAGGGCTTTGGGTCTGGCTATTATAACTATTGAATCCTTTGGTATAGTCAATAAGAGTATTTAACCCCTGCCAGTTTATTTTAATACCAGATAATTCTTCATAATTGAATTTCGCCACCTCCAGATGCATGACCCCACCACCTGAAAGATTAATGGTGTTCTCGAGTTTTAAGGGTTTTTCTTGCCCAAAAAAGCGCGCTAAAGTTTGTTCTGCTTGAGGAGTGAATTTAAATTCTGTCTTTACATGAGCCCGTACCGGACGTATACCATCAGCAAATAATCCATGACGAACATGGTTAACGACCGTAATCGGCTCTTGTAAAACGGTACGCACATTATCCGGCAGTTGCTGCTGTATTCCGGCAAAAAAGCTGGGCTTAAACCGCATCTGCAGCGTTTCTGTGGAGGTAAACCAGCCTCGTTGATATTGATCATTTTCAATAATCAAAAAGGAATTTTTTGCTAACAATGCTCGTTGTTCTTCCAAGCTTTCTTGCGCTTTTATCCCTAAATAATAAGGTAAAGCCAATAACACGAGCACAATGATGAGAATAATTGCACTAACTACAGATAAAATTCGTTTATTCATGCCTGAAACATCTTATGTTTGCATTTTTATTAAAGAAAGCAGGATAACATCAATCTGCTCATTTGTCCGCAGCAATACGCTGACGAAGCTGCTCAAACAAACAAACTGTTGCTGCCATGGCAACATTCAGCGATTCAGTTTGACCAGCCATTGGAATCATGACGTGCTGTGACACGATTTCTAACATTTGCGCACTTAAGCCCTGACCTTCATTCCCAAACAACCAACCTGTTGGCAGAGTAAGATCAAGTGAATACAGATTTGCAGCTTTGGGACTTAGTGCCGTTGCGTACAATTGATGCGGATAATTTTTTAACCACAAAGCCAGATTTTCGCTGGTATAGATGTGCAAATAAGCATGCGCTCCCATCGCCGAACGCAGAACTTTAGGCGACCACACATCACAGCAATCTTTACTAAGGATGATGTGTTTAATTCCTGCTGCGAGAGCAGAACGCAAAATGGTACCAACATTACCCGGATCCTGAACGCGTTCTAATATTACTGTATCTTGATTATGGTCGTGATGCTGAGCTTGGTTGATGGCAACCATAGCAATGGGTTCGGTAGAATCGGTCAGATCACTAATTCTGCTTAATAGGCTTTCAGTCACCAACACAATTTTATCGGAGGAGACGCGTTTTGTTAAACCAACTATGGCCGATTGAGTAAGTCGCTCTGCAGGCAGATAAAGTTTGTGTAGACTGTGCCCTGCCTGTAAGAAGGTTTCAATCAAGTGAATACCTTCGAGCACAGCCATTTGGTTTTTTTGGCGGTATCGTGACTGACTGATTAGTTTGCTCAGATGTTTCAATTCATTGTTCTGAGCAGAGTAAATAGCTTTATAATTCATATTAACCAAAGTTTTGTTGCCTGCTGTGCTCATTATTCATAAGATAAATGTCACCATTCTACTTTCATTCTAATGAGATATCAGGATTGATATCATATAGAATAACGGTTTAGTTGCATACTAAGGGGCATGGATGCATGAATTATACAACTTGCAATAAATATTTCCGTTTTCTTACACCACAGATATTCGTTAAATGATCTGATTTAGTTCAACCCAATTTAACCTGTAGAATTTGGTTAATGTCTTCAATTGTGGTTGAAGTGCGAATGGCCTTAAATAAGTCATCAGCTTGCGGATAAGCCAGTTTAAGCATGCTGAGCCATTGTTTTAAACGTGCAATAGGGTATTTATTGTTTGCCTGAACTTTGTTACAACACAGGTTAAAAAAATCCCTTATCCAGCTAGCTAATTCCTCCCATTGCATTGGTTCGATCAGTTTGCCATTATTGTAAGCAGCGATTTGTCGGGCTAAATCAGGTCGCTGCACCGCGCCGCGCCCTAGCATCACATCATCGCAGGTGCTGATGTTACGGATAGTCTGATAGTCTTGCAGTGAAAAAACATCACCATTGGCTACCACTGGAATAGAAATATGATTTTTTATGCGCGCGATCCAGTCCCAATGCGCTGGAGGTCGGTAGCCTTCCACTTTAGTCCGTGCATGTACCGTGAGAAACTGCGCTCCAGCTTCTTCTATCGCGCGAGCGCAATCAAGTGCCAAACTTTTATCCTCGTATCCCAAACGCATTTTAGCGCTTAAGGTGATGTGTGCAGGAAGAGCTTGACGCACAGTTCTGACAATGTGTTCGATTTGTTTCGGCTCACGCATTAAAATAGCACCACCTGCATGTTGATTTACGGTAGGTGCCGGACAACCAAAGTTTAAGTCAATTTGCTGAGCACCTATTTCAACGGCTTTAATGGCATTGCGAGCAAGATTTTCGGCATCGCTACCAAGTAATTGTAGGATCACGGGCGTTCCCGCCTGAGTTAGGTTGCCATGATTTAGCTCAGGCATGTGTTTTAACCAAGTGGAACGATGGTGCACCGTATGGGTAATGCGGACAAATTCAGTTACACAACTGTCGAAACCACCAATACGCGTTAGTAAATCGCGCATTTCGGCATCTATTAAACCCTGCATAGGTGCCAGATACAACAATGGAAAGCTTGATTTTAAATGCAACTGAGAAGACATAAAATACAATAAACTGTTCAAACAAAAAAGCAACTTATCGGATAATAAGTTGCATTGATCATTATACGCTTAAATGAGTTAGCTAATCGACTTAATCTCGTAAAGTTTCAATGATATCGATCAGTAATTCCGCATCTTCTTGATTGACCTTTGAAAAACCATCTGCCAGTCCCAGATCTTCCAATATGACTAACCCTTCTTTAGTCTGATTCAGTTGACAGAGAACTTGCTGTAACATTCCCAATAGGTCGACTTGTCTGGGATGAATTAAAATAACATGGTTTAAGTCATTAATTTTGCTTTCAATAAGTGGTTGAAGATTATTGAGCGTAATTTTCGACAGTTTTTTATAGGCAGAAGCTAGGAATAAACCTATATCTCCACGTTTTTTGATGAGCCCATTAGCGACAGCGATAAAGGAATCACATTTTTCCCAGATTAAATCATTTTCTTGCGCATCAACCGCTTCCAATAGGCGTAAAGCCAACAATTTCACATCATAATTTTCTGTGGCTAAAACCTTCATACCTGCTTTAATATCGGCGAGTGTTTTAATGTTACTGTTTTGTGCAGCAGCTATGACGATTTCATCATAGCGATTGATCGGCTGTGCTACCGCCAAATAACCCATTTCACGAATAAGTTTGGCTGCATCAAACGGATTGGCATAGATGATATCAACCTTATTATGATCTATAGCTTGTTGTTCTTCATCTGTGCTTGCCGGCAATAACAAATGAATATTGATCCCAAGAGATTTTTGTAAATGGGCATTCATAAAATGCCAGCCTGCAAAATATTCTGGCGGGAAATCGGGTGCAATTAGAAAATTTAAAGTCATCGTTGCGCTCGTTCTGCTTTGATTAAATCCTGATATATTGATTGGAGTTCTGCAATTTTACTTGGTGAAGGTTTGCGTCTTACAGAAGTATATCCGCGGATTTCACCATCACGGATATTCGGAATAACGGTTGCATATACCCAGTAAAATCCACCATCCTTGCGCAAATTTTTGACATAACCATGCCATTTTTGCCCAGTTTGAACAGTGTCCCATAAATCTTTAAAGGCAACACTGGGCATATCAGGATGCCGCAGAATATAATGCCCAGCACCCATCAGTTCTTCACGGTCCCAGCCACTCATTTTCACGAATATTTCATTTGCATGAGTGATATACCCGTTTAGATCAGTGGTAGACGTAATAAGACAACCATCTGGAAACTGGGTTTCAACATCGGTGCAATAGACGGTACGCTTTGCGCCATCAAAATGAGTTAATTCGAAAGTGCGATGGGCAATTTCGGGTTCTTTCATGGTTAAATTCATGATGACTCCATTGAAAAATGATAGGTAACAGGCTGGGAAAAGCCTTAAAACCTCTAAACATGGTTTTGTTACTATACATGATGAATGTAAATCACCCCATGCTTTAAATCAACAAAATTTCACATTTATCTAGCAAATAATGCTTTAAGTTTAATAAATGTAGTATTTTGTCAATATTAACTCAATTGACGGCAACCTTAAGCGGATTTAATTTTTAACTAACGACGCCGATTTTTGCTTGGTTGTTGTAGCCCTGCCCAGCTCATGATGCTGGCTACTTCCAGTTCATTCAGTTCATAGTATTGGCCTCGTTTTAAGCGCGCAGGCAGTGGAATAGGACCAAATCGTACGCGGACGAGCCGACTAACAGTGAGTCCTTGGCTTTCGAATAGGCGTCTGACTTCACGATTTCTGCCTTCTTTAATGATGATGTTATACCAGCGATTAACCCCTTCACCGCCCTGCTCCCAAAGCTGCTGCGCTTTAGCTGTGCCGTCTTCTAGTTCTACCCCAGTCAATAAGTTTTGTTTTTGCTCATCTGTTAGCTCGCCCAATACTCTGACCGCATATTCTCGTTCTACCTCAAAGCTTGGATGCGCAAAACGATTCACTAGCTCACCTGAAGTAGTCAAAATTAATAACCCACTTGTATTGATATCTAATCGTCCTATCGCCACCCAACGGCTGCTGGCTGTTTGAGGTAGACGATCAAAGATACTTACTCGTCCTTGCGGATCATCACGACTTACAATTTCACCTTCTTGTTTGTAATAAACAATAATTCTGGGCAGGCGATCAGGCCATTTGATATTGATGGTAGAACCTCGCACCATAACTTCATCTTCAGGCGTAATACGATCACCTAACTGAGCAGGTTTACCATTTACTCGTACCAAACCTTGAGAAATCCATTGTTCCATTTCTCGTCTTGAGCCTACACCTGAAGCAGCCAAAGCCTTTTGAAGTCTGACTGGTTCCATCTGCTCTAGGTCGATTCGTTGCGCTTTGAGATTTCGTGCTCGCTGCTGAACCTCTTGATTAGGTGAACGTTGAATCAGTTTTTTTGCTTTTTGAATTTTCGGCTTAGGTGCCATATTTTGTTGGCTTGCACCAGGCTGATTTTTACCTTTTAGCGGACGTTTCCCTGTGCTTTTAGCACTTTTGTCGTGGTTTTTAGCTGAGATGCCATCTCGTAGCTGACGCTTAGTGAGTTTTTGCTTGTTTTGGCTCATTTTATACCTCTTCCGTTTTCGTTAACGGCTCTTCTGCGGTAGGATCATCTACGGCAGGATCATTGATATCTGGAAGAATTAACTCTCCCAGTTCGGTTAATGGGGGTAGCTGACTTAAATCATCTAGCTGCAGATCACTTAAAAATGTTGTGGTGGTGGCCCATAGATTAGGTCGACCAACACTATCTCGTTGACCGATAATTTCTATCCAGCCTCGATCTTGTAATGTTTGTAATACATGACTAGAAACCGTGACGCCTCGAATGGCTTCGATATCGCTACGGGTGACAGGTTGCTGATAAGCAATGATGGCTAAGGTTTCCAGAACAGCGCGCGAATAGCGCGGAGTACGTTGCACATCCAATTTAGCCAGATGATTAAGTGCTTCACCCATTACTTGAAAGCGCCAGCCTTCCACTGTCAAGGTCAAACTTAAAGCTCGTGCATGCCAGCGCTCTTTTAGTGCCGTCAATATGCTCTTTAGCTCTTGCTCACTCAAAGGTGGTTCACATAAGTTGCGCAGGGTCATTTCGCTTAACGCTTCACTTTGCGTTAATAAAGCCGCTTCAATTATCGCTTCCGGCGACAGCTTATTTTCGTCAGTTTTATTAATATCCAATTGATTCAATCGTCGTTTACCATTAATCAAAAATTATTTTTTTCGTGCTTCTTTTTTAGCCAGACGTTCAGCTTTTAATTGTGCTTCATGTTGTTGCCCTTTTTTTAGCCAAATTGCCCATTGATTAGGCGTCTCTAGGGTGATGCGCCCGATATAACCATCACGAAAGTCTGTGAGAACTCTTTCTGCAGCTTTCTGATAATCAATTCGTCCTCCACTTAAAAGTGCACCACGTTTTTGACCAATCCAATTTAGCCACTCATCGTCATGCCAGTGTGGGCTAAGACTTAAATCAGCATGATAGCGTTGTTGCAGCATGCTTAAATAATGTCGGCGCAGATAATCCAGCAGTTCTAAGGCTACGGTTTCTTCATCCAGAGCATTACGACCTACAGCACCACTGGCTGCCAGATTATAACCAGCCTCTTCAACGATAATTTTTGGCCATAACATACCTGGAGTGTCGTAAAGCCAGAAATCATCCGCCAGAATCAAACGTTGTTCAGCTTTGGTGATGCCAGGTTCATTGCCAATTTTGGCACTTTTTTTGCCCAGCATGCCATTAATTAAAGTTGATTTACCTACATTGGGAATGCCACAAATTAACACCCTTAATGGTCGCTCCAAACTTTGCCGGTTCGGAACCAATTTACGGCTGGCAGCAATGACTTTGCTCGAAGCCTGACGGTCTGAAGCATCTAAAGCCAGAACATTGGTATCTGGACGCGAGCGATATTCGGCCAACCATAGCTCTGTTCGCTCAGGATCAGCAAGATCTTGTTTGTTTAGGATTTTAAGCTTCGGTTTACCTGATGACAACTTTGCCAGCAATGGGTTTGCACTCGAAGCGGGTAAACGAGCATCCAGAACCTCAATAACCAGATCGACACTTTTAATTCGTTCGGTAATGGCTTTCTTGGCTTTATGCATGTGCCCGGGATACCACTGAATAGCCATAAACTGTCCTTCATTCAGCAAATAGAAAGATTATTACATAAAAACACACAGGCAGCCTGTTATCAGGCTGCCTGAATAAATTTAATGAGGATTATAACCCTTTTTTCGGCGTTTTGCTGATTTCCAACTGTCGATGGCGGGTAATAATGGCGTAGTTTTTTAGTTGTCGCGCTAATTCTTCCACCACATACACGGAACGATGTTGTCCACCCGTACAACCAATGCCAATATTGACATAACTGCGACTTTCTTCTTCCATTTTGGGCAACCAACGTCTTAAAAAATGGGACAGATCATTGATCATCTCTTGCATAATAGGTTGCTGATCAAAAAAAGCCTTCACAGGTTCATCCAAACCGGTATAGGGGCGCAGCTGATCGTCATAAAATGGATTGGGCAAACAGCGCATATCAAACACAAAATCCAATCCAGTTGGAACCCCGTATTTGTAACCGAACGATTCAAGCACAATATGCATTGGTGCCATGGGCAAATTAACCCATTGTTGTACCTGTCGGCGCAGTTGTTGCACATTTAATGAGGAAGTATCAATTACATATGCATGATTTTGTAATGTTGACAGATATTGACGTTCAGCAGCGACGCTTTCTTTTAAAGTTTTTTGTTCCTGTATTAAAGGATGGCTTCGACGCGTTTCAGAAAAACGACGCAGCAAAACATTTTCAGAGGAAGTTAAAAATAGAATATCTATTTGATGCCCCTGTTGCCGCAGATGATTGATCAGCTCACCCACTTCAAGAGGGTTAAAACGCGAACGGATGTCAACACTGATACCCAGTTGAGCTACCTGATTATTGGTATAATAAGTAATTAATTCTGGTAATAATTTAATTGGCAGATTATCAATACAGATAAAGCCAATATCTTCTAACAATCGCAAAGCTATGGATTTACCTGATCCAGATAATCCACTAATCAATACTATCCTCATCACTCACCGTATTTTCTTCCAGCATGGAATTATGCCGATCCAGAAATTCCTTGGTACTGTCTTTGCCACGAAGTTGCAAAATATATTTACTTACAGCTGCTTCTACCAACACCGCCAGATTTCGACCGACCGCCACAGGTAGAGTAACACTGCGAATCGCCACATTAAGAATGGCCTCTGTTTCACTCTGAATACTTAGCCGATCAATATTTTGCATTTGTGCGTCATCAGCCAGTACCAGATTAATAATCAGCTGTAGTTGTTTTTTAGGTCGTATCGCTGTTTCGCCGAATATGGCACGGATATTCAGCACACCAAGACCACGAACTTCCAAAAAATCTTTCAGCATGGGTGGACATCGTCCCTCAATGGTTTCCGGACCAATTCGATACAGCTCAGTGGCATCATCAGCAACCAAACGATGACCGCGTGAAATCAATTCCAAAGCGAGCTCACTTTTACCTAAGCCGGATTGACCAGTTAGCAAAACACCCACTTCAAAAACATCCAGAAATACCCCATGTTTTACAGTTGAAGCAGCCAGCACACGCTGTAAATAAATACGCAATACATCCATTAAAAATGGACTTTCGGCTTTAGATGTCAGCAAAGGAACATTATGCGTATGACAATAATCCCGCAACATAAATGGTACAGGCAAATCATTGGCTACAATAATCAGTGCCATGGTTAAATCAAACAATTCATTTAACGTTGTTTTGATTTCACCTGCTTCAATTTTATTGAGATATTCTACCTCAGCAACACCGATAACCTGAACTTGATTGGGGTGAATAAAATTCAGATGACCAACCAAAGCTAATACTGGTTTATCAGCCTCAATACTGATCCGATTATCTGCTCCGGCTGTTCCTGCCGACCAAGCAAGCTTAAGTTTAGTTTGATTGTCCTGATATAAACGGCGTACTGAAATACTAGGCATAATTAGCTTTCTAAATTCATTCAGCGCTTAATATGTCACGTATTGCTTCGGCGCTAGTCGCATTCAACAATGCATTACGCACTGCTTTCTGCGAAAATTTACCAGCTAAATCGGATAAAACATTCAAATGCTGCGTGGAAGCATTTTCCGGAACCAACAAAATAAAAATAAGATTGACGGGTTGTTCATCCGGCGCATCAAAGGCTATCGGTGTTTGTAAGCGAATAAAAGCACCAATCGCTTCTTTAACAACATTAGTACGGCCATGCGGAATCGCCACGCCCTTACCTAAGGCAGTGGAACCCAATTTTTCACGCGCAAACAGACATTCGAACACGGCTTCCTGTTGCAAACCTGCTTGCTGTTGCAGTAATTGACTGGCTTCTTCGAACAGCCTTTTTTTACTGCTAACATTTAAATCCAGCACGATATTGGTAACAGGTAAAATTTCACCAATTAAACTCATATGGTTATTCTCTAATCAAATTTAAGTTACAACTATCAATTGCAACAGATAAAAATATTAATATGGTTCAATGAATTTCTTGGTTAACTTATCAATAATTATATAAGGAGATATAAGCATTTAACCAGATTCGACATCTAATTTAGTTGCTTTACCCCATCGCATTACAATAGTTTAACAACAACCCAACGAACCAGATCACGCCCACCCTATTATTGCGACAAAACATCTTAAAACAAGCCAGGCGATTGCGGCTGCAAATACCAAGATATTGTTGATATTGTAGCCAAATAACTATGGGTACGACCAACCAGAATGGCCAGCGGGCATGAATCAAACAGCCCGTAATGATCATCAGAATATCGAACCCCAAATGACAAAATATGACTGCGTACAGATCATATTGCCCAAAGGTAATGGCTGAAGTTCGAATACCGATTTTCAAATCATCTTCTTTATCAGCCATGGCATAAATTGTATCGTAAGCCAATGTCCATAAGGTATTAGCAGCCATTAGAACCCATGCTACCAGGGGAATATTTTGGCAAACCGCAGCAAAGGCCATAGGTATACCAAAGGAAAAGGCCAGCCCCAAATACAATTGTGGAATTGGGAAAAACCGTTTAGTAAACGGATAAGTCATCGCCAGAAAAAGAGCGGGCAAACTCATTTTCCAGGTTAAGCTATTCAGTGGCAACAAGCATAAAGCAGCCAGAATACAGATAAGTAACGTTAATACTAAGGCTTCTTTAGTGGAAACTTGTTTTAAAGCAAAAGGGCGTTGGCATGTTCTAGCTACGGCACCATCAAAATCACGATCTGCAAGGTCATTGATGACGCAGCCTGCACTGCGCATTAAAAAAGTTCCTAAAGTAAACATCAGCACAATTAGCCAGTTTGGTCGACCATTCCCACCTATAAGTAATGCCCACCAAGTTGGCCATAAAAGTAATAACGTTCCGATTGGTTTATCCAAACGCATTAATCGAGCATAAACCCCTGCACGCTCCCTGAGCTTGGCTACCCCCTTATTACCCACTTCTCTAGATGCTGATATTTGAATCACTACAGCCTTTCCATGCCACGACAAACTAGATAAAAATAATTATTACCTATTTAAAAATGTCGGTACGGTTATTATCTGAATACACTAAAGCGAGTTATTGTATCATAAGCATGAGTATGCATATTTTAGCAGATTAGCAATGTTAATACTGTTATTGATTAAGAAGATATTGTTGCTTAAATACGTTAGATATTAATATTTGAAAAACCATTTTAATCGCACATCATGCCATACGCTTGATTAAACATATCATGAGTTTTTGATAACACATTAATAATAACAATTAGACATTGTCTATTATAATATGGGTATCAATTAAATTTGATGCAGATTAAACGATCATGCCAAATTTATTCTAAATATTAATTTTTTTTATCAAAGTTTGTTTAATTTGATTATATAAGATGTTTTCTGATGAATTTGCTAAAAAGTTGGGTGATTGATTGAAGAAACATATGATCTACTTTTGTCTAATTTAATGTTCTTCAATAGATTGATTCATTTTTCCTTGATATTGGTTAGCTATAGCTAAGATACCAACTCTATCATCGCTGACTTGTCCAAACCCTTTTTAAATCAGATATAATTTTTAGAGAGTAGCTTTTGTTCATTGAATTTACTTTTAAAAATATCTGCACTTGATATTACAGAAATTATGAATCTTATTTTATGGCGCCATGCTGATGCTGAATATCAGCATAACGATAAAATGCGCAAATTAACTGATAAAGGTTGCCAGCAAGCACAAATCAGTGCTGATTGGTTGCTGGCTCATTTACCCATCGATAAATATCGGGTCTATACATCTGAGGCGGTGCGCAGCCAACAAACTGCATCGTATTTGCATCAATCAATCTCGATTGAGCCTCTTCTCAATCCAGATACTGTTCCACAGAATTTAACGACATTATTATTGCAGCAAATTGATCATGGCAATTGTATCTGGGTAGGCCATCAACCATGGTTGGGTCAACTATGCAGTTATTTACTCAATGGTATCTGGCTGCCCCAACAATATTGGTCGGTAAAAAAATCTTCATTCTGGTGGTTTGAAGTCAGTTTTTTTCACCATCAACCCTCAGCTCGTCTGAAAGTGGTGTTAAATCCTGGGGTGCTGAAATAAATCTGCTCCAACTTCAAATGCATAAACCCAGCTAACATTGCGCTAAATTATGGATTTAATGATAAGTAGTGCTCACTAATTTTATCTAAAAAAGCATACAGTTTTCCGTTCATCTCTGCATAATCCTGTGCTCTTAATTCCGTTTTGCTTTGAATATACGGATTAGAATTGATGAGATCGGAATTAACGTATGCATGAGCAATCAAAGTTTCCACCAGATCATGGGTAAATTCCAAATGACATTGGAAACCATAGACCAATGGCGCATAAGTTATGATCTGTCGAGGACAGCCGGCACTATAAGCCAGCACTACTGCCTCCGCTGTTAAACCCGGCATATCGCCATGCCAATGCCCTACTGTCAATTCAGTACCAAAATGGCTGACAAAAGAATTATTTAAACCTTGTTCCGTTAAGAAGATGGGAAATGATCCGATTTCTTTTTCCGGGCTATGTTCCACCATTCCTCCTAGAGCCTGCCCGATCATTTGAGCACCCAGACAAACACCAATAACAACTTTGCCCGCGTCTTTGGCTGCGATAATCAAATTTTGTTCAGCCAGACTATCAAAATAAGGGCATTCTGTCAGACTGGTTAAAGGAGATTGCGGTCCGCCCATCACAATTAACATATCCATATCATTCACGTTCTCAGGCAAAGTTTCACCATCATATAAGCGGGAATAAGCAATGGTATGCCCTTTATTCTGCGCCCAACGCTCATATGCACCAGGTAGTTCAAAATCTGCATGAATAATAAAATGAATATGCATTTTCATCTCAACATTTTAAATGGAAAAATTAAACCTTATTTCAACAACTCACGCGGTATTTTAACAAAAAATATTTGCATCAGGATGACTTGCCATACAAAAGATTTGCAGTAGTAGATATTCAAGTAGATGTTTTGCTGCGGAGTTTGTCTTAATAGTCCTATTGCAACTAAAGCCATAAAATAAAAGATATTGAGAACATCTAACAAGTTTTGCTTTAAAAATTGGTTTCTAGTTCAACTCTTAACTGAATAAGCAGATTTCAACTGCTGGGGATATGACGCAATCGAGCTGTCATCATTAACATAGCGTATTGAGTGCCATCTATGGAACCGATTGAGTAGCTAACATTTTGAGCATGGAATAGCCATCATTTAGCTATAAATTTAGAAGAAATTCCGCCTTTCAAAACTTCTGTGTTCATGCAGAAATTTGATGATAAATTCAACTGATTACTTGTACTTTTTCTTAGATGCCATCAAACGGAATCTACCAAATGAATAAGCTTAAACCATATTTATTTTAATGATAATGAGGAATAAGCTAGGATCATAAGGAAATCAATTGAGAAACGATCAATATTATGCCAATCTCAAACAGGATAAGTACAAAATAGTCACCCTTTCATCCAAGATTAGCAACAAAGAAACTCTTACCGTTACTAAAACCTTAAGATTTTCAGCCCTTTAAAAAGGTAATATAGTTGTTTCATAGATTAATAAATCTGCAAAAGTGAGGCTATTGAGCCTATGTAAAATTTAAGTTTGATGTTTTTTGAAAAGCTTTTTTTCCTATTCTTCGAGCTTATTTATAATCATCCTAAAGCCCAGATGACTATGCCAGTCTGTTTGCTGCAAAAAGGTTATTTAAAAGACCATTTGTATGTAGATACTTGATAACGAATTAAAAAAATAATACTATTATTTGATGATTTGAGAAAAAACCAACTCAAATCATAAAGATGTTTTGCAAGAAATGATTATTAGTTATAGATAAACTTATTGTTTATCTTCATCAACTGTCACTTTTTATCTAGATTGGTTCGACAGACATACTTGGATGAGAATAAATTCATTTGGTCGATGTAGCAACAATTTTATCAACTCCATTAACCGATACTGTTAATCTATAAAGAAATGCTTAATAAATAGTTAGCCTATTTTTGATCTTTTGAGTCTGTGGATAAAATTAATAAATATCATATTTTAGTTGGTTAAGGGAAATAATGAAAAAAATACTTTTGCTTGTATTAACAGCATTATTATCGACGACAATTTACGCTAATAATTGTTCTACCTTTTATGATCAAAATAATTTTGCTAAAGCTTTTAGTGCATGTAAAGCGGAGGCTGAACAGGGAGAAATGGAATCTCAGTTTCTTCTAGCTTATATGTATCAATACGGCGAAGGCGTCGAAGAAAATAATCAAAGAGCATTATATTGGTATACTAAAGCAGCTAAACAAGGGGATGGTAAGTCGAGAAATAATTTAGGTTTGATGTATTCCGAAGGTAATGGTGTCAAAGTTGATAAAGAAAAAGCGGTATACTGGTGGACTCAAGCAGCTGAACAAGGAATTGATGCATCGCAATATCAATTAGGGGTGATGTATGCCAAAGGTGAAGGCGTCAAAGAAGATAAAGAAAAAGCATTATACTGGTGGACTAAAGCAGCTGAACAAGGTATTCATTACGCGCAATATAACTTAGGGATTATGTATTTCTGGGGTGACGGAATCAAAAAAAATAAAGAAAAAGCGTTATATTGGTGGACTAAAGCGGCTGAACAAGGTTTTGATTACGCACAATATGAAATAGGTATGATGTATAAAAATGGGGATGGCGTAAAAAAAAATAAAGTGTTAGCAAAAAAGTATTTTATGCAAGCTTGTTCGCATGGTTTAATGTCTGCTTGTGAGAGAATTATTCCCTGAAATAAACATTGTTAATAAATATACAAATAAATACATGCGTAATACTGTCTTATAATATGAAGATAGTTTCTTATTTAAATATGCATTATAAAATTTTTACAAGTATTGGTGTATCCAATAAAAAAAACGCCGTATTGATTAAATACGGCGTGGTCAATGAAAGCCAAAAATTATTTATTTACTGGCTTTAAATTCTTCATAATATTCACAAGCTAGTTTGTGTAATGACGCACCAATAGCTTTGTACTGGTATTCATTTAAGTTAGCCAGTGAAACGCGACCAGACGGATGCTGTACAGCAAAACCTTTACCCGGTAACAGAACTACGCCAGATTCATCTGCAATTCTGAACAATAATTCGTTCGGGTTTTTGGTTTTAACAACCCATTCCGCAAACTCATCGCCATGTAATTGACGCGCAGTATCTTCCATGTCAACCAGAGTATAATAATCAACACTGTTTTCATTGAATTCGTGTTTAATACCCAGTTTTTTATACATAGCAGCACTACGATTGCGAATCAGAGCCATCAATGCATCTTTATACTGTTTCTTAGTATCCATCATCTCTGCCAGAGAGAACAATACCATCTGAACCTGCTGAGGAGTAGACAAACCAGCTGTGTGATTTAACGCTACAGCACGGCTATCTGCCACCATACGGTCGATCAGTTTCAATTTTTCTGGTTCAGGAGTGATAGACAGATAACGTTTGTGCAAAATCTGACGCTCAGCTTCTGGCAATTCAGCAATTTTCTTATCCAATACATTCTCTTTAGCCATGGCAATCACACCCAGGCGCCAGCCTGTGGCACCAAAGTATTTAGAGAATGAGTACACCAAAATGGTGTTGTAAGGACACAGTGTAAACAGAGATTCGAAGTTTTCAGCAAAAGTGCCGTAAACATCGTCGGTCAGAATAATCAGATCTGGTCTTTTCTTCACGATATCGGCGATGATTTGCAGACTGCGATCGTCCATTTTTACTGATGGCGGATTAGAAGGATTAACCAGATAGAATGCTTTAATAGAAGGATCTTCCAGTTTACGCAATTCGCTTTCTGGATATTGCCAGTCTAATTTAGGATCCGCATTGATCAACACTTCTTCCAGTTCGTAATCGTTCAATTCTGGAATTTCAAGATATGGTGTGAAAATCGGTGCGCCTAAGGCAATTTTATCGCCATGACGAATCAGACCGTTTTCTTTCAAAGAATTGAAGATATAGGCCATCGCAGCAGTACCACCTTCAGTGGCAAACAGGTCGATATCTTCATTGGACATGGATTTTGCACCCATCTCTTGCAGAATGTATTGTTTAACAATCTCTTCAGATAAACGCAACATACGATCAGGTACTGGGTAATTGCAACCTAAGATACCTTCAGTCATTTCCAGCAAGAACTGATGCTGATTGTAACCTAACTGGTCACGAACATAAGACATGGCTTTACTAAGAAAATCCACGCCTGGTTTCGTGCGATTACGACGAATATAATCATCAAAGCGGGCCATCAAATCGTCTTTAAATGGCATACCACCGATGTTTTGATCCAAGAAAGAGAAAGAAATTTCTGATTCTTCAGCAGCAAATAAACCTAACTCAAAAAAGGCATTGCGTGGCAAAGTTGCTAAGAAATTTGGGTTACCACGACCTGCATTTAACATCATGCGATCATTACGGCTCTGAGCCAGATCGATTAGATGATTTTTCAATTCGAACGGACTTAGATTGGCATATTTTTCAAAATCAAGTTTTGAATTCATAGTTGTTTCCTCAGGAAGTTAAGACCACATATCAAACAAGAGCCACGATCAACGGCCCTAACAGGGTCAGGAACACATTGGCTAATGCATATGTAATTGCAAATGGTGTGGTTGGAATTGAATTGCCTGCTTTATCCAAAACTTCACCAAATGCCGGATTTGCACTACGTGAGCCTGACAAGGCGCCAGCAAAAATTGCGGCATTGTCATAGCGGAGCACATAGCGACCAAAAAAGATAGCCAGTATCATCGGTACTAATGTCACCACGACACCGATTAAGAATAGAGTTATCCCCTGCTCTTTGATGGTGGTAATCGCCTGTAAACCAGATTGCAAACCAACCACAGAGACGAAACCGGCTAGACCAAAGTCTTTCATGAATTGAGATGCGGCAGCTGGCATATTGCCAAATGTTTGTTTACGGGCACGCAACCAGCCAAAAAACAGACCAGACAGTAATGCGCCACCACCTGCACCCAGCGTGATAGGAATATTGCCGATGCGGATAACGACCCAGCCAATAATCAGACCTAGAACTACGCCCAGACCGTGATAGGCCCAGTCAGTTTTACTATTAACAGTGATCGGAGCACCAATAATATGCACGACACGGTTAATATCACTGGTAGAACCGTAAATGGTCATGACATCGCCCAGTTTGAATTGAGTATCTGGAGTCACCTCTAATTTCTCGCCATTACGATGTAAGGCTATTAAATAGATGCCATGCTGAATCTCAAAGGCATTGTCATCTTGGTGAACTTTGGAACGAATTTCTGCCATGGTTTTATTGGCATATTCGCTGTTGCGGAAGACCACATCTTTGGTATCCACAATCAATTCCAAACCAGGTTCAGAATCCAATTCACGTCCAAATAAACCACTAACAGCAGTCACGGCTTCACGACGACCAACAATCAAAACAATGTCACCAGATTGAAGGACTGTCGAAGCAGTACAATCAATCAAATTACCGTGGCGTTTAATCCGCTCAATGGTCACACCTATGTTTTGCAATTCAATATCTTTAATTGTTTTATGGATATCTTTTTCAACAACATAGATACGTCCCACCATTTGGGTAATAGCCATGCCCTGATTACCTTCCAGAGCCATTGCACCTTTCAGTTGCTCAGCCTCAGCAGCCACGGCATCATCACGAATATCTCGTTTCATGACTTTTGGCAGAATATTCATACAAATGATAATTGCACCAAGAGAACCGAAGATATAAGTCACTGCGTAACCGATTGCCACATTCGCTTGCAATTTCTGCAATTGGTCAGGTGGAAGTCCCATATGACTTAGCGCATCAGCAGCGGTACCCAGAATGGCAGATTGGGTTAATCCCCCAGCAGCCAGACCAGCGGCTAAACCTTTATCAAGATGGAACCATTTGGCCATGATCATCACAGTGATAAAACCTGTGATGGCAATAAAGAGCGCCAAAAAGATTTCACGTAGGGTTTTTACCCCCAGTGAACGGAAAAACTGCGGACCACTTTCATAACCAACCGCGTATATGAATAATGTAAACAGCAGCGCTTTGAGACCTGAATCAATGTGTACATTCAGCAAGCTGAGTACAACAGCGACCAGCAAAGACCCAGCTACTCCTCCAAGTTGGAATTTACCAAAACGAATACTGCCTAATAGGTATCCCAAACTTAATGACAGGAAGAGAAGAATAACTGGTGATTCTTTTATATTAGTTAAAACCCAATTCAACATAAGTTCACCTTCTCCAGAAAGAACGGAGAATAGTGTGCGCTTGTCTGATTTTAATTCCTGTCTATATTTATATTTATTTGAAAATAAATGATAATTTTAGTTTTTTGTTAACGACAATCGAATATTTATTGATGTTTTAAGCTCAAAAAATGTAGCAATGTAAAAGAGAATGTACTTGAGAAAAATATTTTTATGACATATATTTTCGGCATAAAATTGATTATGAAATATACAGGACAAGAGCATTTAATTATTTAGATGAAAACAAATCAATCCTAAAACTGGCTAGGTTTTATCCTCATCAGCGTCATTTTCAACCCTGCTTACTCATCCTCACCAATAAATATTATCAAGTTAATAATTATATTCAAAAGACATAAAAAAAAGGGGCACTTTCCCCTTTTTTGTTAGACTTTGAGTGAAAAATGTTACACCAAATATTGATAATGAGAACCTGAATCAATTATCTCTGTTTACGCGGTCAATCTTGTCTCTTTCACACAACATAAACCCCTTTAGCGTCCTAAAGGAATAGATTCAACATTAATAAAATTTACAAATGATTTAGTATTGTCTTCGAGGTTCTTTACTGTCTCAAGATTAATGCGTTCATTTTCACTGGGATTTACTTCTTCAGAGTTGTCATTATCGTCAGGATCAAATATAGGATTGGATGCAATATCAGCAGGTACTTCTGCGATACCTATATCTTTTACCAATCGCTTATATTCGCTGGATTGAGTTAACAGTATATTTGCGGCTTGGCGTAGATTATTGACTTCGTTGCGGGCCAGATAAAAAGTGGTTGGAATATGAATAACTTTATCTCGCAATGGCGAATCTGGCAGATCCAAGAGATTGACACTGATATAGTAAACTAAGGGTGTGTCACCAGTACGTGTGCTGTTCCACCAATCAACGTATTTTTGAAACTGGCGTTGCGTATCTTCTGAATACTTCTCTATTGGAATACTGGTCAAAGCTCTGGCTACATCAGCCGTTCCTGGTACATTAGCACTGCTATCAATCTCATTGCGACGTTGTGTCTGCGCATTAACGTTAATAATAATGATTTTATGGATCCGTGCGTTTTCCAGGCGGTCGTACAGCGTTTTATTACTGTATAGTTCACTGGCATCAAGTAAACTACGTAAACCTAAATTATCGGTTAAACCACCATCCAGTAAATGAATATACGGGCGTTTTTGACTATCTTGATATTGTTTCAAATTTGCCCGATAGGCTGCTCTCGTTTTGGCTCTAAATTCAGATGTTCCAGCTATTTCCACATTGTCATGGTGTTCATCTAGTAAATTATCCGGTAAATGATACTGGCAATTCCCACCATTATTATTCAAAGTAACTGGGGAAAACACCAAAGGAACAGCGCTAGAGGATGCTACTGCTCGTGATATGGGTAGACTGCTCAAATCTAGGCAAAGTAAATCAAAATATTCTTGCGTAAAATCCAGTCGGCTGCCCAAACTCATATCGGTGGCACTGATCACCACAAATGGCCCCTTACGCCGTTCAGCTAAATCGGCATAGGTAGCGCCTTTGTAAAGATGCAGGTCAAATTGCTCTTGCAATAGATCCCCTCGTCCGAATTCAGGGGAAGCCAAGCGTGACCAATTTGCCATGGAAAACACCTGTCCAATCATCATTTTCTGCAAATTTAAACTCAGAAAATTTTGCTTAAATAATGGTATGGTTTCTTCGCCATGTAAACCAAAATAAGTTGCTAAAACTGAACCACCTGAAATTCCATAGACCAAATCGATGGTATTCAATAAATTAGTTGATTTACCATTTATTTTTACCTGCTGTTTTTTCAATGTTTCCAAAACCCCATAGCCAAAGGCAGCTGCACGGGTACCTCCTCCCGAAAACATCACTATGCCAATTACATTGTCTTCTTTTTCACTATCTCTATTGAGTAATGCATTTTGTAGGCGATAACCTTTAGTGGTATCGATATGGTCAATAGTCGCTATAGGTTGGTATTGCAAATTGGAACAGGCACTCGTTCCTAAAACAGCAAGCAGCAATAATGACCGATACATAGAAATGATCGAAAAAACGAAACGCATGCTTGCTCCTAAAATTTAGTTATACCATTTACAAATTATGACACATTATTCACCAGATAATCTTCTGGTTAGTTAACACAGTTAAGAAGGGGGTAACAGAATATTTACTCTATTTCCGCCGAATCTTTTTGCCAACCTCCACCTAACGCTTTGTACAAATTAATTAAGTTTTGTGCCTCAGCCAATTTACCCTGAACTTCTTTCTCAAAAAGATTTTGCGCATTCAATCGTGATCTCAACGCACGATCAAGAGTCATTTCCCCATAACGAAACAGTTTTTCCGCAGCATTAGCTTGCTTATCGGCTTCACGTTGTGCTTGAATCAGCAAAAGAGATTGTTTATTTAAACTATATTGCATCTGATAAGCATTATCCACTTCTGCTAATGCTTTTAAAATTCCTTGATCATAGGCAGCGATGGCAGCTTTCAAGCGCGAATCGGCCATTTCAATATTATGTTTGATGCGACCGGCAGTAAAAATGGGCAAACTGATGCCTAAATCAACTATCCCCCCATTTGTTTTCAAATGAGATAAATCACTGTCTAATTTGATTCTGCCTGTTTGCCATAGAAAACTGATGTCAAATCGGGGGTATCGATCAGCCTTGGCGCTGCCTAATTTCGCACTCATTGCCTTCACCTGATTTTCTAAACTACGCAAATCAGGACGGCGGGTAATCACATCCAGTGGGAGCTGACCGGCGGGAGCAGCGGGTAAGCGTTGAAAAATATCAACAGATGATTCAGGCACATAAAAACCTTGTGGCGTCTGACCGGTTAATACCGCCAGATTACGCTGATAAGCGTCAGCTTGAGCTTGATAGGTAGCGATTTGCGCTTGCATGGCAGCAAGATTTGAAGACACATCTTTGACATCAAAGGCAGTTGCCTGCCCCGCTCTAAAACGCCCTTGTGCATAACGCAGCAAGTGTTTTAAGGTAGTCACACTTTGTTGACCAATCCTGATGCGTTGCTGCATTGCTCGCATTTTCAGATAATTATCAGCAATATCCGCACTGAGCATTATTTGTGCTCCGTGCCACTGTTCTGTCACACTCAAACTGAGATAACGTGCCGCTTCTGCATCGCTGCGCTTCCCCCCAAAGACATCAGGTTCCCAACTGGCAGCAAAGCCTAATTGAATATGATTACCCTTCCAATCCAGTTTATTGTCACCTAGAGGTGAACCAGCTGAATGCAAGGCTTCACGAGCATTACCCATGCCTGGAATAGCAACATTTTTTAATGGATTATCATTTTTGAGGCGATGTACCGAGCCATTAACGTCTGTCCAAACCTGCGGCCCCAAATCAGATTCAGCTAAAGCCGCACCCGCACGAGCCGCATTCATATTGGCCTTCATCTGCGCCAAGTCATGGTTATTTTCTAAGCCTGTCGTTATTAAATGGCGTAAGACCGGATCAGGCCAGCTATCCCACCACCTACCCATTTCCATCGCTCCACGTGCCTGTTCGGCGCGGTCAAACCTTTGTGGAACGGATACATTTGAATTTACCTTAACATCGGTTGTACCGCATCCGCCGAGCAACATCATGCTGAGCAAGACCGACAACCAATTATTTTTCAGGACTAATTTCATTGCTGTTAACCTTTTATTCAATTATGAATGCTGCGCTAGCATGCTGCGAAAACGAGATAAGGCTAGTGTTAAAAACAAAGCACCAGCCACAGACATCATCAGAATTTTTGGCCAAACTGTGTGAAATCCGGCGTTGCGAAACAGTACATCCTGACTAAACTGAGTAAACTGTGTTTCCGGTGATAACCAAGTAATATATTGAAAAAATTCCGGCATACTCTCCAGAGGCGATTCTGCACCGGAAAGTAACCGCATCACCACATATATAGGCAACGTAAGCAAACCAAACTGCGGCATCGTGGGCGCCAACGTAGCCAGCCAGATTCCCAGTGAAGAGACAGAAAACAGATAAATAATCATTCCTGCTGTAAACAGGGGTATCGACCCATTGATCGGGACATCCAGCCAATAATGCACTACTAGCCACAATGACATTAAAGCTGCGATGGCAATGACTGCACCATTTGTCAAAATTTTGGCCATGACGATCTCACTTGGGCGCACCGGCATCACCAGCAATTGTTCAATCGTACCGTGTTCTCTTTCACGTATTACCGCAGCGCCGACCAAAATAATGGCCAGTAAGGTTAAATTTGATACCACCCCCATCGTCGATATATACCAGTGAGACTGTCCATTTGGATTGAACTGAATATTCACCACCGGCGCAACCGGACTAAGAGAACTTGCGTCGGGTTGTTGCAGAAAACTGCTGGTTTTGCCTTGAATGATTTGGGTTAGATAATTGATCCCTATCCCAGCCTGAGTAACAGATGTAGCATCAGCCAGTACCTGTATGGTAGGAGATCTGCCAGCCAGGACATCCCGTTGAAAATGAGCCGGAATATCCAGTACAAAAACATAATCGCCCTTATCCATCGCCTGATCTATTTCTTCACGATTAATTTCAACCGGCGTTTGAAAATAAGGAGGTAATAAAGCATCCCGAATCTGATAAGACAAAGTGCTGTGATCTGCATCAAGTACTGCAACTGAAGCATGGCGTACTTCTGTCGTAATACTGGTCGCTACTGAGTAAATAGCTACCGAAAGCACCACCACCATTAAACCCATCAACACCAAATCACTCAGCAAACTTTTTAATTCCTTGATGCTCAGTACCCATACATTTTTAAACCAGCGCAGCATTCACACCTCCTGCTTTTTCAAAAAGCAGCCTGCCAGTAATACATAAAAAAGACAGAATGCTAGCAACACCAGATAATAATTAATGAAATCCACAAAACCCAACCCTTTGGTAAACCCACCTAGACTGATTAGCTGATACCATGCTGTTGGAAACCCCCAGCCAATCCAGTAGTTCAAACCGGTTAATGTTGAAAGTGGATAAAGCAGACCAGAAAAATTTAACGCTGGAATTAAAGACAAAATGGCGGAGCCAAAAATAGCGGCAACCTGAGATTTAACAAAACTGGAAATCAGCAAGCCAAATGCCGTGGCGGCGCAAATCAAAGCTAAAGCGCCAAGACTCATCGCAAAGAAACTTCCTTGTACTGGCACGCCTAACACCACCACAGCTAGCCAGACGAGAATCAAATAACTGACAAAAGAAACCACCACATAAGGAATTTGTTTGCCCACCAAAAACTGCCGTACGGAAGCTGGAGATGTATACAAATTCGTGATCGAGCCAATCTCGCGTTCACGTACTACCCCTAAAGCTGTCATCATGACAGGTATGAGCATCATGGCCATCATAATCATGCCGGGTGTAATGGCAAAAATACTCTTGAAATCCTGATTATAGATATATCGTGGCGCCACATTAACCGAAGGTTTTAACGAAATGGGCAAACCACTGGCGCGCCATTGTTCAGCCGTGTAATTACTAAGGATCAACACAATAAAACTTTTAATATTTTCCGTCATAAATGGCATCGTGCCATCAACGTAGAATCCAACCTCCGGCTTATCTCCTCGCAAAAGATCGCGACCAAAATGTGGCGGAATATCGATCACCAAGCGTGCACGGGAAACCTTCAAAGTTTCATCAATTTCATCGGCATGATGCAGATTTTCCGTAAACGTAAAGTAGCGTGAACCACGGAAATATTCCACCAATGCACGGCTTTCAATCGTTTGATCACGATCCAAAACTGCAAATTTAACATGCTCCACATCGAAAGAAACTGACCAGGCTGCCATCATCATCAAAACAACAGGACCAAATAAAGCAAAAAACAACCTGATTTTATCGCGTAGTAATTCTTTACCTTCCCTGACCGCAAAAGTCCACACCGTTCCAAACCAGTAGCGCAGACTCTCCGTATTATTGTGACCACTGGAGTCATCCGCTTGATGCGTTACACTTTCCTTGTTGGCCGAAGATACATCAGTCTTACCCGTGCCAGCCGCTTCTTCTAAGTATTGGATAAAAGCTGTTTCCAAATCATCGGTATTTTTTTGTTCGCATAATTGTTTTGGTGTACCGATAGCCAGCACCCGTCCTTGGTGCATAAACGAAATACGATCACAACGTTCTGCTTCATTCATAAAATGGGTCGAAACAAAAATGGTTGTACGATTATCTCGCGATAAATGCAGCAAATGTTTCCAGAACATATCGCGAGCTATTGGATCTACTCCAGAAGTGGGTTCATCTAAAATCAGTACTTCAGGATGATGCAGACAGGCAGCAGCCAATTGCAATCGTTGCCGAATACCCAAAGGTAATTCACCTGGTTCAGTTTCAGCAAAATCAGCCAGATCAAATTGTTGCAACGAATCTTGTACCGCTGCAGCAATTTGTGAATCGTCCATTTGATATAATCGCGCTGATAAAACCAAATTTTGTCGTACCGTTAATTCTTCATATAACGAAAACGATTGCGACATATATCCAATTTTCATACGGGTTGTCATATCATTGGCATTCACCGTATGACCAAGTAACTTAGCTGATCCGGAGCTGGCGTCCAACAGCCCCGTTAGCATCTTCATCGTCGTTGATTTACCACAACCATTTGATCCCAGAAATCCAAAAATTTCACCACGCTCAATAGTAAAATTGACATTATTGACCGCAATAAAATCTCCAAATCGCTTAGTTAAATCTTTGGCTTCAATCGCAGGTGGAGCATCTTTTTCTGCCACAAAAGGCGTTAGTTGCAACCCACCACCCTTATCTTGTTTAGCAGGTGGCAATAACTTAACATAAGCCTCTTCCAGCGTTTCTGCCTGAGTATCTTTTAACACCTGTTGCGTTGGCGCATTGACAATCAGGCGTCCATCATCCATGGCCAACAAATATTCAAAGCGTTTTGCTTCATCGAAATAAGCCGTGGCCACAATAACCGTCATATCAGGATTTTCCGCCCGCAATTCATCAATAAGGGCCCAGAATTGCCTGCGCGAAAGAGGATCTACCCCTGTAGTGGGTTCATCTAAAATCAAAAGTTCCGGATTATGTACCAGTGCACAACATAAACTTAACTTCTGTTTCATCCCTCCAGATAACTTACCGGCTGGACGATCGGCAAAAGGTGATAAACCCGTTGATTGTAACAACCTGTCAATCCGTTGCTTGCGCATTGAACCACGTAAACCAAACAAACGAGCATGAAAATCAACATTTTCAGTTACAGAAAGCGTAGGATATAAATTTTGTCCCAGCCCTTGAGGCATAAATGCAATACGGTGACTTAACAATTGACGGCTAGATTTATCAGCCATATTGCCGTCAAAAACCAAGACCTCTCCCTGCTGGATCACCTTAACACCAGCTATCAAAGACAAAAGCGTCGATTTTCCGACACCATCTGGACCAATTAAACCAACCGTTGCACATCGCTTAATTTGTAAGGAAACATCATTTAAGGCAACTGTCTGCCGGTAATGATGGGAAACATGACGCAAATCAACAGCCAACTCACCTTCTTGTTGCCGCTGCTGCTGAGTTTGAGCGTTCATATTAGCGCCCTTTAGTTACTTGTGTTGTCTGCGGAAGTTTTACCTGCCAGTCCGTCGGCCAGCCTTTTCCAGAATCAACACGAATATAACCATTTCCCGTCATACCGCCTTTGAGCAAACCACTATAACGTAAGGCTAACTCAGGAGAAATCTTCAACTTCACCTTATACATTAACTTTTGTCGCTGATTCGAAGTTTCCACGAACTTAGGCGTGAACTGAGCATTAGCATCAATAAAATTCACCTGAGCTGGCCATACTGCATCCATGCCATCTAAAATAATTCGCGCCTCATCACCCAACTTTAACTTACCTATGGTATCAGTCGGCAGAAAAATAGATAAAGTGACATCCGATGGATCAAGAAGTGTTACCACCTTACTGCCTTCACCCAGTACATTTCCGGCTTCTGCAATCCGGTATTCAACCCTTCCATCTTTGGGAGCCTTGATTAACATATCATTATTGGCTGAGCTGGTTGCATCAATCTGTGCCTGAGCCTGTCTTACTGCAGCCAATGCTTCAGAGCGAGCCGCTTGAGCTGCCTTTACCCGTGCAATTGCACTATCACGCTCAGCTACACGTCTTTTCACTTCTGGAGCCGAAACCAGATCATCAGATTTCAACCGATGAGCATTGTCCAAATCCATTTGAGCAACCTTATGTACTTGTTGTTGCGCCGCGATTTCCGCTTCGGCTCTGGCTACCGTTTCTTCGGCACGTTGCTTATCTGCGCGTGCCGCAGCAAGACGACTGCTGGTTTGATCAGAAGACAATTCAGCCAAAACCTGATCTTTCTTAACCACGTCCCCTTCATCCACCTTTACTGCCAACACTCTTCCGGCATATAACGTTGCCACATCAAGTCGTTTTAATTCCATCCGTCCATTGCCACCCACAAACCCATCGGGTAAATCAACGTGATTACGAATATTAACCCAAACTGCAACACCTGCTAAAACAGCAACCACCAGCAAAAATAACAGCCACTTTTTTTTCATAACACCATTCCTGATTGCATCAACAGCGACATTAATAATTTCTTGATAATCATATCAGCTTAGAAAAATTTAACATCAGAATAAAACATAAAACAAACAAATAACATTAATTTACTGTTACTGTTGCAAACAGGCAGATTTATAAAACCTGAAATTATGAAACCAAAATATCTTCACCAAACATCTTAATCAGCCTATAAAGGCAAAACATCTCAATAGTTCCTGTTATGTACCAATACCTGCATGACTGCAAATACATCCACAAGGTTTCTGTGTTTAGAATTCAAATTGAATCCGTTCATCCATTCATCATGATCAAATTTAGTTACATCAACAAAACCACAACGAATACTTGTCATTCTTGATATTTTTATCGACAATCAACCTAACTTCGACAAGGATATGACGCATGATCATCGTAATGCAGCGAAACGCTACCGATACAGAGATAAATCAGGTAATTCATTTCATCCATCAACGAGGATTAACTGAGCATTTATCTAAAGGTAAAGAGCGCACCATTATTGGCGCAGTTGGGGATGAAAGAGTGTTTCAGCCCAGAGAGCTGGAAGCCTTGGATGGCGTTGAAAAGGCCATACGCGTTGTACAAGATTGGCGCATTATCAGTAGAGAAATTCAAGCAGAAGACACCATCATTACCGTACGTGGTCTGAAAATCGGTGCAGAACAAAATCAATATGTCATGACCATGTCAGATTTTAACCTGCCTAATAGCAACAGTGTATTCATCGATCCCTTTTATCAGTCCACTTCACCATACACCATCAAACAACCAGATAGCCAGCAGCAGCAACAAACCATGCAACAGCAAATAAATTTGGCGCATCAAGCTGGTCAACCTGTTTGGCTACGAATTCGTGATGTTAGACAGCTAGAATATGCCTTGCAAGCAGAAGCAGACATAATTTATTTAGGCGGAGAACTCATGTCAAATCGGACATTACTTAATGAAGTGGGATGCCTGAATATTCCAGTAGTATTATGTAAAGATAAACATCATCAAGTTGACGATTGGTTAATAGCGGCGGAACACATTGCCCTCAAAGGAAATCATCATCTTATGCTGGGCGAAGCCGGTACACTTAGTATGGAGCGCCAGACACCTTACCGACTAGATATTGAAGCAATTGTCAAAGCAAAGTGCATCAGCCATTTACCCATCGTTGCCAATATTTCTCATCTTAGTCATGCTTACATGGATAAAAACACCTTGCTGGCTCTTGCTAGCGCAGCTGGAGCTGATGTAATCATTCAATGATACAGACAATTTGTCCAAAAATAAAAAAATGTCAAATACCTACTTTTTTAAAAAAATTAGACAAATTAATTGAATGAAATGATATTTTTTGTCTAAATTAAACATTTAATTTCGTACTATTGTTGTTTTTTAGCTATAAATTGCTTTCATGTAACATAAAAAAACAAACTATTCACAATTTAACGCTTGATTAACAAATCCACCTGTTTTATTGTAGCTACTTCTTTTGCTAACCCAACCTGCTATTCCGACTATCGGACGCAGTACCAATAGTTCATCACAGTATGTGCATTCGCGTACCCTAAATCGCTGTTTGCATGTATTAGTCTTACCAGACATAGATGCATTGGTTCCGTGTCAGTTGGACTACATGACGATAAGAGGTTCATATGCAATTATCTGGAGCACAGATTCTGGTTCAAAGTCTCAAGGCTGAAAACGTCGAATATGTTTTTGGTTATCCGGGAGGAGCGGTTATTGAGATTTACGATGCCATCTTTCAACTTAAAAAATTTCAACACGTATTAGTTCGGCACGAACAGGCTGCAGTCCACGCTGCAGATGCTTATTCCCGTGCCAGTAATGGGGAAAAAATTGGTGTAGCCTTAGTGACTTCAGGTCCGGGAGCAACCAATGCCATCACAGGTATCGCGACAGCCAATGCCGATTCAGTTCCATTAGTGGTTATTTCCGGTCAAGTCGGTTCCCCCGCTATCGGCACCGATGCCTTTCAGGAAGTTGATACCATCGGTATCAGTCGTCCTTGTGTCAAACATAACTTCCTCGTCACCCATATTAATGATTTGGCCAAAACGGTAAAAAAAGCATTTCAGCTTGCTAAAACCGGACGCCCAGGCGTCGTGGTTATTGACGTCCCCAAAGATGTTACTCAGGCTATGGCTAAATTTAGCTATCCGCAGGAAGATATCAATATTCGTTCATATCAGCCCATTACTCATGGCCATACTGGACAGATCAAAAAAGCAGTACAAGTATTGGCTGCGGCCAAACGCCCAGTTTTACTCTTTGGAGGTGGTGCAATTCTCTCCAATGCCAGTGAAATACTAACAGATTTTATCCAACATACTGGCATCCCTACGGCCAGCACATTAATGGGTTTAGGCGCATACCCTTCTACCAACAAACAATTTCTTGGCATGGTTGGTATGCATGGAAGCTATGAAGCCAATCTGGCTTTACAAAATGCAGATGTCGTTGTAGTCGTCGGGGCTCGACTGGATGATCGAGTTATTTCCGCACCAGAGAAATTTACCCAAGACGCTAAAAAAATAATTCACATCGATATAGATCCTTCAAGTATCGCTAAACGCGTTAAAGTTGATGTGCCCATTGTTGGCGATGTTAAAAACGTATTAATTGATATGTTGGCATTATGGCAGAAACAAAATCTGGCATTTAACAACAATGCATTGGATAAATGGTGGAAGACCATCGAAAACTGGCGCAGCTCGAATAGCTTATGGTTTGACAACAATGGCGAAACCATCAAACCACAGTTTGTCATCCAGACCCTGGCAAAACTCACCGCAAATAATGCCATTATCACATCAGATGTTGGGCAGCATCAGATGTTTACCGCTCAATACTATCCCTTCATAAGACCACGTCAATGGCTCAATTCCGGTGGTTTGGGCACCATGGGCGTAGGACTTCCCTATGCCATGGGAGCCAAATTGGCAAAGCCTAATGAAGATGTTTTCTGCATAACTGGTGAAGGTTCCATTCAAATGAATATTCAAGAACTTTCTACCTGTTATCAATACCGAGTGCCTATTAAAGTCATCAACTTGAATAATGGCTTTCTCGGCATGGTTCGCCAATGGCAGGAACTGTATTACGAAAATCGCTATTCAGAAACCTACATGGACTCACTGCCAGATTTTGTCAAACTGGCTGAGGCATATGGACATGTCGGAATCA
Source organism: uncultured Neisseriaceae bacterium (assembly GCA_945267035.1). Lineage (GTDB taxonomy): Bacteria > Pseudomonadota > Gammaproteobacteria > Burkholderiales > Neisseriaceae > Snodgrassella. Next base: position 5,480 of record CALYOS010000011.1, on the reverse strand, counting down.
GAGTAGAGAAATCATCCGATGTTGAAGGTGCACTGAAAGAAGCCATATCCCTCAAAGACCGACTCGTATTCATGGACTTCATCACCGACCGTACCCAAAATGTTTTGCCCATGGTTGGCAATGGTCAAGGTTTAGATGAAATGGTGTTGCCGGTACATATGCGCTCAAACACAACCGGTAATGTACATGATCAGTCTGAAAAAACAGGGAGCACATCATGAGACACATACTTTCAGTTTTGATGGAAAATCAGGCTGGAGCCATGAGCAGAATTGTCGGACTTTTTTCCGCCCGTGCCTACAACATTGATTCTTTATCCGTTTCACCAACTGAAGATAAAACCCTATCGCGCATGACCATTGTTACCAGTGGTGATGCCAGAGTGATCGAGCAAATCACCAAACAGTTAAACAAACTGATTGAAGTGATTAAAGTTATCGATTTGAACGATAGTCAATATGTAGAACGTGAGCTAATGCTTGTTAAATTGCGTGCCACCGGTAAAGATAGGGATGAAATCTTGCGTCTGACCGACATATTTCGCGGTCAAATAATCGATGTCACCGATAAAACCTATACCGTCGAAATTACCGGCACAAGCGACAAACTGGATGCCTTTCTGGAAAATACCGGAAAAAACATCATACTGGAAACAGTTCGTACCGGTGCAGCTGGTATCGGTCGTGGCGAACGTATGCTACGCATCTGAGCGGACCGGAAATAACCAGTCCAACCCAAACAACAATCAACCCATTTCTATACTACAAAATAGATAAAAATTAAGGATTAAACAAATGCAAGTTTTTTATGATAAAGATGCTGACCTGTCATTGATCAAAGGTAAAACCGTAGCCATCATAGGCTATGGCTCTCAGGGACATGCCCATGCAGCTAACCTAAAAGATTCCGGTGTTAAAGTGATTGTCGGTCTGCGGAAAAACGGACAGTCTTGGCAAAAAGCGGTCAATGCTGGCCATGAAGTTATGGAAGTAGCAGAAGCTACCAAAGCAGCTGACCTAATCATGATCCTGACTCCAGATGAAAATCAACCAGCTGTCTACGCCAATGAAATAGCGCCAAATCTGAAGGACAATGCAACCTTAGCATTCGCTCATGGCTTTAACATTCATTACAACCAAATTACTCCAGCTAAAAACCTTGATGTAGTCATGATTGCGCCTAAAGGACCTGGTCATACCGTTCGCAGTGAATTTCTTAAAGGCGGTGGTGTACCCAGCTTGATCGCAGTACATCAGGATGCCAGTGGACGTGCCCGTGACATCGCTTTGTCTTACGCTGCGGCTAATGGTGGTACCAAAGGTGGCGTGATTCAAACAACCTTTAAAGAAGAAACCGAAACCGACTTATTTGGTGAACAGGCTGTATTGTGTGGCGGTTTGGTTGAACTAATTAAAACCGGTTTTGAAACCCTTGTAGAAGCAGGTTATGCGCCAGAAATGGCCTATTTTGAGTGTTTGCATGAAATGAAACTGATCGTAGATTTAATTTACGAAGGTGGTATTGCCAACATGAACTACTCCATTTCCAATAATGCAGAATATGGCGAATACTTCACTGGTCCTCAAGTGGTCAATGATCAATCACGTCAAGCCATGCGTGAAGCCTTAAAACGCATTCAGAATGGCGATTATGCCAAATCATTTATCGTTGAGGGAGCGACTAATTATCCATCAATGACAGCTCGTCGTCGCCAAACAGCCGCTCATCCAGTGGAAGTCATTGGTAAACAACTACGCAGCATGATGCCGTGGATTGCCAAAAACAAGCTGGTAGATCAAGACAAAAATTAAATGACAAAATCATTTAAAGAGATCTTTAATTAAAAGCTTGTGTGTCTATATATGCAGGCTTTTTTTTTCTCCATATTGAATAAGAAATATTATGACAAAACCATCAACTACGACACATACTACTGCAGCATCCGTACAAAACTCGCCAACAAAAGTGGCCGTGGCCAGTCTGGTTGGTACAGCAGTTGAATTTTATGATTTTTACATTTATGGTTTAGCAGCCGCATTGGTACTGAGTGAACTGTTTTTTCCCAAAACCGATCCAAATATAGCCGTCATGAATTCATTTTTGACCTTTGGTATTGCTTTTGTAGCTAGACCAATTGGTGCCGCGCTATTTGGTCATTTTGGAGATAAAATCGGCCGCAAAACAACCTTAATTGCTTCATTACTTATTATGGGTATCAGTACCACATTAATTGGATTGTTACCAACATATCAACAGGCAGGTATTGTCGCGCCCATCCTATTATGTATCTTGCGATTTTGTCAGGGATTGGGTTTAGGTGGCGAATGGGGTGGTGCCGCTCTGTTGGCTACAGAAAATGCCCCTAAAGGAAAACGCGCCTTTTTTGCCATGTTTCCGCAAATGGGTCCTCCCATCGGTTTTATAGCAGCCAGCCTGATTTTCATTGTCCTGTCTAAATTATTAACCGCTGAGCAAATGATATCATGGGGATGGCGCATCCCATTTATCCTAAGTATTGTACTGGTTGGAGTGGGAATGTATGTACGCATGTCCATCATCGAAAGCCATGCTTTCCGCAATATGGTGGCCAAACAAACTCAAGCCAAAATCCCTCTGGCAAGTACTGTTCGTCAGCACTATAAACCCTTAATTCTGGGTTCTTTAGCTGCCATGTCATGCTTTACCCTATTTTTTCTGACAACCGTATATTCATTACAATATGCCACTACCAAGCATTCATGGCAAGATGCCGCTTTATTTAACAAAATCGATTACCTAACCATGCTGATGGGCGCCATTATTTTCATGGCTGTCGCTTCTCCAATTTCTGCAAAACTGTCTGATCATATCGGCCGTAAACCAGTATTTTTGATTGGTGGTGCCATTACTATGGTCATAGGTTATTTTTTTGGTGATTTAATCAATTCTGCCAGCATGACCACTGCAGCCATTTTTTTATCATTCGCCCTGTTTATCATGGGTATCTTGTGGACACCTTTGGCTGCATTTTTACCTGAGATATTCCCGACTAACGTGCGTTACACTGGTGCCGCTATCTCCTTCAGCTTTGGTGGCATTCTTGGTGGATCACTTACACCCTTTGCGGCTGCATACATGGTTAAAGTGTATGGCATGTTAGGAACCACCTATATTGGTTGGTTCCTGATGACTGCTAGTGCCATCAGCATACTTGCAGTCTTATTACTGCCCGAAACCCACAAACAAGAACTGGAACACTAAAATAAAAAAACCGATTGATCAAATCGGTTTTTTTATTTTGCATCAGCAATCACATCAATTCTTCCCTGTCACAAACTTTCTGCTAAAATAGACTCCTAAATACACATAACGCCTGAATATTATGAGCATCATCAACAACAAAAAAGCTTTTCACGACTACTTTATCGAAGAGCAGATTGAAGCCGGGATAGTACTGGAAGGATGGGAAGTGAAAGCCATTCGCGCCGGTCGTGTTCAAATCAAAGAAAGCTATATCCAATGGAAAAAAGGCGCTTTTTACTTGGTAGGTAGCCACATAACAGCATTACCCACCGCCTCTAACCATGTTAAACCTGACCCAACTCGGCAGCGCAAACTGCTTTTAAAACAAACAGAAATAAATAAATTAATTGGCAAAGTTGAGCGCAGTGGCTATACCCTGGTTCCTGTCAACATGCATTATAGTCATGGCTATGTCAAAATAGAAATGGGCTTGGCCAAAGGCAAAAAACAACACGATAAACGCCAAAGCAGTAAAGAAAAAGATTGGAACCGCGAAAAACAACGGTTAATGAAGCAATCACGCTAAACATTTACGTATGAGCAAAAATAAAACAGGGCAATTATTGGATAGCATTGCCCTGCTCCATGATTTAAAATATCTAAACATACCGTTTTCAAAACCATCGTTTTAACTTATTCCATATTAAGCAACTTCATCACCAACTTAAATCTATCTATAATTATCTTCTGCTTTTATCTGCATTGCCATATTACCGAAACAATAAAAAACATGATTTTCCTTAATTAAAAATGTTTACCATTTAAGTAAATACCGCTACTATATGCCATATAATTAATTCTAGACAAAATTCAACATGATAAAAAACTTTCTGATTATGGCTAGCTTATTTCTAAGCGGATGCATGACATTGACTGGAGACTATCGCATCGAAGCTCAGGATGAAAATGGACAAAATTTACTACCCAAAGTGAAATTGGTGGCACAAGGCAGAGGTTTAACCACCACCAAAATTTCACTATGTAGAACCTTCCCTAAAGCAACTATTCGTGTTTATGATCTGCATACTAATGAAGAGATAAAAGGACAAAGTCCACGTAAATGTCGATAAACAATAAAATATTATTCAAACAGAATAATCAATAAAATTTTGGCTTGAATCGGATTGAAGTAACAGCCATCTTTGGCTGTTACCTAATTCTGCAAAATAGAAAAATCATCAAACCTAAACCAAAATTCTTTATTTAAGAATTGGCAATATAAACAAGCCTCAGCCTAACCAGACAGTTCACTTTGTCACGAAAAATAAATATGACAAATAGCTAGTATTAAATGAATCATACTCACTATAAGCTTATAAACGAATATAGTCAGAAAAAAACTAAATGACTAAATTACACTCTAACAACAATGTAACAACAACAGCATTCTAAACATTATCTTGGGCGTTCATGGACCTCCTATTTTGCGCCCAGCTTTCAATCACTTTGATAAATCTCTGTTCATAATCATAAATCTGATAATTCTCAGCCATATGATTTCTTGGAAAAGTTAAACAAAACAAAACTTTGCTTAAATGATATTTATTTGGCAAAAAAGTCATACAAAATTTAATTTTAGAATAACCGACATTTTTTCCACATTTGTATAATTTAACAAAAGCAATGGAATCGACAAAACATAGATCCAATTTTATATTTTCTATATAGACATGACTTTTGGTGAAAGCAACATGTTTGATCGTAAACTTCTTATAAACATATAAAAATAAGGCAATAATGGCAGCAATCCCCCAAAAGATCGGAATAATTATGCTTAAATAAAATTGTTGCCATTTATTAAAAAATGCAGAGGTAAATACTATAAAAAAAATAGTATAGATTACCAAATGCATTAAAATAAGATATCTTTTTGATCTAACCGAACATCCCCATTCATGTAAAATTTCTAATTCTTCCGAATTATCATCGTACAACATGGTTTTCTTTCTCTATTATCCCATATTGATAAATATAGCATATATCAATAAAAATTCTCAATATTCATTTATAATGTTTTGTTCAGAACCCAAGCTGAATCATGCTGCTCAAAACCAATATGTCCATAATAATTTTTTGCCTGAGGAGCTGCTAACAAAGTAATTTTACATTCTTCAGCGGTAGATTTTTGTACTTGCCTAATTAATTCAATGCCAATTCCTTGACGTTGATATCGTTCATCAACCAACAAATCTGCTATA
>CALYOS010000010.1 GCA_945267035.1 uncultured Neisseriaceae bacterium | reverse complement strand
AATCTCCGAATCCATTAAAAATCCGGATTGTTATTATAAATATCGCATCAAATGATAAAAGATTATTTTTAGAAAAGAAGAAAATTATTTAAAGAAATTAAGTAAAGGGTACTCGTATCCACATCTATCCTTAAAAGAGATGGAAAGGAAAATTTGGAAGGATATTCTGGCTTATAAAGGTTTTAATAAAAGCAGGGTTAAATCTTTAACCAGGAAGCTTAATTCATTTTAGAGAATAAAGTATCAGAGCACTGATCATATTTTAAAGTCAGCAAAGACAATACAGAAATGGAGAAATCAGATGTTTACAGTTTGAAGTTAGTGTACAAAAAAACGTATCTTAATATACTTGAGATGGAAATAACTAAAAAACCTATTTCATCAGGGAATAAGCCTCTAAAATAACAGGGATAAATTCTACATCAATAGTTAGCTGTCTTAGGAGAACGTTTACCTGCCGGAGGATTGATCTGGAAATGGGGGCATGCTTCCCAAAAAAATGGTACTAACTTTAGTTTTATAGAATCGTCTACTTCGACAGGTGGAGTTGATTTCGGTTAAGGTAGCATGCATCTGATTATTCGATGCCTAATATGTTGGCGATTTGTCGTATTGATTGTTTAGTGCGGTAGCTATCTGTTCCTGCTGACTGACAAATTTTGCCCACACGTTAAACCAGAGCTGATTTGATGATCAGCTGAAGACGGTCTGATCCAAGCGGTATTTCCTACTATGGCTACGACTAAAATATTAATCCACTATAGACTTAAAAAATAAAGCAGCCCAGTATTGATTTTGCCGGACTGCTTTATGTGGAAGCGAGGTAAACGGGATTACTGGTTTACTGCAACAGTTAATTCTCGCGTTTCATGGAAACGAATATCTGGCCAGCGTTCTTCTGTCAGAGACAGATTAACTCGATTCGGTGCCAGATAAGTTAAATTTCCTCCTGCATCTGTAGCCAGATTGAGGGTGTTGGCTTTTTCGAATTCAGCCATTTTTTTGTTATCAGCACAAGACACCCATCGAGCAGACCAGATATTGGCGGGTTCAAATACCGCATCGACGCCATATTCATTGGCTAATCGGGCTGTAACCACTTCAAACTGGAGCACACCCACTGCACCGAGAATCAGATCACCACCATTATGCGGACGAAATACCTGAACCGCACCTTCTTCACCAAGCTGTTGCAAACCTTTTTGCAGTTGTTTCATTTTCAGCGGATTTTTAATTCGAACTGCGCGGAACAGTTCGGGGGCAAAAAATGGAATACCGGTAAAGGTCAGTTGTTCTCCTTCGGTGAAGCTGTCGCCAATCTGGATATTGCCATGGTTGGGGATACCAATAATGTCACCTGCATAGGCGTCTTCGACTAATTCGCGCGTATGGGACATAAATGTCACGACGCTGGATGCGGCAATTTCACGATTAAGGCGTAGATGTTTTATTTTCATGCCTCGAGTGAATTCGCCAGAACAAACGCGTAAGAAGGCGATGCGATCTCGATGCTTAGCATCCATGTTGGCTTGAATTTTGAATACAAAACCAGAAAATTTGTTTTCCGTTGGTTCGACTACTCTTTCAAGCGCAGCTCGGGGTTGTGGTGCAGGCGCCCAATCGATCAGGGCATTGAGAATTTCCTGAATACCAAAATTATTGATGGCAGAACCAAAGAATACTGGTGTGAGCTCCCCACGCAAAAATGCGTTAAGATCAAATTCGTTGGATGCTGCCTGTACTAATTCGATTTCTTCGCGTAATTGCTGGATTTCAATCGGAAATAATTCATCCAGTCGGCTATTATCCAATCCCTTAATCACATCGAACTCATGCGGTAGCTTTTCACCACCTGCTTCAAACAGATAAATTTCATCATTGAGGATATGGTATACCCCTTTGAAATTTTTACCCATGCCGATAGGCCAGGTGATCGGCGCACAACGTATATTAAGGATATTTTCTACTTCATCCAGTAGTTCTAAGGAATCTCGAACTTCCCGATCGTATTTATTCATGAAGGTAACGATAGGGGTATCACGCAATCGGCACACATTCAACAACTTGATGGTCTGAGCTTCGACACCTTTGGCCGCGTCGATCACCATCAAGGCACTGTCAACTGCGGTGAGCACACGATAGGTATCTTCTGAAAAATCTTCATGTCCAGGTGTATCCAGCAAGTTGACAACATGTTGCCGATAATCAAACTGCATCACTGAAGAAGCAACGGATATACCGCGTTGTTTTTCAATTTCCATCCAGTCTGAAGTGGCGAATTTACCGGACTTTTTGCCTTTAACTGTTCCGGCGGAAAGTATGGCACCTGAAAACAGTAATAGCTTTTCAGTCAGGGTAGTCTTACCTGCGTCAGGGTGTGAAATAATCGCAAATGTGCGGCGACGTGCCGCTTCTTGGGCAATTTGGCTCATGTTGTTTGCTAATGTGAAAACAATAAAAACAAGACGGCTCAGGCCGTCTTGAAGGTAGGCTAATTGTAGCACAAGTTAATATAAAATCTGAGGGTTAAATGCCGTCACCAGAGATATTTTTTTCTGTCTGTCTGGCAGATCATGATAATGGTATTGAAAATAGGTGCTTAGCTGACATTTTAGTCTTAATCTGCATAATCAAATTTGCCTAGGTTGGCTTAGCACTCTATACCATGGCATGGTTGCAACATCTCTATGAGAGCGATCAGAAAAACTGTGTAACCAGATTCAGTTCGGCTGATTCAGTATGCAATGGTTCTGCGACGGCATCATGCTTGATCACTGCTAAAACGAGGTTGGCGTGCAGATCCGATACTTGGTTGATGATTAAACCTACTTCGTCATCATGACAATAGATGAGTTCACCTTCTTTAACTGGCGCTGTGGCCTGTAACTTGACTAAACCACGTTTTACTTGTCCGCGATATTGAGCTCGGGCAATGATTTCTTGTCCGGGATAACAGCCTTTTTTAAAATTAACTGCACCAACTAGCTGCATGTTCAACATTTGTGCCACGCAAGTTTCGCTGGTAGCAGCACAAATCCAGGCTAAGCCATGATTTATTTCATAGATCTGCCAATTGGTCACAATACTGGCATCATAGGGCGGTAAATGTTCTGTTTTGCTCAGTTCAATGACAGAGCCATCCGGTAGGGTAATACTCCATTGGTTGTTGTGATGAGTTGTTGGCAAAACAAATTGCGGTTCAGATGGTAAGTCAAAGTGAGTAGACGGGGCACTCGCTGCCACGCCCCATTCAGGCATAGCTTCAAGTTTTACTTTACTGCGCATAACATACATTTGTAGTTTTTTCAGCAAAGCTGTAATTTGATCGGTGGCTGCCATCAGCAGTAGGTCATTTTCCCGCTTTAAAACCAGCAGAGTCGCTATTACACGTCCTTTAGCGGTATTGTAAGTGGCTAAACACGCATGACCGATAGGTAGATTGTTAATATCATTTGAAAGCTGATTATGTAAAAACGTAGTACGGTCTTCGCCACTCACGCGTATCAGACTAAAAAAAGGCATTAGAGACGATGTCATTTGAGTCATATTTTTTTATCCTCTCATTTTATATCTTCACATAAGATATTTTCTGAGATTCAACAAAGTAAAAGCCCCGACCATTTGATGGGTAGGGGCGAATAAGCTAACAAAAGTCAGTTTATTTGTGATCTATTTTAGATTTGAGCTGCTGATAGATTTCTGGATGATCATTTTTCAACAATTCAGCAATTTCCATATTGGTGCGATTTAATTTGCTCAATTCCAATTGCTCAACATGCACCAATCGTACCAGTTCGCGAACTGGTTTAGGAATATTGCGACCAGCTTCATAACGTGAACCGCCTGACTGAGTTACCCCAACCTGACTCCAGAACTCAATCTGATTCAAACCAAGTTTTTTACGGATTTCGCGTACGTTATTAATGGGTTTAAATGCTTTCATAATTTTTATACCTTAAAAACGAGTTTGTCTATGTTTAACTAGCATTACTTTATTTAATATGATCATTCATAAACAATCAATTATTTTGGTAAATTCCGACTAAAGTCAACGTTATAGCCAGAAGTTACCAATATGCATAATTATCTATTGAGTTCTATCTTATCACAATAGTTTTTACATTAGCTTAGAAAAGGTATAAAGCATATATTTACGCAATAGGGGTAATTAGACCTATATTGTTAATTTTTATGATGTAATATAGATAATTACCTATATTTGTCATAAAATTTTTAACTAAAATATAATAAAGTTTAAGAATAATAATTTTATGTTTTGGTTTGGTAAATTTACGCTATTTTAAGGTTTACCTGTCATAGGACTGATGGTTAGGATTTCATAACCTGTATCTGTAACAAGGACTTCATGCTCCCATTGAGCGGATAATTTATGGTCTTTGGTTACAACAGTCCAGCCATCGTTCAAAATCTTTAAATGACGTTTACCTTGGTTAATCATTGGTTCAATGGTGAAGATCATGCCCGGTTGCAGTTTTAAACCGGTATGGCGCCGTCCATAATGTAACACCTGTGGCTCTTCATGAAAGCCGCGTCCGACACCATGTCCACAGAATTCTTGGACAACGGAATAGCCAGCATTTTCGGCAACTTGTTGACAGGCATAGCCAATATCGCCCAGTGTTGCTCCAGGGCGGACAACTTCAATACCCGCCATCATGCTTTGATGGGTGACATTGATTAATCTGCGGGCTTGTGGGCTGATTTCGCCTACAGCATACATACGGCTGGAATCGCCATGAAACCCATCTTTGACGATGGTGACATCGATATTCAAGATATCGCCATTTTTTAATGGTTTGTCGTCGGGGATCCCATGACAAATAACATGGTTGACCGATGTGCAGCAAGACTTAGGAAAAGGGGGCGTACCATAACCCAATGGTGCCGGATATCCACCTTGTACATTGATGTGATAGTCATGAATCAGTTTATCCAGCTCATTAGTGGTCACACCAGGTTTAACAAATTGACCAATATAATCTAATGCTTCTGCGGCCAAACGACCTACAGCTCGCATCGCTGCAATTTCTTCGGGGGTTTTAATGATCACTGACATAATTTAATCCTTTAGATTGGTTCTTTATTCAGGTATTCAGATTGTGGCTGATCAAGCATTGACCAATGTAGATAGTTCCTGACTGATATTATCCGCACGCATTAAGCTTTCACCTATTAAAAAGGTATTGATCTGATGATGTTGCATCAGGCGGATATCATTGGCAGTAAAAATACCACTCTCAGTCACCACAGTTTTACCGTGTAAATAAGGGAGCAATTTTAAGGTTTGATTTAAATCTACTTCAAAAGTACGTAAATTACGATTGTTTACCCCCCACAATGGGGTTTGCATGTCGCGACATTTTTCCAACTCTTCTTGGTTGTGCACCTCTAGTAACACCGTCAAATTCAATTCATGGGCGATATGCTCATATTCCAGCAATTGTGACTGTTCTAAGGCTGCGGCGATAAGAAGAATGGCATCGGCGTTTTCGGCGCGAGATTGATAAATCTGATATGGATCGATAATAAAATCTTTTCGCAAAACCGGTAAGGTGCAGGCATTGCGTGCTTGGTTCAAATAGGCAAAACTTCCTTGGAAATACTGCTCATCAGTGAGAACAGACAAACAGGCTGCACCGCCTTCTTCATAGGCTTGGGCAATGGCTGCCGGTTGAAAGTCTGCACGTATCAGCCCTTTAGAAGGGCTGGCTTTTTTTATTTCGGCAATAATGGCCGCTTGCGCATTTTGGTGTTTTTGGCTGATGGCATGAAGAAAGGAGCGTACCGTGGTCTGTTGTTCCGCTTGTGCTCTGACCTCATTAAATGGGATGGTTGCTTGTGCCTTGCTCACCTCGATTTTTTTGGTAGCCAAGATTTTATTTAGTATGTCACTCATTATGATCGATCCAAAACAGGTCTAAAAGACTGTTAACCAGATTACGGTTTAATTTTGCTGATGGTTCTCTAAAATAAATTTAGAGCATACTGGGTTCTTATTCTGCACTTTTTTAGACAATATTATCTTCACTGATTGCAGATTTCAGCAGCTGAAATAAAGCGCGAAAAGCTTTAGGCGGTTTATTTTCAGCCTGTTCTTTGCGCGCATTGCGGATGAGGGTGCGCAGATTATTCACCTCAATGTCGGGATAGTGGCTAATTAATTCAGTCAATGCTTTATCATCCGCAATCAGGGCTGAACGTAAATTTTCCAGCCGTTGCAGATAAGCATTATGTGCCGTGTTTTCACCTTTAAGCCGAGCCAGATAATGACTAATCGGAGTATGATCTATTTCGCGCATTAAACGCCCAATATATTGAGCTTGTCGTTTGAGTGCACTATTGGAGGTGATTTTCTGATAAGTTAACACTGCATCGAGTAAATCTTCCGGCAAATCCATTTTTTTCAGCGTATCAGAAGACAATCGGGTCAGTTCCATTCCCAGCGCTTGCAAATCATTCATTTGCTTTTTCATTTGGGTTTTACTGATCCATTCTTCGTTGGAGTTGATCTGGCTGACAAAATTAGATTTCATAAAATTGACTTCTTAACATGGTGTTCATTCACATCTATCTATTCTATCAAAAATTTATCGTCTGCATTGCTTTTCCTGCTGAAACAGACAAGCTTAAAGCATTTAGTTAGACCAATTAAAATATTACTCTAATTAAACTCCAAAAAATTTTATAAAAAATTAACCTGTTCATTCAATTAGATATGATTGTTTGCACGAGCCAACTTAGGTTTTTGCATGAATAATCAAAATCAAAGCTCTACTTGAGCTTAGATAAGCTAATCTGATTTTATTTTAATCATTAAATAGCTGGGACTAGGTTTGTTTGGAGTAACTATTGGTCTATTGCTTTGAATTTATTGATATAAATAAGCCAATAGATACGCTACATGTATTGCTAAACTAAAGTAGCGTAAATAGATTACTGCGATTTTGCAGCATCAATACGTGTTTTCAGAGTAGGCACTTTTTTTCGATGCAAAATCTATTTACATGCTTGGTTTGCTAGTTGGTGTACGTTATGGCAAGGCAAAATGTCACTACCGTTAAGAAAAGAAAACCCAAGCTGGTGAAGTGGAAAAAGCCATTTAGTTTCGTGCAATACCATGTCAGTAAACCACTGATTCCTATGATCGTGCTTAAAGTCCATGACATGATTGAATTAAGGATGCGTCTATATTTGGTCTGTTGTTGGTTTTGTTCTGGGTACAGTGCCAAGTCATTTTGCTCAGTTGCAGGTAAGTCAAAAAATTGCTCATTGCAATAACCAAGCATTTCATGAGGTTGATGGATGGTTTGAGCTGTGCCGGAATGGATAGGAGCGATGCTTCTAAATAAGAAATTGACAGTCTCATCCGCTCGCATTGTGTCCTGAAAAAAGTCGAATATATTAAGATAGATATATTCTACAGAATTTGCAGGTCTGATATAGTCGATAAATTGTTGATACAGAGATAAATATTCTGGATAAAATTGCTGAATATATTCGAATCCTTGAGCAGTACAGGTATTGAACGTTTCCAATGTGATCATTAGACTGAAATCATCTGCATGATTTTCATCTTCGAAGTATTCTTCAAATTGTTGTTCAGATAATTTTTCAATGTGGTTTAATTTGGGGTACAGATTGCGTATGCATTGTTCATCAAAAAGTGTTGTCCAAAATATAGGTAGATTAGCATCTCCTTCAAACTCAAAATAATGATCTGAATCTATATTTCTACTTGAATATAATACGGGTCGATAACTCATAAAATTATTTTTATCTGCTGTAATCGCCTTTATTTTATCTGAGTAGAGTATGTTTGACCATTTTCAATCTTCCTATAAAACCCAGCGAAATAACGTTAAACTTTCTATCCGCCTTGATTCATAGACAGCGCAAATCAATATATGCTCCATAAATAATCAAGTTATTCCTACTAAAAGCGCCAAATCAAGCTCATATTTTAGGTTTATGTTTTAAGGTGTTGAATGCATCCCACCTGAGCTGAAAACAGCATGTTAGAATATATCTTCACTTGTAAAAGAGAAAAATATGTTTCATCACGATGCGGAACAATTAAAACGACTAAGTCATCAAGCGTTAGAGCAGGCTAAAAAATTAGGTGCTACAGCAGCTGAAATAGATATCAGTGAATCGATTGGTCAAAATGTCCAGGTAAGGCAGCAAGATGTAGAGCACATTGAGTACCAACAAGATAAATCTCTGGATGTCACGGTTTACTTGGGTCAAGCTAAGGGCAGAGCCAGTACTGGCGATTTTAGTGAAGATGCCATTAAAGATGCGGTTAGTGCCGCCGTGAATATTGCCCGATATACGGCACAGGATAGCTGTGCCGGTTTAGCCGATCCAGCTTTACTGGCGACTGAATTTGGCGATATTGAATCCTTTTTTCCCTGGGCTTTAACCACAGATGAAGCCATTCAGATTGGTAAGCGTACGGAGAAGGCAGCCATGGAGGCGGATCAACGTATTATCAATACGGATGGTGCCGAAGTGCAGAATGATCATTATCAGTATGTTTATGCTAATTCGAATGATTTTTGTGCCTATCAAAAAGGTAGTCGTCATAGTATATCTTGTAGTGTGGTGGCAGAAGATGTTGCTGGGATGCAGCGTGATTATTGGTATTCGTTGGCGCGTGATCCAAGAGATTTAGCTTTGCCGGAAGAAATCGGTTCCATGGCGGCGCAGCGCACAGTGCGTAGGCTGTCTGGACGGAGTATTCCAACCGGTCAATATCCAGTCATTTTTGATCGAACTTTGTCTGGCAGTTTGATTAGTCATCTGGTTGGTGCTTTGAGTGGTGGGGCATTGTATCGTCAGACCAGTTTTCTGGCTGATAGCTTGGGCAAGCAGATATTGGCACCTTGGGTGAATTTAACGGAAAATCCCCATGTGAAAAAAGCGCTTGCCAGTACCTATTTTGATGCAGAAGGCGTGGCAACCCACCCACGTACCGTGATTGAGTCAGGGCGTGTTTGTGGCTATTTTTTAAGTAGCTACAGTGCACGAAAGCTCGGTATGACCACCACCGGCAATGCTGGCGGTGTACACAATCTGTTTTTAAATCATACTCATGCTTCTCAAACCGAGCTTTTACAAGCTATGGGTACGGGATTGTTGGTGACGGAATTAATGGGGCAGGGTGTGAATACCATTACCGGCGATTACTCACGTGGAGCCGCTGGATTTTGGGTGGAAAATGGAGTCATCTCTTATCCCGTTGAAGGAATAACCATTGCTTCGCGCTTACAGGACATGTATGCCGGTATGGTTGGTGCAGCCAATGATGCATTGCCCTCACAAACACATAAAATCGGTTCAATCTGGATCGATAGCATGACCGTTGCCGGTGACTAAGCTGGATTCGCTGAATTTCAGCTTTGACTTACTTTTTTAATTGTACAAATAATGTTTAGTTTTGATTAAACCATATTGCTGGGTTAAACAATTTTTTGCAAAATGTTTTAAAGCAAAATGGGCGAATTCAATAATTATTCTGCGTGTTTTTATTGAAAAGATTCGCTGTGTACACAAAAAAATGCTAAGTCGAATTCATATTTCAGATCATTACTACGCTCAGGTCATTCTCATTACAAAGATTCTAAGTTTTGTATCTGACCAAGAAATCCTTAATGACCATGGTTGGTATTTTGAATAATATTGGTCCTGATAGAGACTTGTTTTTTTACTTTTATTGCCATTGAGTATGGATCAAATTTTTTGGGTGGATATCTTTTATATCTGCACAATCAATCTTAACTGATGAAATGCTTTTCTTTAAGGCACTTTTGGGGCAATGCTGGTTATCAAGATATTTTTCGTTTTATAATGTTTTTTTAAGCTATCACGAATAAGCAGCATTCTTCGATAAGGTATGAAAAGTATGAGTTTTCGTAAAGCGTTATGGTCTGTTTTTTTTCTGGCAGTATTGTGTGCGGGTTTCTCTTTTTTTGCTCAATATGTTTTAGGAAAAAATCCTTGTGTATTATGCATCAGTCAAAGATTAGCAGTCATGCTGACTGCAGTGGTGGCTTTGATTTGTGCTTTGCTACCTAATCGTAAGTTGATTGGGCGGTTGTTCAGCACTCTTTTAGTCAGTGTGGTGGCGATAGGCGGGTTGGGCATAGCGATTTACCAAATTTATATCCAACAATTGCCTATTATGGATCAGCCTTCCTGCGGGGCACCTTGGACATTTCGCTTAAGAGATGCGCCATTGTTTAATTGGTATGAACCAATAATTCGTGGTACCGGAAATTGTGGTGAAGTGCAAACCTTTATGTATGTTTCTTTACCTATCTGGAGTGTATTGTTTTTTTCAGCGGTACTGATTTGGATCTGGGCGTGGCTGGTGCGTAACGGTCGTCGTGTTGGCTAGTGCCATAGATTGATCAAAAATGTAAATTTGCTTAGATTGATCAAGATTTTTTGCTTACTTTTGTCAGGCTGGGATAGAAACAAGGTTAAATCGGATACGCTGGTATCGCCTTGGTGTGTATCCCAGTTATTTTTATTCTTATTCTTTCTTCAAGTGCTGAAAAGTTTTTTCTATATAAAATTAGATAGGGTTTGCCTGGTTTAAATCCATCTGATCAATTTTGAATTCTTTGAGTTTAAGACCTAGGAAGGTTTAAACCAGAAACTCATTTGCAGCGCAAATAAACGTTCATGATAAATACGATGTCGCAACGCTCCCCCTTTATCTACTCTTTTTTGATATGATATATTTTTCTGGATTAATCCAGAAACATCAATCAAAATCAGCATATTTGCAGGTCGATATCATTTAAGCCTTCCGGAATGAATAAAAAATTCTTACTTGTTTCTGTATACAAAGTCAGCTTGGCATGCATGCTGTTCTTTTTTTTGTCAGCCTGTCAGGAAAAGGAAAACAGTGAAGAGCATCATTCTGCGGATGTGGCGCATAATGTGCCTGTATTGAATGATCCAGCTCAAATCAGTCGATTAATTCCTAGTCGGGTAAAAGATCGGGAAGTTTGGGCACAAGATATCAGCCGCATTATGGATGAGCTGCGAATTAGCAAAACTCAAGAAAATGTATGTGCGATTGTCGCTGTGATTGATCAGGAATCTAATTTTGTTGCCAATCCGACTGTGCCGGGCTTAGGGAAAAAAGCGATTAATGCATTCCAAACAGAGGTGCCACAGAAGTTTATTAAACAGTTCGGACCTGCATTGGGACCAGCCATTGCCAGATATTTTAATTATGTCTTGTCGAATGAACCCAGTCAGAAAAACAGTTTTCTCAAGCAAATAGCGCAGGTAAAAACTGAACAACAGCTGGATTTAATTTATCGCCAACTATTTAATTATGTGTCTAAACAATTTTACGCTGACGGCATTGCTAATGCCGCAGCCAAATTAACCGGTAAGGATATTGGAGAACAAAACAATCCGATTACTACCATTGGTTCGATGCAGGTATCTGTGCGCTATGCACGCGAACAGCAACGAGACAATCGGTCTGTTAATGAATTAAGAGATTATCTGTATACCCGTGAGGGCGGTTTGTATTATGGTATTCTTCGCCTGATGAAATATCCGGCAGCTTATAGTCAGCCTTTATATCGTTTTGCTGATTATAATTCAGGGATGTATTCCAGTCGCAATGCAGCGTTTCAGCAGAATATTAATAAATTATTAAAACACGATATGGCGTTAGATGGCGACCTATTACTGTATGATAAGGATGGCAAAGCTCAGCCTCAAATTAGTCAAACGGAAATGTTAATTAATCAATTGTTTGCAGATTATGGTGTTAGTTTAACTGCTGACCAGATTCGCTCTGATTTATTGAAAGAAAAACAACCACAGTTTGAAAAAACCATCACTTATGAACAGGTTAAAAGCTTATATCAACAGCAATTTGGACAAGCTGCTCCTTATGCCATTATGCCGCAGGTGGTGATTAGTGGTCCTAAATTGAGCAAGGACTACAATACCAATTGGTATGCTTCAAATGTGAATCGTCGCTATACGCTGTGTATGCGAACGGCTAAAGGCTCTCGGCGTCGTTAATCAATCATTAGCCCAGCTAAGCTGGGCTAAGTGAAGTCTTGCTTTAGCTGGTTATGCTTACTGTCTGGCTTCCAATGCTTCCCAGCGCTCAAGTTTTTGCAGTAATAATTCTTCAATGGTACTGATCCGCATTTGCCATTCAGCTGCCAGTTTATAGTCATTTTTGAAAATTTCTGGATCGGACAGTTTCAGGTTTAGTTCCATTTGCTCTTGTTCTAACGCCGAAATTTCATCTGGTAAGGCATTTAATTCACGTTGTTCATTGAATGAAAGTTTATCATTGCGACGATTTTTATTTTTGGATTTATCGTCTGTTTGGTTAGGTTTTGCGCTGGCTTTCGGCGGAGTGTGCAAAGCTTCTTCGCGTCTTTTCGCATCCATATAATCCTGATAGCCACCAATGTATTCTTTTAGATGACCGTTACCTTGAAATACAATTGATTGGGTCACCACATTATCTAAAAATGTACGATCATGGCTGACGAGAAATACCGTGCCGGTGTAGTCGCGTAATAGGTCTTCCAATAGTTCTTGAGTATCGATATCCAGATCATTAGTGGGTTCATCCAACACCAAGATATTGGCAGGTCGGGTAAACAGTTTAGCCAGCAACAAACGATTACGCTCGCCGCCAGACAGTGATTTCACCGGACTATGTGCCCGCTGAGGCGAAAATAAAAATTCTTCCAAATAGCCGATTACATGTTTGCGTTGTTGCCCAATTTGCACATAATCATTGCCTTGACCAATGGTGTCAAACACGCTGTCGTTTTCATTTAGTGAACGACGAAACTGATCAAAATAGGCAACTTCCTGACGAGAGCCTAAATGAATTTTGCCAGATGTAGGCTGTAGTTCACCCAATATCAATTTTAAGAATGTGCTTTTGCCCACGCCGTTTGGTCCGATCAGACCGATTTTATCGCCACGTTGGATGATGGCAGAAAAGTCCTGCATTATCTGTTTATGCCCGTAAGAGAAGCTGGCATGTTCCAATTCAGCAATGATTTTTCCGCTGGCTTCGCCACGGTTGAGACTGAAGCTGATCTGACCTTGTACCTCCCGTCTGGCAGCACGATCACGGCGTAATTGTTCCAGTCGTTTTACTCGACCCTGATTACGAGTTCGGCGAGCCTCAATGCCTTTGCGAATCCAAGCTTCTTCCTGAGCATGAAACTTGTCAAATAATCGGTTGTGTTCTGCTTCAACCGCAAGTTCCTGACTTTTCTTTTCACTATAGGCCGAGAAGCTGCCGGGATAGCTGCGTAAGTGTCCGCGGTCTAATTCGATGATGCGAGTGGCAATTTGATCCAAAAAACGACGATCATGTGTCACCACGATCAAACTACCAGCAAAATTTTTAAGCAGATTTTCCATCCATTCGATGGCGTCAATGTCTAAATGGTTCGTCGGCTCATCTAACAACAATATATCCGGTTTTTGTACCCATGCTTGCGCCAATGCAACACGTTTTTTTTGACCACCACTTAAATTACCGATCAGTTCATTTTCTGGCAGGCTTAATTCGCCCAATGTCTGGCGGATGAGCGCATCAAACTGCCAGCCATTGCGGCTTTCCAGCTCATTTTGTAATTCATTTAGGCGTTGTAAACTTTTGTCATCATTGATGTGAAGGCTGAGATTATGGTATTCAGCCAATATACTTTTTAGCTCACCTAATCCCTCGGCAATGGTATCGAAAACTGTGGCTTGATCATTAAACTGTGATTCTTGCGGAACATACACCACTTTCAAGTCATTCTGAATGGTTAATAAACCATCATCCAGCTTCTGAACTTTAGCAAGAATTTTAAGTAATGTTGATTTGCCAGCGCCATTGCGACCGATAAAACCGATTTTTTCTCCTGCCTCAACTTGCAGTGATGCATGATCTAATAAGGGATGGTGTCCGACAGCATAGCTGGCATTATCCAGCGATAAAATGCTCATAATTGATAGAATAAAGAAGTCATTTTTTAAGCTCGTATTGTAGCAGTAACCGAGAAGAATTGCTGATGATCAGCGATTAAAAATTGTGCAATGTTTATCGACATTGATATCACCAGAAAAAAAGGGCGATTTTTCTTCACAAGTACTTTCGCTGCTTTGGCATAACAATATGGTGCCGTGGCGATTTAATTTCAGGATGCGAGGCTCACGCTTTTTATCTAAAGATACCGCTTTTAAAGCATAGCTGTTTCCATCATGATAAAGAGGGTTACCCAGAATACGTACGCAGAAATGTTGATTTTGTGGTGAATAAAGCTTGATCCATGTGGTTGAGTTTTGTTTAAAACTGGCATGATGCTGATAATTTTTTTCCAGATGTTGGCTATTTACTAGCAACAGTGCTTGAGCTTGCTGTAGAGCAGTAAATCTTTGGAAACGGTAGATAAGATAAATGGAAATAGAGGCTAAAATGATGATTATCGACACTGTAATCAATATTTGTATCAGTGTAAATCCGCGGGTTGAATTTGGATTATTAGAGATATTAAACATGAAATAAACATAGAATAATATTTCATAATACTATAACATAAATTTTGAACGTATCGATGGATAATTGTTAATTATTGTTTATTTATTAATAAGTTAATGTTATTTTGGGATAGGGTATTGCGATATAAATTAGACTTATTGTTTAAGCAGTTTTACGCTAATTTTTTCGAACAAATAGAACATCAGTGATCACAAAAACACAGCAGATGATAGAAATATCATCTGCTGAATGAAAAATGATCTGATTTTGTGCTGAGTGAATCGCAATATCGTTTTGCTTAACTAGCGTCGATGGAGACTTTCCATGCGGATCATGGTAACGGGGGATAACACTCGTGGCAAAGCTTGGATGCGCTGCATCGACTGTTTAATAAACCGCTCTTGTGTGGAGTGGGTAAGAATAACTATTTCTGTAGATTTTTGATCGATCACCCCTTTTTGGATTAATGCTTCAATAGAAATACTTTCTGACGCCAAAATATTAGCAATTTCCCCCAAAACACCGGGTTCGTCTTGCACGGACACGCGCAGATAATAACTGCTGATAATGTCGTCCATTGGCAGTATGGAGATGTCTTCCAATGATTCAGATTGAAATGCCAAATAGGGCACTCGATAGCTTGCTTCAGCATTTTGTAATCTGGTGACATCCATGATATCGGCAACCACTGCACTGGCAGTGGGATCTGCCCCAGCTCCTGCGCCATAATACATGGTTTGCCCAATCATATCCGCTTGAACAGATACTGCATTCATCACGCCTTCCACTTTTGCCAGCAATCGACTTTCGGGCAATAAGGTTGGATGAACTCGCAGCTCAATTCCTTTCGGGGTTTTACGGGTAATGCCTAACAGCTTTATGCGGTATCCCAATTCTTCAGCATAGCCGATATCGATGCTTTTAAGCTGGCTGATGCCTTCAAGATAACAATGTTGAAAGTTGATTGGTGTACCAAAAGCCAGAGCAGAAATAATACTCAGCTTATGACCGGCATCCTGTCCTTCAATATCAAAAGTTGGGTCTGCTTCGGCATAGCCGAGAGTTTGAGCCTGGGCTAAAGCTTCCTGGAAGGTGCTGCCATTGGCACGCATTTCGCTCAAGATAAAGTTGCTGGTGCCGTTGATGATGCCGGCAATGGATTCAATATGATTGGCGGCCAAACCTTCTCGCAGTGCTTTGATAATGGGGATGCCACCAGCTACCGCGGCCTCAAACATCACCATAACATTGTGTTTGGCGGCTAATTGGAAAATTTCGTTACCATATTCAGCTAAGAGTTTTTTATTCGCGGTGACGATATGCTTACCATTCTTAATAGCTTGTATGATTGCATCCTTGGCAATCGTGGTACCGCCAATTAATTCGACCACTACATCAACATCGTCTGCATTGACTACATCAAACACATCTGTGGTGATGTTAATCGAAGGATCACAGATTTTTTTAGCTCTCTCGATATTTCGATTAGCTGCATGCGTGATAATGAGTTGACGTCCCAAACGACGAGTAATTTCGCTGCTATTGTTCTGTAATAAGTTGATGGTTCCACCACCCACTGTGCCCACGCCCAGCAAACCGATACGAAGAGGCTGCATACTCACTCCTTGATTTAGACAATCTTAATTTGTATATTAGGGTCAAACTTCATAGAGAAGCTAACTATGCTAACGGAAATATGTTTTTTTGACTACTGTTAGTTTAAGTTGGGTCATGACTTGGGCACAAGGACAATTTATGCAGATGTATGAAACCTTAAATTCACAAGGGATGTGGCTTGATCAGGTCGAGGCGGGCGGTATCAGTATTAATGGTCAGCTATATAATCAACCTGTATGTATCACCAACAATGAGGTGATACCACTGCATCAGGCTTCGATTGCTGAACTGAATTCAGCGGATTTTCACGCGGCAATCCGCCATAAGCCTGAAATAATTTTAATTGGTACGGGCAGTCAGCATGTTTTTATTCATCCTCGTTTAACAGTAGAGCTGATAAATCATGGTATTGGGGTGGAAAGCATGAATACTGAGGCGGCTTGTCGCACCTATATGGTATTAAAGGGGGAAGGAAGGGATGTTTGGGCTTGGCTGTGGCCAATCACAGATTAATTTTATTGTCATTATTCAAAAGAATTTTATGTGATTGTAATTTATTGAGATGCGAATCAATTCTCTGAGTTTATATAAAAAAGCTGCTCAAGTAGTTTGAGCAGCTTTTTAATTCGTCATAAAAATTTTTATTTAACAGCAGTTGTTGTTGATTGTCCTTTTACAATGCTCATACCGGCGCTGACCAAACTGCCAATATCAGCCACATTAGCCGGCATGATTAAGGTGTTATTGGTTTTGGCTAATTTGGCGAAGGCTTCAACATATTGTTCTGCTACTTTTAGGTTAACGGCTTCATTACCGCCTGGTTCGGTAATGGCTGCTGCAACCTGACGGATTGCATCGGCGGAAGCCTGAGCAACCAGACGCAACGCTTGCGCTTCACCTTCGGCTCGATTGATCTGGGCAATTTTAGCACCCTGAGATTCATTGATGGCTGCTTGAGATTCACCTTGAGATTTTTGAATTTCAGCTTCACGTTGACCAGACGCTAAATTGATCTGTTCCTGTTTCACCCCTTCTGACTGAGCAATACGAGCTCGTTTTTCACGCTCTGCAGTAATTTGCGCTTGCATCGCGCGCAAAATTTCTTGAGGTGGCACTAAGTCTTTAATCTCGTAGCGTAACACTTTAACCCCCCAAGATACTGCAGCTTCATCTAAGGAGTTGACAACAGTGTGATTGATGTCATCGCGTTCTTCGAAAGTTTTATCGAGTTCCATGCGGCCGATAACGGAACGCAGCGTGGTTTGCGCCAGTTGGGTAATCGCAATAACAAAATTGCTTGAACCATATGATGCTAATTTGGGATCAGTTACTTGAAAATAAATAATACCATCTACTGTTAGCTGGGTATTATCTCGAGTAATACACACCTGACTGGGTACATCTAAAGGAATTTCTTTTAAGGTATGTTTATAGGCAACTTTGTCGATTATTGGAATGATGAAATTCAAACCTGCAGTAAGTGTTGAATGGTAGCGACCTAAGCGTTCAACAACAAACACTTCTTGCTGAGGAACAACTTTGAAAGCCATGGATATAAAAAATACGATGGCCACAAGTAAGGTTATCGTTATATAAAAATTCATGAATTATTCCCTTTTAAAAAATGAGCTGCAGATGTCAATATTAGTATATTTCCTTGGTGACCAATGATTTGAGCCGTGTCCCCAGACTCCATTTTTTCAGATTGTTCAAAACAAGCTTGCCAAATGGTACCTCGGTAGCTTACTTGCCACAAATCAGCACTGATCGGTTTAATTAAGCGCACTATCTTTCCATAATCCGTATCATCTGTGGGAGATGAAGCATTCGAATGGGGATGTTTCCGTTGCCAAAGGCGGACAATTAAAATTCCAATGATAGAAAGAGTAGCAGCAATCAGATTATTGGTTATCGTTGAAGTATGGAATAACCACTCTGATAAACTTGCACTAAACATAGAAGCACTGATAATCAATAGATAAAAAGTGCCTGTAAACATTTCTAGCACAAACAAAACTAAAGCGATGATGCACCAAACCATAATTTATCCTTATTCTTATCAGTTCAAATTTCAAGACAATTAGTTTTTTATTTCAAAGTACGCTGTCGACGCGTCTCGCTGAGAACCATTCCGGCACAAACCGAAACGTTCATGCTCTCAACTGTACCAAACATGGGTATAGATATGAGCATATCACATAAATCACGGGTTAGGCGACGCATTCCGTTGCCTTCGGCTCCCATAATCCAAGCTATGGCTTCAGGTGCATCGAAATGATATAAATCTGTGGCGCCATCCATATCCGTACCCAAAATCCAAATGCCACGTTCTTTTAAATTTCTAATGGTTCGTGCCAAATTGGTTACCGTAATATAAGGAACCGTTTCAGCCGCACCACAGGCAACCTTGCTCACGGTTGCATTCAAACCAGCACTTTTATCTTTAGGTGCAATAACAGCATGAACACCCATTGCGTCGGCGACACGTAAACAAGCACCTAGATTATGTGGATCGGTAATTCCGTCCAAAATGAGCAATAAAGGAGGCTCATTCAAATTATCCAGTACATCATCCAAATCTACATGGTTTTTGGAAGCATCAATAAAACCTACTACACCTTGATGACGGGCGTGTTTGCTTAAGTTATCCAAACGGGCTGCATCAGCAAAAATAACCCGAATATTTTCCGCTGCGGCTTTATCCAAAACATCTCGCATTCTGGCATCATGTTTGCCTTCCAGAACATAAAGTTCAATGATACTGGACGGATTTTGCCAAAGGCGGGCATTGATTGCATGAAAGCCAATTATGAGACGTTGATTTGCCATTACTATTTTATATAGAAAAAAAATAAATTATAACTCATTGTTGAGCTAGATCTATATTATAGCAAAGGAATATTTTGCTACTAAAATTTCTTTAAATTTGCATAATTGTGTTAATTATTATAACTAAATCATGTATTTGTATATAATATTCAAAAGAGTATATTTTTTTTCAACTTATTAAGGTGAAGAGTAAAAATATGCATGAGTGAGTCATTGGCTCTAACTAAAATTCAATTTTAGCTGATGTAGCATTTCAAATTATTACTTAAGGGGATCGTGGTTCTGTTGGGTCAGATCCATGATTTTTAACATTTAACAAAATGGAGTCCTCTTATGGAATATTATGTAATGGTATTGGTGAAATTTTTAATTGGTTTTTTGATTGTTATTTTACATCTGAATTTCTCTGGAAAAACGCAAATGAATCAGATGTCACCAGTAGATTTTATTGGTAATTTTGTTTTAGGTGGAATTATCGGAGGTGTGATTTACAATCAAGATATCCCCTTATTGCAATACATTATCGTTTTACTTATTGGTGTTTTATTGATTTCTCTGCTTAACTGGGTATGCAAGCACGTCTGGTTTTTCCGTTCATTTGCAATCGGTGAACCCATCACGATTATAAAAGACGGAAGATTTGTGATGAAAAATATTCTGGAAAAAAACAACAAAGTTGATATTTTAAATATCGCATCGATTTTGCATTCTCAAGGCATTACATCTTTTCAGGAAGTGAGCTATGCTCAAATCGAGCCAAGTGGTTCCTTAACGGCCATTACGGAAAAAGGTAAATACCCTTCGCTCATTCTCTTCAAGAATGGTGAATATCGCGTTCCAGATTTGCACAAAATCGATAAAGATACCGATTGGCTTAAACAGCAATTGCAAGAGCAGGGATTAGCAGAAGAAGACGTCTATTTAGTGGAGTATTGGGATGGCAAGCTGAATTTTATTCAGCACAATGGCGAAGTGAAAAGATGCTAGTTCTGGTGACCTATTCAATGATTGTCTGAATTTTGGCGTAAGTAATGACTGGCTGTAGCGAGCCAATGCTTTTTTGCATCACCAAGTGCTTGTTCAATTGCTTCACGTACAGTTTGCTTAGCATCAAATTTAGGTTCTTGAGATAAAGAACCTTTTTTTATTTCCGTTTGTTGACGAACTTCACCTTCGTTTATGCTATCTATCCTAGCCATCATGCATAATGCTGAAGATTGACTTGCTACATTTACACTAGCTACACCATTTTTTTTCACCGGAGAAAATTTAATAAGAAATTTAGTAACATAAAACGTTTAGGAAGAACAGATTTACCAGCATGATAGATGGTGCAAACATATAGCACCATATAACATCATCCATTTAGTAAATTACTTATAGCCAAATTAACTTTACTGAGTATAAAAGGCATGCCGTATAGATTTATGGTTATGACAATAGGGTAAGATTATTGGGGCTGAATAAATTCATACCCTCTCTTGTAACATTTCACATAATTTCACAATTTAATCGGTTTCATATACAATCAACAACTCTTTAAATATCCAGTATTTAAATTGACAGTATTACTGATAAAGATCATTCCAGGAGCAAAGATGAGTCACCAAAACGTCACTGTTGATTGCCATATTGATCGGCAATATTTAGTCGATACATTTGAAGCATTGCAAGGCTGTTTAGATGATGAGTTTACTCAACAATTAGATAATTCAATCGTTGCTAATATGCGTAATTTTAGCTTCACTTTCGATAATGAAAAAATTGTGAGGCTAAATAAAGATAAAAATGAAGTGAGTACTTTCTATTACTCAGATCTGTATCAAATACAAGAAACCACAACTGGGTTGATTTTATTTATAAATAAGATTGTTTTTGAATTTGTTCGTTATGACCTGTTTCAACCTGATGAATTAGTGCTTGTTAAAAAATATTTGGCTCCTTATATGAGCAAAAACCAAGAACCCAAAATAGCAACGATAAATTTTCAGATTGACTATCAACGAATATATGAATTAGCTTGTCATGTATCTCGCAATCAAATAAAAATTGCTACGATGTTATATATTCTATTTTTCGTTGTAGGTCTGTTGGAGGTCATTGCAAAAAATCTTCTTGCGTCTGTTTTAGCTTTCATATTATCTATTATTTTTTATTCTATGACTCGATCTAATCTGAAAGAATTAGCAAAAAAACAGGTTTTAACATTAAATGAACACTTTCGCAGTTTGACCTGTATTTTTTATAATGATTATTTAACATTCAATTACCAAAAAAAAGAGGGATCGACTAATATTAACTATGATGAATTTTATAAAATTGAAAAAACATCAAAAGGTTATGTGTTTTTCATCCACAAAAATTCGAGTTATTACTTTTTTTATGAAGAGTTCACTTTAGAACAGCAACAAGCACTGGAAGAGAGACTGAAACAATATAACAATTATTCAGAGAAGTAATATAATTTTCTATCATCTTATCCCCCAATGCGAGGTGGGCTAAGTTAAACAAACCATAAAAATTTGAAAATGTGCTTTTTCAGTCTTGGATCGGCACTGGCTTGCTGAGATAAAAAAGACGAAAACCTATGACCGATTGGTCAATCATCTAAGACGAATTTCTAGTTACTTTTTTTCTAATATTTCAGGGACGCCATACTTTAACCTTCAGGATTTTATCTAAGGTTACTAGCCCCATTCGATTAAAGTTAGAAACAATCAGCCATGGCTAAAAGCGATGGCTTTTCTTGAAGTTTTTACCGCAAAATAATTGTTGAATAAATTTATTCTGCCTGCTTTGAAACAAGATTAGTGCTAGTTGTAATGGAGAATTTGGATTTTAACTAGGGTTTCAAGGTATTGGCTATTAAAAGGGATTGGCTATTAATAACCACAAAAGCTTAAATAGTTGATTGATCTTTGGCGATTTCGGCTCAGAATGCTGGAAGCAGCAATAAACTTACTTTTGGCGTGCTTGCGTGTAACCATGCCAGACTGAACAATAAATGTTTTTGCTGGATACTTTGCAGCACTTTACTGTTCGGGGACAATTATTATTAAGTAGACCCATTAGTATACAACTGAATCATTGCTGAATATATAATTACCCAGATTAAATAGGTTGTTTTCCAACGGTGAACACTTGGTTGCTTAAAATTTATCTATTTAATTCGGTGGCTAGTCATTATTTGTGCAAATAGGTGTATGGCTATTGGTGATTTACAGGGTGGTGTAGAAAAGTTGGTTAAGTCATGGTGTTTACCTCTAGAAAGTTAAATAAGGCTATAAGATTGATGGTGTGGTGTGGTTTTAATTCTAAAACAAGGCAATTAAACCCTCGATTGAATAAAAGTGAGATATAGCAAATTTTGATGTGGAATGAAATTGAGTTCTAATAGTTGGGTTTTATTGATATATTATTGCTTAAAAATTGTATTTTATTGTATTTTATTTCAATTAAAATGCCTGATAATGGCTATATTAAATCTATTGCCGGCGCGAAATTTTGTATAATTCGCAATATCCATCATCGTATGGTGCTGGAGAGGGCAATTTAATTGCAGAATTTTGCCATAACTGTATTCTGAGGAATCAATATATGCTCAAAGCAAAAAATAATTTATTGGCTTTAGGTTTGGCTGCTGCCTGTATGCTATCAGCTTGCTCACCAGCTGATAATAAACAGTCAACCGCAGACAGCAATATTAAAAAGGTAGCGATTACCGCCATTGTTGAACATCCGGCTTTGGATGCCGTGCGCAAAGGTGTGATCGAAGAGCTGAAAGCAGAAGGTTATGAAGAAGGTAAAAACCTGCAACTGGATTTTCAAAGTGCTCAGGGCAATACAGCTACAGCTGGGCAGATTGCTAAGAAATTTGCTGGCAGTAAACCAGATGTGATTGTTACAATCGGTACCCCCAGCGCACAATCCATGGTGGCATCGAGCCGAACTATTCCGATCGTTTATGCCGCGGTTACCGATCCGGTTTCGGCCAAATTGGTGCCTAGCTGGGAAGCCAGTAAAACCAATGTGACCGGTGTATCGGATGAATTGCCATTACCGGCACAGATTGAAATTATGAAAAAAACCGTGCCTAATTTGAAATCGGTTGGTTATGTTTACAGTCCAGGTGAAATT
Organism: uncultured Neisseriaceae bacterium; assembly: GCA_945267035.1. Classification (GTDB taxonomy): domain Bacteria; phylum Pseudomonadota; class Gammaproteobacteria; order Burkholderiales; family Neisseriaceae; genus Snodgrassella. The sequence continues at coordinate 33,016 of CALYOS010000010.1, read as the reverse complement.
AATTCAACTGTGGTGATGAAACAATTACAAACCTTGCTGGCAAAGGATGGTATTGCTCTGGTTTCTGTACCAGCTCAGCGCACTACAGATGTACCGCAAGCGGCCAAAAGTCTGCAAGGCAAAGTTGATTTGATCTATACCTCGCTGGATAATAACGTGGTTTCGGCATATGAATCCATGTATAAAGTGGCTAAGGACATGAAAATGCCATTAGTCGCTTCTGATACTGGCTCAGTAAAACGAGGTGCTGCGATTGCGTTAGGCGTTAATTATCATGAGCTTGGCGTGGCTACCGGCAAGATTGTAGGTCGCATATTAAAAGGTGAAAAGCCTGGTGATATTCCGTCTCAACGCATGAGTGTTGATCAATTGGAATTACTGGTGAGTAAGTCACATGCAGCGGAGCAAGGGATTACTCTCTCCGAGGAGTTGTTAAAACAAAGTAAAGTAGTCGACTAGTTTTACTACTTTGCTATCCATACAGGATAAACATCGGCAGGCTGATAGTTGGCTTTGCCGATGTTGTTACTATGATTAATCCTATATTTATTAATTGGTGATTATGTCTTCAATTGCATTATTTGGTGCCTTAGAAAGTGGGCTAATTTATGCTCTCGTGGCTCTAGGGGTATTGATTTCTTTTCGTATTCTCGATTTTCCCGATCTGACTGCTGACGGTAGCTTTCCGCTGGGCGGAGCCGTGTTTGCCGTTTGTGTCACACACGGCATGAATCCATGGCTTGCTTGTGCTTTGGCGGGAATGGCCGGAGCTGTTGCTGGGTTGATGACAGGGTGGTTACATGTTTCATTAAAAATTATGCAATTACTCGCCAGCATTCTGGTTATGGTGGCGTTATATTCCATCAATTTGCGTATTATGGGGTCTCCTAATTTACCGCTATTGGGGCAGGAAAGTGTATTTTCTCCTTTGATCAATAGTGATAGCACCAATCAATATTGGGTACAACCATTGGTTATATTTGGATTTGTGATTGTGGCTAAACTTTTCATGGACTGGTTTTTTTCAACCGAAATAGGTCTGTCCATTCGGGCTACAGGGGTGAATGCGCGGATGACCCAAGCACAAGGTATTAACACTTCTCGCACCTTATTACTTGGACTCGCGCTATCAAATGCCTTAATCGGGTTGGCCGGTGCTTTATTTGTGCAAACACAGGGCGGGGCTGATATTTCAATTGGTATCGGCACCATCGTGGTTGGTTTGGCTGCGGTGATTATTGGAGAAACCTTAATTCCGGGCAAACGCTTTTTTGTGATTACGATGGCAGTCATCATCGGGGCAGTATTATATCGAGCCTTCATAGCCTTGGCATTGGGCAGTAACACTTTGCAAAGTATTGGATTTGGACCTCAGGATTTAAATTTAATTACCGCCATATTGGTTGTCTTGGCCTTGCGTTTACCTGCTATTAAAAGCTATTTCAGAAGGAAATTTAAAGCATGATGCACGCTGAAAATTTACAGCTAACCTTCAATCCGGGCACGCCGATAGAAAACCATGTATTGCGTGGATTAAGTCTGGATATTGCTGAGGGAGAATTTGTCACGGTTATCGGCAGTAATGGCGCGGGAAAATCAACCTTCCTTAATGCGATTAGTGGTGATGTCAATATCGATTCTGGTCATATCTATATCAACAATAAAGATGTAACCCGCGAACCTGCTTATAAGCGAGCTCCTTTAGTAGCGCGCGTCTTTCAAGACCCTTTAGCGGGAACTTGTGAAGCGTTAACTATTGAAGAAAATATGGCTTTAGCGTTAAAACGAGGGCAACGTCGCGGGTTACAACTGGCCATTAATAAAGAACAACGAGAACTCTTCAGAGAAAAACTGGCGGTACTCAACCTTGGATTGGAAAATCGATTGACTGACCGGATTGGTTTGTTATCAGGTGGACAAAGACAAGCTGTGAGCTTACTAATGGCCTCATTACACTCATCTAAAATTCTATTATTAGATGAGCATACTGCAGCACTGGATCCGAAGACCGCCGCTTTCGTCCTTGAGCTTACGGATAAAATCATTAATGAAAATAAACTCACTGCGATGATGGTAACTCATTCCATGCAACAAGCATTACAGCATGGCTCACGTACTGTCATGTTGCATCAAGGTCAGGTATTAATCGATGTAAGCGGTGAAAAAAGAGCCAATATGACCGTCAGTGATTTATTACAAATGTTCGAAATGAATCAGGGCGAAGAAGTTACTGATGATTCCTTATTGCTCGGCTAAAGTGCTGGCTGTGCTGCTATCTTTACTTATGGACGACTAGCAATGTCTGATACAGGGCTGATATTACTAAATAAACCTTATGGAGTGATTTGCCAGTTCAGTGCGCATGATAAATACCCATCATTACAGCAATATGTACCGGTGAAAGATGTTTATCCTGCTGGTCGTCTGGATACCGATAGTGAAGGATTGTTGCTGCTGACAGCAGATGGGAAATTGCAGGCGAAAATCGCCCATCCTAAATATAAGCTGCTCAAAACCTATTGGGCTCAGGTTGAAGGTCAACCTGATGCAGAGAAGTTGCAGCAGTTAAGCCGCGGGGTAGATTTGGGGGATTTCAGGACCCAGCCAGCTAAAGTAAATCTGTTAGATTCTTCGCAATCTTCAGCATTATGGCCTCGTGTACCCCCGATCCGGGTGCGCCAGACTGTGCCTGATTTTTGGCTCCAAATCCAAATCAGTGAGGGAAAAAATCGCCAAGTTCGTCGAATGTGTGCCAAGGTTGGCTGGCCTTGTCTGCGTCTGGTAAGAGTGGGTATTGGTCGTCTGAATGTTTTTAATCGCCAATTGTCACTAGGTCAATGGCAATGGGTGAAGCAGCAGGATTTATTTTAAAATCAGCTTTTTATTGCAACAGGCTTCAATTTGCTGCGGTATCAATAAAATCTTCGTTATTCATTATCATTTTAATATTTTTCTTGTTTATCTTCAGTTTTCTCCCGCATGCAAGCCAAATCTGCTGATTCGTCGCATTATTCCAAGTCAATTTCTATTTCATATGCATTGTTGTAGCCACAGATTTTGTTCAAGCAAATCAGGTTTAGAATCCTTTATTCTGATGCAACAAAAAAATTAACTATATTTAGGCTAAAGGCGTATCAATATGAAACAATGGACAGCCATCTTCTTTCAATCTTTGCATTCTTATTAAAATAATGTGTTTAGTCACCGATGAATCATGATGATCTATCTCTTATCCAGTCATCCATTGATCACTGTAAAAACATAACTAAATTGTGCGTCAAACTAGAACCAGAAGAAATATAACCCTGATAACTTTTATCAGGGTTATATATTGGATAAATACTGAATTATTTAGCTCATTAAAACGCCGGTATAATTGCCCCTTTGTATTTTTCTTCGATAAATTTTTTCACTTCAGGAGAAGTTAGAGCTTGTTTCAATTTAACTATTTCCGGACGATTTTCATCTCCGCTGCGTACTACCAAAATATTGGCATAAGGAGAATCTTTTTGTTCAATAAACAAAGCGTCTTTGGTGGGTACCAAATTGGCTTCCATGGCAAAATTAGTGTTGATCACTGCTAGGGTAGCATCATTCAGAGTGCGGGGTAGTTGTGGTGCTTCTAAAGCAGTAATTTTCAGGTTTTTAGGATTATCAACGATATCGTTTACCGTGGCAGCAACACCAGCATTGTCTTTCAATTTTAATAAGCCGGCTTTTTGCAACAATAACAAGGCACGGCCACCGTTGGTGGCATCATTAGGAATGGTTACCGTTGCACCATCACCGACATCATTAAGAGAGGTGATTTTTTTGGAATAAATACCCATCGGTTCAACATGAACATTGGCTATGCTGGTTAATTTCAAACCACGTTTTTGGACAAAATCATCCAGATAAGGTTTGTGCTGCATATAGTTGGCATCGACATCTTTTTCATCTAAAGCAAGATTAGGGCGGACATAGTCAGTCATCTGCACAATCTCCAAATCAACACCTTCTTTTTCCAGTATAGGCTTAACCACAGCTAGAATTTCTGCATGAGGAACAGGAGTGGCAGCAACCTTGATGGTTGTTTTACTGACTACCGGTGTATTACTCGCAGCACTACTGGCTTGTGCTCCAGTTTCTTCAGTCTTTTGATTACATGCAGTGAGCAATGAAGCGACAGCAGTAAGGGAAAGTAAAGTTAGTAATAATTTTTTCATCATGAGCCTTTATGTTCATAGAGTGATACATATGTCAACAGTAACACAAATATGTTTATTTATGTGTTATTTTGCTTTTTATTGATAAATATTTCTAATCTTTGTGTTGCTTAATAGAATATTTATTTCGACTGTTAATTATGCTCTTTTAACATGTTGATGAGTGGTTGCATTGCTTTTAAAAAAATCCGGTAAGTTATAAATATTGTCGTTTAATACACCTAAGGCTATTTGGTGCAAACTCATATGAGAGATAAGAAATATGCGAACAATTTTTTAATTAATCTTAGTCCGATATTTTCTTTCAAACCATGCAGTCATTTAAAGAGTTAACAGAATAATTAATACTACAGGAATCGTGGTTGCTGCGTTAAATTATGATTTTTCTTGGACTAAACGTAGCAGATTAAAACAGGCTGAATGTGCAAAGAGCTTAGAGCATCACGGCACATTCCGTCTACAGAGACGATTGATTCAACCCTAAGAGTATTTTTGACGATTTGAAAGGTAGAAAATGGAATAAAAACAAGATCGTGAGGAGCAATGTTTATAAATAAGTGGCTTTGCCAAACCTTTTTTACACCTTTTTTCTTTTTTGATATAAAAAACGCTTCGATTGAAGCGATTAAAGTTTATTGATTTTCCAATATCTGTTTTAATTTAATGCTATTGGCAGGCAGTATTTGTTTTAATTCCTCAACACTAAAATCTTTCAGATATTTGACATCTTTTCTTTTAACTGTTCCTTGTGTTAGAACTTTATCTACATAATTCTCTTGATAAAATCCGTCCCAAGGGTGAAGTCCAAAAAATGTTTTTAAAATGTGGTCAAAATCTTGGGATTGATTTCTATATAACCCTAATGATTGGGATATTTCATTTTTATAATTTGGAACATTCTGATAATTGATTTCCCTTGCCCCGATTATATTAAGCCGATAATTTTTTACAGGATTGCCATTTATAGTCAAAATTATTATCGGCTTACTCAAATCCAAAGTTGGTACTTCTTCTTTTAACTCTTCTTCTGATGAAAACAAGTAATTAAAAAAAGCTAAAGTATATTGGTCGGCACGTTTTCCCTCTATCGTAAATAAGTTGCAAAGCTGACCTAATGTCCAAGCATCTTCCTTTAATTCGATTGAGAATAACATTCTCTCTACTAAAAGAATTTTGATTTAGCCATAATGCACGTTTTAATGACAACCTGTTTTTACTTTAGTTTAAGAGGATTTTAACAAGTTGCGCAAATATTTGCCAGTAAAGCTTTTAGGGTTGGCCGCAACTTGTTCTGGCGTACCTTCAGCGACTATGGTGCCACCACCATCTCCTCCCTCCGGTCCCAAATCGATAATATAATCGGCAGTTTTGATCACATCCAAATTATGTTCGATGATGACAATACTGTTACCTTTGCCTTTAAGACGGTGAATGACATCCAATAACAGAGCAATATCAGCAAAGTGTAATCCAGTAGTGGGTTCATCAAGGATATAGAGGGTACGTCCGGTGTCACGTTTAGACAATTCCAAAGCCAGTTTGACCCTTTGCGCTTCGCCACCTGATAAGGTGGTTGCCGATTGACCCAAACGAACATAGCCTAAACCAACATCTTGCAGTGTTTGCAGTTTACGTTTAATTGTGGGCACGGCATCAAAGAAAGCACAAGCTTCTTCCACTGTCATTTCCAAAACTTCGCTAATATTTTTTCCTTTATACTGCACTTCCAATGTTTCGCGGTTATAGCGTTTGCCATGGCACACTTCACACGGCACATAGATATCTGGCAAAAAGTGCATTTCTACCTTAATTACCCCGTCGCCCTGACAAGCCTCACAGCGACCACCTTTTACGTTGAAAGAAAAACGGCCAACGCTATAACCACGTTCACGGGATAAAGGCACGCCGGCAAACAATTCACGAATCGGTGTAAACAAACCTGTATAAGTGGCAGGATTTGAACGAGGAGTCCGTCCGATAGGGGATTGATCAACATTAATCACTTTATCCAGATGATCTAAGCCCAAAATTTCTTCATAGGGAGCCGGCTCAGTGCTGGCTCGATTCAATTCACGGGCGGTGATTTTAGCTAAAGTATCATTGATTAAAGTTGACTTACCACTGCCTGAAACACCAGTGATACAGGTAATTAAACCCAAAGGTAAATTTAAGGTAACATGTTTCAGATTATTGCCACTGGCACCACGTAAGCTCAGCAAACGCTCTTTATCAACCGGAGTGCGCTCAGCGGGAACAGCAATGGCTTTTTTACCGCTAAGGTACTGACCAGTAATGGATTCAGGACAGGCGGCAATTTGTGCCGGTGGTGCAGCGATGATCACATTTCCACCATGTTCGCCCGCGCCGGGTCCCATATCGACGACAAAATCAGCCGCTCGAATGGCATCCTCATCATGTTCCACCACAATAACGCTGTTCCCCAGATCGCGCAAATGTTTTAGCGTGTCAAGTAAACGATCATTGTCACGTTGATGTAAACCAATTGAGGGTTCATCCAATACATACATCACTCCAGTCAGACCGGATCCTATTTGACTGGCTAAGCGAATACGTTGAGCTTCGCCACCTGATAAAGTTTCAGCACTTCGGGCTAAGCTCAGATAATTCAACCCAACATTGATCAAAAAGCCCAGCCGTTCAGTGATCTCCTTTAAAATCTTTTCTGCAATCTGTTTCTTATTACCCTCGAGATTTAAATCTTCAAAGAATTTTAAGGTAGCGGTCAGCGGCCAAGCGCTGATTTCATGAATCGGTTTTTCGCCCACATACACATAACGAGCTTCTGGGCGCAAGCGCGCACCACCGCATGCCGGACAGGCACGATGGCTTTGATACTGACTTAATTCTTCGCGTACCGTATTCGAATCTGTTTCGCGATAACGACGTTCTAAATTGGGGATAATGCCTTCAAATGGATGGCTGCGGGTGAAGCGAGTACCGCGTTCTGACAGGTAGGTAAACTCAATTTCTTCCTTACCAGAACCATACAAAATAATCTCTTTAACTTTATCACTGAGTTGATTAAATGGGGTGTCTACATCAAAATCGTAATGTTGAGACAATGACTGAATCATTTGAAAATAAAAGGTATTTCTTTTATCCCAGCCTTTGATGGCGCCACCGGATAAAGACAGATCTGGATGCATGACCACTCTTTCCGGATCAAAATAGTCCAGGCTACCTAGACCGTCACAACTGGGGCAAGCGCCAACTGGATTATTAAAACTGAATAAGCGCGGTTCAAGCTCTTGTAAGCTGTATGAGCAAACCGGACAGGCAAAGCGGGCGGAAAACCAATGTTCTTGACCATTGTCCATTTCCACAGCTAAGGCACGTTCATTGCCATGGCGCAAGGCAGTCTCAAAGCTTTCGGCCAGACGTTGTTTGATGTCGGCACGTACCTTAACCCGATCAATAACCACATCGATGTCATGCTTAATATTTTTTTGCAGCTTGGGTACTTCTTCTATAGCATAAACTTCGCCATCTACCCGCACTCTGGCAAAGCCCTGTACCTGCAAATCGGCAAACAGATCAACAAATTCTCCTTTACGACCGCGTACAGCAGGAGCCAATATCATCACTCGTGAATCTTCAGGCAAAGCTAATACATGATCCACCATTTGCGAAACAGTCTGACTGGTTAAAGGCAAATTATGTTCTGGACAATACGGTGTCCCTATTCGTGCGTACAGCAAACGCAGATAATCATGAATTTCTGTAACTGTGCCTACAGTAGAACGAGGATTGTGACTGGTCGCTTTCTGTTCAATTGAAATAGCCGGTGATAAACCTTCAATCAGATCAACATCAGGTTTTTCCATCATTTGCAGAAACTGACGGGCATAAGCAGACAGGCTTTCAACATAACGTCGCTGACCTTCCGCGTAAAGCGTATCAAAAGCCAACGATGACTTGCCACTTCCTGAAAGTCCGGTAATCACCACAAGTTCATGCCGAGGAATGTCCAGATCGACATTTTTAAGATTGTGGGTGCGTGCGCCGCGTATACGAATAATATCGTTATCTGACATGATGCAATAGCCTGAAACAGAAATAAAAAAAGTTAAGCCATAACTTAATCACACAAAGTTAAAGCAAACATTGATTATACCAATTTCAATCTTTTATACCAATGCAGACAAGTAAACGTTTTAATGTTTGCGTAAAATAAATCTCATGAAATCAATACGTAACTCTTTATTACGACATAAATAATACAACACCGGCAGATTGCCGATGGCAACAATAAAATAAAGAACATTGATATTATCAAACAACCAGATTAAAACCACACTTAATATCGAAGCCAATACCATAAACAGACCATTAATAATATTATTGGCAGCGATCGCGTGGGAACGGAAATCATCAGTACTGGCTGTTTGTAACCATGTATATAATGGTAACGAGAAAAAGCCCCCAAAAAAACCGATCAGAATAATGCTAAACAGAATACACCAGGCATTTGGGCGTCCTAAGAAGCTACTGATGTTGGCCATTTCAGTTACTGGTGAATTGGGGCTAAGCCATACCAATAATAATCCGGCAAGGGTCAGACCGATTGCGCCGAAAACCAATAAACTCAGATGCAGCTTATGTTTACTTAAGCGTGCGCAAAGAATAGAACCAATACCGATGCCAACGGAAAAAAGGGTCAACAGCAGATTAAACACCTGATCATTACCGCCTAGATTGAGTCGGGTAAATGTCGGTAATTGCGTGATATAAACCGATCCTAAAAACCAGAACCAGGAAATACCCATAATCGACATCCAGACATTTTTTTGCTGATAAGTCTGTTTCAATAGTTGCGACGTACTGCGTACAATATTTATTTCGATCACTTGTTGCGGAAACTGAGCCGGCACTCGGGGCATTTGCACGCTGGACAATTGACCAAGCAGCGCAATAATAATCAAAATCGTTGCCAGCACATAGATATGTGCCCCGGCTAACAACGTGCCTAAAATTTGCCCAAACAAAATGGCTAGAAAAGTACCGCTTTCAATTAGACTATTACCATTGAGTAATTCATGACCCTCCAGATATTCCGGCAAAATAGAATATTTGAGCGGTCCGAATAGAGTAGAGTGTGTACCCATTAGAAATAATGAGCACAATAAAACGAATAACGATTGATGCACAAAGCCGAACACAGCCAATAGCATAATAAAAATTTCTGCGAATTTGATCCAGCGGGCAACCATAGCCTTATCAAACTTATTGCAAATTTCACCGGATAATGCAGAAAACAGAAAAAAGGGCAGAATATACAGTAAGGCCCCAATGTTCAACATTTGGCTGCCAGATATCCACGAACTGTTACCTAAACCATAAAAGCTGATTAAAACAAACAAGGTGGTTTTGAATAGATTATCATTTAAAGCTCCGAAAAACTGAGTTCCAAATAATGGTAAAAACCTTTTGGTTACTAAAAACGCAAATTGTTTTTTTGATGGCAGTAAATCGGGAGTAGACATGATTATCCTTGTAGGAAATGGAACTTCTCGGATTGTTATAATGTGCCAGTTAAGTCATTAAGCACAAAATGCTGACCTTGTAAGATCAAGTATTGTTGACGAAGCTGACCAATGATTTCATTGTTTGCATTGCATAATTGAACATAATCATGGTTTTTATGCCATTTTAATCCTGCTTGCTGCGATAAACCTGACAAAATTCGCCATTCAGCAGCACAAGCTATTTGATCGGCTTCGTCTGCCTGAGCCTTAATCGCATAATAACCCACTGCGCCATCGGCATAAGCAGAATCATCTTCATCCATCAACACCAAAAAACCCAGATGCAGATTGTTACTACTATTAATACTAAAATAAAGCATAATGTTAAATCTTATGGTTAAACAAGTTTGAGCAAATTTCAAGGTGATATAGTTCAATTTTAGCAGCTAAAAAAATAGAGTGCCATTTCCCATGGCTGTAAATATAACTATAAGATTATCAATACAAAATAATGATCAACTAAAAATCATTCAAAATGCAAATTAAAATAGAAATTTTAATCGTTATCCGCCAAGCTAAATTAGCAACACAAAATTGAAGGTTAACAAGAGTAGCTTCAGCAAAGAATATCGATTGTGGAAACGAACGTGATGAAACTAAAAAGAATGGCTAATTGGATCGCGTTAAATTACCTGCATACTGATGAGCTAATTGAAGGTTTAGCTTGTGGGTCATAGTTTAGTCATAGCAAATTAATGAGCAGAGGTTTTGACGAGTAGACGCGACTATATTTGTTATAGATAATGTGCGTGAATAAACACATTTGTTCAGCTAGACAACATGCGGGCAAGATGGTTTTGATGGATAGATCGATCTTTCAACAAGGTATGGATAATTAAGTGAACCTAGGAATTAAGCTTTATCCATATAGTATCATTTTAAATCAACATATATAGCAAATTATTTATGCACTATTTACTCATTGCATCATTTATGTGGGGAAGCTCATTTATCGCAACCAAATTGGCTTATGCCATGATAGATCCTGTTTTAGTGGTTCTATTTCGGTTGCTTTTGGCTACGCTTGTTACACTACCAATAAGTTATCACTATGTTAAAGACGGAAATTCACTGTCGAGACAAAAATGGATTCAAATTATTCTCCTTGGGTTGCTGACCTATCCAGTCACTTATCTATTACAGATTAGTGGACTAAAACTCATACCCGCAGTCAGTGCTGTGACAATAATAGGCATGGAACCCATCATCATTGTATTGGTCGGATTGCTTTTTTTTCGGGAGAAAACACCGGTAGTCGTATTTATACTGGGAATAGTGGCTTTTATTGGCGTGTTGCTGGTAGTGGGGAAGCCTCAACAGAGCCATGATGGCATCTCATTGCTTGGCTGTGGTTTGGTATTTTCTTCAACCATAGTTATGGCTTTCTGGATTCGATTATCGCAGAAATTTATGCGATCGATGAACGTCAAAATTTATACTGCCTTAACCCTACAAACAGGAACTCTCTTTGGTTTACCCTTGATGCTTCCATTGGTTGAGCAATGGCAGATGCAATTTTCCGGACAGGGAGTTGGCGCCATCATCTATTTAGGTATTGGATGTAGTCTTGTGGCCGCATGGTGTTGGAATAAAGGGCTTGAAACGGTATCCGCCAGTATCAGCGGTATATTTCTGGCGTTGGAGCCAGTATTTGGCGTGGTGTTGGCTGTTGTCTTATTAAAAGAGTCTGTTACGATGCAATCTTTGCTTGGCATGATTATGGTTATGGGCGCTGCAACAGCATGCATATTTATTCCCAAGAAAGTTGAGCAGTAAATTAAAAAGCCAGTGCATCAGCACTGGCTTAAAAACAATCAATTTGATCCGGTTATAAACCAGTTATTTTAAGTTTCTGACCCGGACGCAGTACCTGTTTACCGTGAACTTTTTGCAATTTGCTCACCGGAATTTTCAGGCTTTTGGCAATGCTGGTTAACGTGTCACCTTTTTTTACTGTATAAGTGGCTGGAATGGTGGCTTTGGCAGCGGTTGGTTTAGACTTACTGCCTTTGCCAGCAACGGTAACAAAGCGAGCACCTTTATTGTTGCTACCACCCTTAATGTTTAATACCTGACCCACTTGAATGTTGTGACCGCGTAAGTTGTTAGCAGTAACCAGATCAGCGACATTGACATGATAGCGCTGTGCAATGGTGAATAAGCTATCTCCAGCCACAACTTTATGAACTTCCTTGCGGTTTTCTGCAACATTAATTGGTGCGCGTGAAGTATTTTTAACACTTCGTGTATCAGCAACCCGTATAGCTTGCGCTTCTTCACGGTCAGTCTGCGCCAGTACCCGCTGCACAGATGCCGCAGCAGTTTTTTGCAGATCATCGGTGTTAACTAGCGCCATCAATGCATCATCATTCGAACCTACCGGAGCAGTAATCTCAACAGTACTGCTGTCCTGAGATTTGCTCAAAGCTACATTCATCAACTTATCATTAGCGGAATTGTCTAACGGTTGGTTCAACTTGACAGTGTCGTTATTGGCCACAGTAATGGTATTGTTCACCACTGCTACACCTTGCTTAGAAGCTAAGCTATTGCTATTTGCGACAACCACTGTTTGATTAACAGCTAAGCGATCACGATTCGTTTCCACAACAACAGGTGCCACTGGAGCAGTGTTATTAACCGCTACGGTAGTGGTTTGTACTGTTGTGGTATTGGTGTTACTACGAGTAGCAAAGGTACCGGCGGGTAATACTGGCTGTGACATCGCAATATTCAGCAATGGATCATCGTCACTGTTTTTAAATGAATCCAGACTTTGAGCATTGACAGCATTTTTGCTTAAAAGCAAGCTGCGTCCAGCAGGCACAGTATTTGACGTCAGGTTGTTCAAACGTTTAATTTCAGCCGTGCTCATTCCAGATTTAGCTGCCAAATCTGCAATATTGGTGTTGGAATAGGCTTTATAAATATTCCATGAAACCAAGGTGTTTTTATCGGCTTTACGATAATTGCGTTCGAAAGTATTTACCGCAGTAATCGGCAACAGCATTTTACGGTTTTCTTTAGGTATGAAAACCGGACTCTTGAAACTGGGGTTCAAGGTTAAAAATTCAGAAGTTGAAATATTAGCCAGACGTGCAGCTGTATCGATGTCGATTGGTTGATCGATAGTGACGGCTTCAAAATAAGGACGGTTAGGTACAGAAACCAAATCTATACCAAAAGCCTTTGGATTATCAATGATATTACGAACAGCCAATAATTTCGGTACGTAATTGCGTGTTTCGTTAGGCATGCGCAAATTTTCATAGGTTGGATCCAAACCAGCCAGTTGTGCTCGTTTGACCGCTTTGCCTACATTGCCTTCGCCCCAATTGTATGCAGCCAGTGCCAGAGACCAGTCACCAAACAAACCATACAGGTATTGTAAATAGGTCAAGGCTGCATCAGTTGCTGCATAGACGTCATGTCGTCCGTCATACAGATTGGTTTGTTCCAGCCCATATTGTCGTCCACTTTTAGGCATAAATTGCCATAAACCAGAAGCGCCTACCGGAGATTTGGCCTTGTTTACAAAGGCACTTTCAATAAATGGCAACAAAGCCACTTCTGCAGGCATTTGACGTTTTTCAGCTTCATTAACAATATGAAAGAGATAAGGTTGACTGCGCACAACCGTACGATTGAAATAAGCACTATGAGTTGAATAATATGACTCATGTTTGCGGATTATTTCTGGGTTGACTTCAGTCATACGAAAATCTTGGCGAATACGCGCCCAGATATCATGAGATGAACTAGCCTTGCCTTTAAGTGTGGTTGCTTTCAAATTCATCATTGCCAATCCAATACCATTGCTGGTGTAAGATTGGGCAAAAGATAAGTTTGGAGCTATCACCAAACTGGATATTGCCAGTACCATATGCTTCAGTTTAGCCATTCGATTTACCGTAAAATTTGTGCAAAATCCTCTTAATTTTAAATATGATGGCGCTCGTGGTCAAGGATAAATATCTATTTTTACAGTAATCATGAAAATATAATAAAATGACAAATACAATATTGATTGGTATCAGAAGCAACTGAAAGTGAGGTTTCACATGCTCTTGTGCGGTCTGCAAAACTGGTTAGCCAAGAATGCTTTCGGAAATTATATTTCTGAATTGGAGCAACAATTTTTACAACAAAAATTAACTAATCTGCGTTTTGGAACCATCCTACAGGTCGGCTTCACTTCCTGGCAATTCAAACAGATCTTCGCTACTGAATCCCAATATATTATTCAACATCATTCTAATACTGAATACACGACAGTGATTGCCGATGTCCACGCTTTGCCATGGAGAGATCAAAGTATAGATACCTTGATTTGGCCTCATGGACTGGATGAACTGATCAACGCAGAGGATGTGTTACGAGAAGTAACCAGAATCTTGGTGCCAGGGGGATCTTTGCTATTAACCGGACTGAACAGTAGGGGTTATTGGCGTTTTTTTTACCGCCGTCAGTCCAATCTACACAATTGGCAGCCCAGATCTGCTGCTCAGGTAGCCTCTCTAATGCAAAAACATCATCTTTTTCTCACAGAAGGTCAATTCTTAGGTTATGGTTTACCTGGCTGTTACGGTAAAAATCATCAAACCATTGAACTGATGGGAAACCGATGGTGGCCACATTTGGCTGCTGTATATGGTCTGGTATTGGTTAAACGCGATATCCCGCTAACATTGATTCCAGATCAGGCAAAAAGTCGATTGGCAACCAATATTCTTGGCGTTAAAGCCGTGCCCTTATGTGCTCAAGATCAATAACTATTGCTTTATTCAAACTCTGTTTATCCCAAACCTTATAAACCATGATATTGAGCATAGATTATTGCTATAAGATTATTGGCATGTGCAGAGATGTTTTTTCAATATTGAGCAATCACACATGAAGTAATAAATACTTCCGTTCCCACGGACTAATAACACGAAAATATTCCGATACCTCTTGTTCTTTAACCGCAATATACAGTTCTACAAATCGTTCGCCTAATAAATCATAAATGGGTTCGCATTGGCGTAAACGCTCGATCGATTCTTCTACCGTTGTGGGAAATTGATAGGGTAAAGCGTAAGCACTGGTGTTCATAGGTGAATTGGGGGCGATTTGTTCTTTAATACCCAAATAACCACAGGCTAGAGAGCAGGCAAAGGCCAGATAAGGATTGACATCTACCCCCGCAAGACGATTCTCAATACGTCTGGATTGACCAGCAGCACGAGGAACCCTTAAACCAACCGTGCGATTGTCATATCCCCATTCCACATTGGTCGGGGCAGCAGTATAGCGGGTTAAACGGCGAAATGAATTAACATAGGGAGCAAAAAAAGGCATCGTTTGCGGTAAATATTTTTGGAGCCCACCGATAAAATAAAAAAACAGATCGGATGGTGAACCATCAGCATTACTAAAAGCATTCTGACCGTTGGCCCTGCGCAAACTCTGATGAATATGCATCGCACTGCCTGGTTCACATTCCATTGGTTTGGCCATAAAAGTTGCGTACATATTATGATGAAATGCCGACTCACGAACCGTACGTTTGAATAAAAATACCTGATCAGCCAAATCTAATGCATGACCATGCAAAAAATTAATTTCCATCTGGGCTGCACCAATTTCATGAATCAGGGTATCCACTTCTAAATTTTGTGCATGACAATGATCATAAATTTCTTCAAACAACGGATCGAACTCATTAACCGCATCCACTGCATAGGAACGTCGGCCAAATTCAATCCTGCCTGTACGACCCACCGGAGGTTTTAAAGGCACATCTGGATCAGGATTTGGCGAAATTAAATAAAACTCCATTTCCGGAGCGATAATCGGTTCTAATTCTAAATTTTCAAAGCGTTTCAACACACGCTTAAGAACATTCCTTGGTGCGGTTTCAATCGGTAAAGCTTGTGGGGAATAACAATCAAAAATGATTGATGCTGTTGGATCCTGAGCCCAAGGGACAAAGCGGATAGTAGAAGAGTCTGGTTTCAACTCCATATCTGCATCGGTGGTGTCCAGCAGAGAAGATTGCGGATATTCACCAGTCACCGTTTGCAACAATACCGCTTCCGGCAAGCGCATTTCTGGTTCAGAGATAAATTTATCTTTAGGAATAATCTTGCCACGTGCCACGCCGGTAATATCTGGGAGAATACATTCAACTTCTGTAATGCCGCGATCTTTAAGCCAGTTAAATATATCTTCATACATAATTCACCCAATATTTCCTTTATGGCCTATCCAATTCACTCATCATCTAAGTAGCTACCAATAGAAAAGACAATGAACTGAACAATTAAATAACAACAACAATTAAAAATGTGGCGAAATTCTAAAATGACTTTAATTTCAGAATACTATATAACTGTAAGAAAAGATTGAGGTGCAGGAATAGGTAAAATTCAATCAAAATAATGAATCATTTTACTAACTTAGATCTATTTTCGAAATTTTCTCTGAATTTTGATAAGCATTTCGTATTATGTTTCTGGCATTCATCATCTGCCTGCTTGTCATGATGCCATAAGCCTTAATCCGTTAAGATCGTCTGGCAAGTGGCGGGAAAAGGTTCGCGGGGGTAAATAAAGTTATGCCGTTAGATCTATCCCCTGGTTAGCGTAAGTTGACCTGAAAAAAATGGGTCAAATGCAGCGATGAAGGCGGTCGCATCAAGTGCCGATAAGGCTTGGGCTGCTACAAATTAAAATAACTTAACTTCAAATAGTCTAGGTTTATCAATATGTGTTTTCTTGCTGAGTTATTAAAGATAGGATTACGGTTTTCCAATTAACTATAAATAATAAATACGCTTAAATTAATCCTAGCCAACAAGATTATAAGAATTTTATTGGTGTGTTTTGTTGAGTAAAATTAAATCTTATAATCAAGTATTTATAAATTATGTTGTGAAAGATAAATAACAATGAATTTAACAGAGAATTATACATTTGAATAACTAAAAACGATCTGGAAAATTTTCTTAGTCAAAAAATAAAATTAAAAGAGTTCTATTACGTGCTAACTGGATAGGTATCTTTGGGTATATAAACTTTACTCATAGCTTTTATAAAATAATATTGTTATATCAGAATTAACATCATTGAAAATAAGAGTAAAATAACTAAAATAAAAATCACAACACTAAATAATCTAATATAATTATCAATTACTCTCTTTTTCTCTATTACATTATTAGAATTAAAATATTTCATTAATAACTTTTTGTTTTCTAAATCGGTAAAGTATATATACATCTTATTTTCTTTAGTTTTTACTCTTAATCCTAATAATTCATTGGTTACCTTAGTTAGATAATAATGTTCTATAACCGAACATGGTATCTTTTCATCTTCTATCTTTAATTCCATATCATTTAAAAATATAGCTACTTCTTTTTTTTGAACTAGTTCTATAACTCCCCAATAAATAGTTCCAAAAATCAACATATTGCCCCAAAGTATAATTTTGGAACTTAACAAACTAGATATGTAAATACCTAATATAAGAATCGGGATACTATATAAAATATATTTTTGTATTATTTTATAATTATAGGCTTTAACTTCTATTATATTATTTTTTAAATTCATATTACAACTCCACTTTTTTTAATTCAAACTTAGTAATAGTTTCGTAATTATTTTTAATCTGTTCACTTAATGGAGCACTAGCATTATAATTCTCAATTAATGTCCAAAGTGATAAGCATGGATAGTGATAGGGGCTGATGAACAATTTGCAGAAACTAACGAATTTGTTTATTTCCCTTAGATCAAACAGGAAAAGTAGATTATACATTGTATAAATAGCGATCAAAGAATCCACGCATTCCAGAAAAAGCACTAGTCAAATCATACTGAACATTCACTTTTTAAAAAGTCAAGCATAAAAGCTCTGAGTGGTTTCCATTAGCAAGATAGTTATATGCAGCAGCATTAACAACCGCTTTGACACCTTAGTAGGGATGCAGGCATCAATCGTTACAAATGGCGCAGCAGCCAATGATGGGAGCTTCAGCTTACACGACGGCATCTGGCCAAAGCAGCGACTATTGCTGTTGCTGGTAAAATGTGTGGCTAATAGATGCCAATTCAATGTACCGTTTCGATGAGGGTGGCAAGCCAGAAATAGGGATGACTGATGGCAAGCTGTATTGAATATCAGGCAAATAGACGAGTATGCAGCAACCGTCAAATCAATTCTAATTAAGGTTAAAATCAAAATACAATGAAATTTTGCTCCATAAAACTTAGCAAGTGGAGTTGAAGTGAGTAAACGATCAATAGATCACGAAAATAAAATGATTAGGACAGCAGTGAAAGAAGCCTAACAGCAAGTAGTTAATGAGATGAGCAGTCATTCAGGCGACAAGGAACGCGCTTTGTCAATGTCGACTAATATTCGTCTAAATTATCATGGATATGAAATATTAAAACTCACAACATTAGCAAAAATAAAATTTTAGGAGATATTGTGAAGAGAGTTATATTGCTAGGATTAATTGGGTTTGTTTTAACCGGGTGTGAAGAAAAGAAAGTAACCGAAGACATGCTAATTGGGGAGTGGGAATGTGATATTGACTACCAAATTGCTAAAATGAGGAATGGTATAGACCAAGATTATGCCCCCCAAGTTGGTCAAGCAGTTTTATTCGTTAAATATCTAAAAAAAGATGACCAGCTTTTTGTAGAATTTACCGATAGCGATGGTGAAATAATACAGGATTTCAAAGAATTGAACGGAGGTTTTAACTATTCTATAGGTGATAGGAAAATAGACGGATTTCGCAAGCTTGAGTACATAACAAACAATGAGTTTAAATCAATTTATGAGTCCTCGAAAACGCAGGATAAGTCAGAAGATAAGGAAAAAACTAAAATCTTGATGCATTGCACAAGAATATAACTATTGACTACAAAGCAAAACTTTCTTCGAGGGTTGATATTGCTTTTTTTTGCTTTATCTACTTCAGCTTCTCTTTGGGCAAGGCGGTTAAGTAGAACAACTATAAATTGATAAGTTTGAATATGCCAATTAAGCTTATTAGCATGTTCTACCATTAATTCGACTATTTCTTTGGTAGATTTAACTAGTGGATTTCGCGAAAAGTTAATCAAATAAAATTGGCTTACTCAGGCATAATTAAAGCTAAAGATAATTCTTTTCAATCAAAAGTAGCATTTAAAAATATATCTAACTACAATTTAGCGTCAAGCTTACCGCAGATTTACCTCTAGGCGCAGTGTTTTGCTTACACGACATATTAAAGTTAAGAAGTTAATATCATTAAATACGCCGGTGCAATTTGGCAGCAAGGATAATACTGGCGGCCAATTCTTCAATTGATTTGTGCGTCGTATTAGTAAAGGGAATATTAAAACGTCGGTACATATCTTCTGCTGTCAAAATTTCATGCCGGCAATTGTCTTTGCTGGCATAACGTGAATCTGGACGTCTTTCAGAGCGTATATGGTGCAATCTATCCGCGTCGATTGTTAAACCATACAGCTTGGATTTAAAGGGTTTGACCATGCGTGGCAGATCGCTACTTTCTAAATCCTCAGGTATTAAAGGGTAGTTGGCTGCACGGATACCATATTGTAGTGCCAGATATAGGCAAGTAGGGGTTTTACCGCTGCGTGAGATACCCATTAATATCACGTCAGCATGTTGGAGTTCGCGATCGGTAATACCATCATCGTTATTCAAAGCGAAATTAATGGCATCCATTCTTTTGTCATATTTTTCGGTATCGTGCATACCATGGG
Organism: uncultured Neisseriaceae bacterium; assembly: GCA_945267035.1. Classification (GTDB taxonomy): domain Bacteria; phylum Pseudomonadota; class Gammaproteobacteria; order Burkholderiales; family Neisseriaceae; genus Snodgrassella. The sequence goes on along the minus strand of CALYOS010000010.1, from coordinate 13,486 downwards.
TACGACCAATAGAGTGGTTGGCTTTGGTACCAAGTTCATGTTCGAGCTCGCCAATGAACGCATCATAAAAACTCATGTGTAAGCCGGCACTGGTCTTGATCAATTCACGTATATTTTCATCCACGATACTGGAAAAGACCAATGGGCGCACATCGCTGTGTGTGGCCGAGCGATTGATTAGGCTAACAATTTCTTCCGCTTTGGTGATGGTGTCGACAAATGGATAAGTTGCTCTTTTGAAATCGATATTGTCAAATTGATTGATTAAGGCTAATCCCATACTTTCGGCAGTTATACCGGTGCGATCGGAGATAAAAAAAACATGGCGAACTGGTTTCATGGCATTAAGAAGGTGGTCATTGTTTAGGAGCAAAGGAGTAATTGTAAATGAAGTTAGTCCACAATAAGAAGTTTATTCATTTTTTATTGAAAAATTAATTTTTTTCTGTTGCAAAAATAAAGATGAGTTTTTTTATGTAAATTAAACAATATAAATCAAAAAAATGAAGTTTTGGCGGTATTAAATAGGTTAAAAAGTAAAGTATATAAAATATATGGTTTGATATTGTGTATTTTGCATAATTTCATGTTAGTAGTTAATTGCTCATAACGAATTATTAATATTGTTTAACAATGGTTATCAAGAATAGGCAAGTTTTTGTAAGGGGAAAATGCATGACATTCTATATGTGAGCCGTTAAAATAGGTTGTCTTCAACAGCTATCTCTATGCACTGGATGCCCAAAATGAACGGCAAAAATGTAATCTGGTTTGAAAATTTACGCATGACTGACGTTGAAAGCGTTGGTGGTAAAAATGCTTCTCTCGGCGAAATGATTTCGCAATTAACGGAAAAAGGGGTACGTGTTCCTGGTGGTTTTGCCACCACTGCGGAAGCTTACCGCCAGTTTCTAGCTTATGAGGGGTTAAGTGAACGGATTAATCAAGAGTTAAATGCACTGGATGTTGATAATGTGGCGGAATTGGCTCGTGTAGGTAAGCAAATTCGTCAATGGATTATGGAAACTCCATTTCCTCCTGAATTGGATGCGGATATTCAGACTGCATGGGAAAAAATGGTGGCTGATGCGGGTACAGATCAGATCTCTGTTGCAGTTCGCTCTTCGGCCACAGCAGAAGATTTACCGGATGCTTCATTTGCCGGTCAGCAGGAAACATTCCTTAATATCAGTGGGTTAGAAAATGTTAAAGAAGCAATGCACCATGTCTTTGCTTCTTTATACAATGATCGGGCAATTTCTTATCGTGTGCACAAAAATTTTGCGCATGAAGCCGTGGCTTTATCTGCTGGTGTACAACGCATGGTTCGCTCTGATGAGGGTGCGTCTGGGGTTATGTTTACCATGGATACAGAATCTGGTTTTGATCAGGTGGTATTCATTACTTCTTCCTATGGCTTGGGTGAAACTGTGGTTCAAGGTGCAGTTAATCCGGATGAGTTTTATGTGCATAAACCAACTTTGCGTGCAGGTCGCCCAGCTATTTTGCGCAAAACCATGGGTTCTAAGCTCATTAAGATGGTATTTACTGATGCTGCTCAGGCCGGTAAATCAGTGCAGACTGTGGATGTTGATGTTGCAGATCGCAAGAAATTTTCCATTTCTGAAGAAGAAATTACTGAATTAGCTAAGTATGCTTTAACTATTGAAGAACATTATGGTCGCGCGATGGATATCGAGTGGGGTCGTGATGGGCAGGACGGTAAGCTCTATATTTTGCAGGCACGTCCAGAAACGGTTAAATCGCAGGAAAAATCCAACCGAGTTTTACGACGTTATCAAATTAACGAAAAATCTGCCGTTTTGGTGGAAGGTCGCGCGATTGGACAGAGGGTTGGTCAGGGCAAAGTTAGACTGGTTAAAAATGTTGATGAAATGCATAAGGTTTTACCCGGCGATGTGTTAGTCACGGATATGACTGACCCAGATTGGGAACCAGTGATGAAACGAGCTTCCGCGATTATTACCAATCGTGGTGGACGTACATGCCATGCAGCGATTATTGCGCGTGAGTTGGGTATTCCGGCAGTGGTTGGTACAGGCAATGCAACCTCGTCTTTGCAAGATGGCATTGATGTCACCGTTTCTTGTGCTGAAGGCGATACCGGTTATGTATATGAAGGTTTGTTGAAAGTAGATATCACTGATATCCCTCTGGATAATATGCCTGAAGCCCCCGCTAAAATCATGATGAATGTGGGTAATCCTGAGTTGGCATTTAGTTTTTCCAATTTGCCCGGTTATGGTATTGGTTTGGCGCGTATGGAGTTTATTATTAATCGTCAGATTGGTATTCATCCACGCGCATTACTGGAATTTGACCAGCAAGATGACGCAATGAAGGCGGAAATTACCGACCGTATCGCTGGGTATCAGTCACCTGTCAGCTTTTATGTAGATAAAATCGCCGAAGGTGTGGCCACACTTGCTGCTTCAGTTTATCCGAAAAAAGTGATTGTGCGTATGTCTGATTTTAAATCAAACGAATATGCCAATCTGTTGGGTGGTAATAAGTACGAGCCACATGAAGAAAATCCAATGCTGGGCTTCCGTGGTGCGGCACGATATGTTTCTGAAGAGTTTAAGGATTGCTTTGCACTAGAATGTCAGGCACTAAAATATGTGCGTGATGAGATGGGGCTGACCAATGTGGAAATTATGATTCCATTTGTGCGTACTTTGAAAGAAGCTGAAGCTGTGGTTCGTGCATTGAAGGATAATGGTCTTGAACGTGGTAAAAATGGTTTGCGTTTGATCATGATGTGTGAGCTACCCACTAATGCTGTGTTAGCGGAACAATTCCTGAAATATTTTGATGGCTTCTCAATTGGCTCAAATGATATGACTCAGTTAACGCTGGGGGTTGATCGCGATAGTGGTGGACCAATAGCCAGTACTTTTGATGAGCGAGATCCGGCGGTTAAAGTGATGTTTAGTTTGGCTATTAAGGCATGCCGCAAACTGGATAAATACATTGGTATTTGTGGTCAAGGGCCATCAGACCATGCCGATTTTGCTAAATGGCTCATTGAGGAAGGCATTGAAACGATTTCTCTCAATCCTGATACCGTCATCGAAACTTGGCTGTATTTGGCTAACGAGCTTAATCAGCAATAATGTATCCGTAAAAAAAGCTGCTACTTGGGTAGCAGCTTTTTTTTTGTCATAGTAAAGTGATTTGAATTTGCAGGTAAGATCTGAATCTCTAAGCAGATTCGGTAAAATGGATTTCGTACATTAAATGCAGATAAAAAAGAACAGATAGTTTAACTATCTGTTCTTTTTAAAATCCAATTATTTTTTGGATTTTTTCTCTTGTTTTGGTTTTTTATCCTCTTCTTTAGCTGCCTTATTGGCGGCCAACCCCAAGGATTGATTCCATTTAGTTGGATTCTTAACCAGATCTAAAGCGGCTTTAAGCTGAGCATCTTTGGCTGGATTGGGCTCGCGTCGTGCTAACCAATCTTCTTCTTCCTTTTTCTTGTCTTTAGGATTTGTCTCAGCATTTTTCTGTATTTGCTCAGAAGATTTGTCCGTTGGTTTTACTTCATCTTCGTTATAAAGGGATGATTTTTCGGTAATATGGGTTTCACTTTTCACCTCTTTACCCCCCAAAGGATTACTTAGGTGACCACCCAAATCGGCTTCACGACTTTCAAATTGACGGTTTTTATCTTTCACTTCTACATCCGGTACAATTCCTTTTGCTTGAATTGAACGGTCATTCGGAGTGTAATACAGAGCAGTCGTTAATTTTACGGCTCCACCATTAGATAGTGGAATCACGGATTGCACTGAACCTTTACCAAAACTTTGTGTACCAACAATGACCGCGCGCTTATAATCTTGTAATGCCCCGGAAACAATTTCTGAAGCCGAAGCTGTACCTGAGTTAATTAAGATGGTTATCGGTATGGTTTTTAATTCTTCAGGTATATTATCCAGTGGATCATTACCTTTCATGACGTAATCGCTAGGAACAGCTCTTAAAACCATCCCTTCTTGCTTATCACGATTTTTAGTGCTGACAACTTTGACACCTGGTTGTAAAAAGGCAGAGGAAACACCCACAGCACTATTTAATAAACCTCCAGGATCATCGCGCAAATCAAGTACAATGCCCTTAAGTGGTTGTTTGTTCTGTTTTCTTAGTTCTTTCAGTGCATTGGCTAATAAACTAACTGTATGTTCCTGAAATTGCGTAATGCGGACATATCCGTAATCAGGTTCTATTAGTTTAAAGCGCACGCTTTTTACTTTAATAATGGCGCGGGTAAGATGCACAACAATAGGTTGTGGCTGATCTTTACGAGCTAATGTTAAGGTAATGCTGGTGCCGGGTTTCCCGCGCATTTTTTTCACTGCTTCAGTGGCAGTCATGTTGCGAGTGGATTCGTTTTCAATTTTAACGATATAGTCTCCGCTTTTTAGACCTGCACGATCAGCCGGTGTATCTTCAATCGGTGCCACAATTTTAATTAAACCGTCTTCAGCACTGATTTCCATCCCTAATCCACCAAATTCTCCAGAGGTACTTTCTTTTAAGTCTGAGAAATCATTAATGGTTAAGTATTCTGAGTGCGGGTCGAGGTTGTTGACCATCCCTTTAATGGCGCCTTCCAGAATATTATCATCTGTTTTACCTTCAACGTAATTGGCTTTGATTTGACCATAGACTTCTGCCATGGTGTGCAATGATTGAAGGGGTAAAGCATCTGCTTTTTTGTCATTGGCATAGCCTTGTAAGCTGATGGTCAAAAGGGCTCCACTAAAGGCGCCTAAGGTATACAAGACTACTTTTTTAAAAGTTGATTTAGCCATTATTGTTCATGCTCTTTCTGATAACAACAAAGAATTAATATTTTAAAAAATTATCAGCGAGATAATTGTGTAAATTTCTGAGAAAGTTAATTTTACCTGAATATTTGAAATACGTAATCCATCTTTATTATTTTCAAACTATCCATGATAATGGATTCATGGCTTGATTATGATAGCGAATTTCAAAATATAATCCACTCAATCCATCAGGCAATTTACCACTTATTCCAATATTCTGACCAGCATTAATTGTTTTTCCAGCGGATACGTTGATGGAAGCTAAGCCGGTATAAATGCTTAAATATCCTTCACCATGATCCAGAATGACGGTATTGCCATAGCCTTGCAGGAATGCTGCGTACACCACCTGACCGTTAGCGATACTGCGAACAGCGGACGATGGAGTGGAAAAAAACAAGCCTTTCCATGTGCCGCCATTGGGTCTTTGTTCGCCAAATTTTCCTGAAATGGTGCCATTAACCGGACGGGGTAAGCGACCTTGTTTCTGCGCCAATCCTGCTGCTCTTTTTGGTTGATTGGTTTCAGTGGCTTGTAATGCCATATCTTCAGAAGTGAGCGAATAATTTCTGTTTTCTGTTGAAGTATTATCAGGATCAGGAGGGTTATCCGCGTTAGTAGTGACGTCAGAACCGGCGCTGACGACAACTTGAATTTTGGGTTTGCTCTGGATACTGGGTTGTTTAGTTGTGTTTTTACCTTGGGTTTGGTTAGTTCGCCGAGTAGTCGATTGAGCGGATAATCGACTCAAAAGATTATTGAGGCGTTTTTCGTCTGCTTTAAGGGTTTGCAGTTGTTTATTTTGTACAGAGAGCTGTTGATCCAGTTGACTAAATTGATTTTGTTGCTGGTTATGCTGATTATGGAGTTTTTTTACAATCTGTTGTTGTTTTTGCTGCAAAGATGCTAACTGTTGACGCTGATTTGTCAACGCTTTTTGCTGCATTTCTAGATTGGTCTGTTGCTGCCGTAGTCGCTGGATGACTTGTTCATTGGCTGCATTGAAGTATCGTATGTATTGCAGTGATCGACCCTTTTGATCAATGCTGTCTTTTTTCAACCAAACATAGACGCTGTTAGGTTGTTTATTGCGATAATGGGCATTAAGTAGTCTACCTATTTGGGTTTTGGTTTCTGCGATTCGAGTTTGCGTTTTGTCGAGGTTATTTTGTAAAGTCTGGTATTGTTTAATGCTCAGCTGTTGCTCTTTTATTATCTGTTCCAGCTCTTTTTTTGCCTGCTTGAGTTGTTGACTGGTTTGGGTTATCGACGCATCTATTTTTTTCTGCTCTGTAGCCGTCTTACTAATTTGAATCTGAGCAGCAGAAATAGCTTGATGTACTTTTTTTAAATCAATATTGGAAGGTGGTGATGCAGCTGGTTTGGCCGCCAAAGCGGAAAAGCTGATCAGAGGCAGTAAAATCAGGCTTAGCCGAATAGTTGGTTTCATTATGGTTTATCGAATTTGATTAAGTTATGACCAGTCATTTCCGCCGGTGGCGTCAGTCCCAATGCAGTTAATAAGGAAGGTGCCACATCTTTTAAAGCACCGCCTGATTCGATTGAGGCAGGTCGACCTATATAAATAAATGGGACGGGTTCGGTGGTGTGCTGGGTGTGAGGTTGCTGGTTCTGATCATCATACATATGTTCGCAATTGCCGTGATCAGCAGTAATGATGACTTCACCACCTACGGATAAAGCTGTGTCCACCACGCGAGCTACGCAAGTATCTAACGTTTCTACTGCTTCGATGGCCGCGGGTAAAGAGCCAGTATGACCTACCATATCTCCATTGGCAAAGTTACAGATAATAACATCATGACGATGATTAACCAGACTATCGATAATGCTTTCGGTAATTCCTACTGCGCTCATTTCTGGCTGCAAGTCATATGTGGTTACTTTGGGTGAAGAAATCATGATGCGTTCTTCACCAATATAGGGTTCTTCTCTACCACCACTAAAAAAGTAGGTTACATGTGGGTATTTTTCAGTTTCAGCAATACGTAGTTGGCTCAAGCCTTGTGCTGCCAAAAACTCGCCCAAACCATTGCTAATTGTCTGGCGATCGAACATAACCGGGTTGGGAAATTGAGCTCCGTAGTTGGTAATGCTAGCAAAATAGCCTATGTGGATGCGATGTTTACGTTCGAATCCATGAAAATCGTCAAAAGTTAATGCTTGTGTAAGTTCGCGCGCTCGGTCGGCACGAAAATTTAAAAACAGAATCGCATCACCATCTTGTAATATTGCTTGGGAGTTAGTTAAAGTTGGCTGAACAAATTCATCCGTTTCTTGACGAGCATAAGCTTCTTTAACAGCAGCAACGGGAGAATTGGCTCGATAGCGACAATCACCAAATAGGGCGTTATAAGCCTGTTCAACCCGATCCCAGCGATTATCCCGATCCATGGCGTAAAAGCGTCCGGTTATGGCACCGCAAAGAACCTGTGGATGTTGTTGCATATAATCTTCTAATCTTTGCAGATAGGCGAGGGCACTTTGTGGTGGGGTATCTCTACCATCGAGAAAAGGGTGGACAACAATTTTTTTCATGCCAGCTGCTAAAGCTGCATCCATGATGGCAAATAGGTGGTCGATATGACTGTGTACGCCACCATCTGAAAATAACCCTAACAAGTGCACCGTCTTGTTTGGGGTCTGCCAGGCTTGTTTCAATGCCGGATTTTGTAATAAGGAATGATCCTCAATGGCCATATCGATTCGTGTAATATCCTGCGGTACAATGCGACCTGCTCCGATATTCAGGTGACCCACTTCGGAGTTGCCAAATTGTCCAATAGGTAACCCAACCATTCGTTCCGAAGCATCAATGGTTCCAGCAGCGTATTGTTTTATGTATTGATCAATGTGTGGTGTATGGGCCAGCAGAACAGCATTGTCATGACCATCAGTACGATGACCAAAGCCATCAAGAATAAGAAGTACAATTGGTTTGGTTAAGGACACAACATGCCTTTCTGCAAATGAATAAGATTGTAGCCAAGATTGATTGTAGTACGCTATTCATATTGAATAGAGATAAATCTAACAGCTTGTAGTATGATTGATAGAATTATAACTAAAAAGATTCAACTTGAGAAATCACTGTATTGACCCGATTTAACTCATCATCTTTCTTCTTATTATAGCAATTATTAATTTGGATAAACACAATATGGAATTGATGAAAACTGCTGCTAACTCATTTTCTCTGGCCAATCATTTTTTAATTGCGATGCCAGATATGCAAGATCAGTTTTTTAGAGAAAGCGTGGTTTACATTTGCGAACACAATGCAGATGGTGCAATGGGAATTATTGTTAATAAACCATCACCAATTATGATGGATCTGCTGTTTGACGCCGCAAAAACTCCTACGCCTGAACGATTTCATGGGCAATGGGTATTAATGGGCGGTCCTGTACAAGTTGACCGGGGTTTTCTAGTACATACACCTACAGGATCATGGGAAAGTAGTCTGTTGGTAACAGATGACATTGCGATGACTACTTCACGTGACATTATTATAGGTTTAACTCAAGATAATGAAGTCAATAAGGCATTGGCAACGATTGGATATTCAAGCTGGAGTGCAGGACAGCTTGAGCAAGAATTAGCAGCTAATAGCTGGCTTTCGGTTCCAGCTGATATGAAAGTTTTATTTGATATCCCTTATAAACAACGTTATCAAGCTGCGCTGAAACTGCTCAATATTAATGTCGCTAATTTAAGTGGGTTGGCTGGTCATGCCTGAGTCAAGCAACTATTTTTTAAACCAAGGAACGGTATTAGGTTTCGATTTTGGCGTAGCCCGCATTGGCGTTGCCGTTGGAGAAGCAGAATTGGCTACAGCTCATCCATTGACAACGATTACTGCGGTAACCAATGATGAACGTTTTATTCAGATTGCCGCATTGATAAAACAATGGCAGCCAAGTGCTTTGGTAGTTGGCCTGCCGACACATGCTGATGATAGAGACGATGAAGCCTCAGCTTTGTGTCGACGTTTTGGAAACCGTTTGCATGGGCGCTTTCATCTGCCGGTTTATTGGGTGGATGAACGCTGGACATCGGTCATTGCAGAAAGTCTGTTAAGTGAAGCCAGAGTATTTGGCAAGAAACGCAAACAAGTTTTGGATCAGGTGGCGGCTCAAGCCATTTTATCAACCTTTTTTAGCCATGGTAGTATGTCCGCGAAATTGGATTAAGATTATGGACAGCTCGTTACAGGGCAGTAAAGAAATTGATACTTCTTAGATAGAGATGTCACCCACCTTAAAACGCTCTAATTGAATATGACATATGCAATAAAGGGGGTTATATTGTTACTTTATAGATTTACCAACAGTGGCGAAAACCAAGTAACGGCTTGTCTAATTCTTAAGCTTTAGCGACGTGAGTACGCCTTTACAGCAAATTGCTATTTTATAGCGATGCTCATTTCGAGTCATAGGGTCAAGACAATTGATTGATCAATGATTCAATCAATTGTCGAAGCTGTACACTCCACATCTTAAAAAATTTCTAACTTGATTTAACCCCCATCAACCTAATCAATTTGTTTAAACATGGAAGTGAATTTGCAAGTATTTTCTTTGGGCATGAAATAAAGTTGGTTTATGCTAAAAAAATGAATGATCATTCAATTTCAGTGTCTTATGTGGCTCTTGTTTGCAAAAAGACACATTCAACATAAATTTCATAGACTTTACTTCTGTTTTCAATCACTATGTTTGTTTAATGTGGCTATCGTTTCCACGTCAGCAAATTTTATATGAATGATAACAGATAAACTAAGGATAATTTATGACATTAGATTACTCTACGCTAAGCGGGATTGATGCTGATACCAAAGCCAATATACTGGCTGAAGCTTTACCTTATATTCGTCGTTTTTCTGGCTCTACTATGGTAATCAAATATGGTGGCAATGCCATGACTGAAGATCATTTAAAAGAGCAATTTGCCAAAGATATTGTTTTATTGAAATTGGTAGGCATACATCCAGTTATTGTGCATGGGGGTGGACCACAAATTAATGAAATGCTGCAAAAAATTGGCAAAGAAAATCAATTTATTCAGGGAATGCGTGTTACCGATGGCGAAACCATGAATATTGTTGAAATGGTGTTAGGTGGTTGCGTTAATAAGGAAATAGCTTCTCTATTGAACCTATATGGCGGGCATGCAGTTGGCATTACTGGGCGGGATAATCATTTCATTAAGGCAAAAAAACTACTTCTGGAGAATCAAACAGATATTGGTCAGGTAGGAGAAATTGAAAGTATTGATACTCAATTAATTGAGCAGATGGTACAGCAAGGCTATATCCCTGTTGTGGCGCCAATAGGAGTGGGAAAAAATGGGGAAGCATTCAATATTAATGCCGATGTGGTGGCTGGTAAACTGGCAGAATGCCTCAAGGCGGAAAAATTGATTATGCTAACTAATACTCAAGGTGTACTGGATGAAAATAACCAATTGATCAATAAACTGACTCCAGCAGATATTGATCGCCTCATTAATACGGGCACACTTCAAGGAGGCATGTTGCCAAAAATCAATTCAACTTTGCAAGCAGCCTTTAATGGTGTTAGTGATATTCATATTATCGATGGCAGGGTACCACATGCAATATTACTGGAAATATTCACCGACCAAGGGGTAGGTACGATGATTTTGGGGCATAATGAAAATAATGCATAAATTCCGGCATCCATTTTTTAATTATTTGATAACTTAATCTGTTATCTGATCTTGTCAATCAGGTTGAATAAAAAGACTTGACAGTAAAAAAATAGGCGTTATAATTTCGCCTCATTCCCTGATAGCTCAGTCGGTAGAGCGACGGACTGTTAATCCGCAGGTCCCAGGTTCGAGCCCTGGTCGGGGAGCCAAATTAAAAAAGCACTCATTTCTGAGTGCTTTTTGCTTTGTTTGCTGGCTTATTCGCCAACTTTAATCAATTTGACATCAAATATCAGCGTGCTATTAGCAGGGATAATGCTGGCTGGGCTTTGATTGCCGTACGCCAGATCAGCAGGGATGTAGAAGGTATAGCTGCTGCCTTCTTTCATCAGTTGCAGTCCTTCAGTCCAGCCAGGAATAACGCCATTTAATGGGAAGGTAGCCGGCTTGTTATTGTGCGGTGCTGTGCCATCAAAAACTGTTCCGTCAATCAAACGGCCTTCATATTCTACAGTGACCATATCGGTTGCTTTGGGTGATTTGCCATTGCCTTCATGGTTGATTTTATATTGTAGACCTGAAGCAGTGGTGTGCACTCCAGCTGCAGTTTTATTCTGAGAGAGGAATTTTTCTCCAGCAGTTTGAGGATCCTCAACTCTTACCTCAGAGGCAGAGGATGCTATCGAAGCCGCGGTTGATTCGCTACTGGCCTTTTGTTCTTTTTCGGCTGCATTGCAAGCAGATAAAGTAAGTAGGGTTGCTAATGCAAGTACGCTCAATGATAATTTTTTCATAATTCGTCTGATAGTGTTAGCAGGAAGTTAATTATATCAGTCATTATCACTCGTAAAAATCATTTGATATGGTAGGCTCCGTTAAGTTTGTTGAGGGCATGCAATTAAGTTAAAACTGTTTTCATTTGGTTTGTAAAGGCATTAGTTTTGCATATTAACCATGTTTGCATGTGATCATATTCCATCATGTGGATTTTTATGCAATTTTAACTAAATGTAAAATAAGTGATTATTTACTACGTAACTTTAATGTGCTAAACCGCTTTAATTTCTTTTATTATAAATGATTCATTTTATTCATTTTCGTGGAATATTGACTAAAACTGTTGTCTTTTTGATACTTAATACTTCTATGGGTTTCTTTACTTCCACGAACTTATTTTTATAATGCATATAAAGTTAATCAGGAATATCAATTATTATACATTTATCATTATTTATCCATAACAAAAAATATTCCTAACTTAACCGAATATGCTGCTTAGGTGATGAGTTATGCTTTTGAGTTATCCTTCGAGGCGCTTTCAATCAAATCAGATCTGAGGATGAAATGTAAATAAACTGTACTGCTTGATTGGTGCTGTTATTCTTGGCGCGGCAGTAATTAACTAAATGTAGATAATAGCTTGACATTATGTCCCAATGCGTCATAAAATTTGCCTCTATAAAAAGAGATCAATTTTAAGTCTAAGATTAATGTCTTTGTGGCAGATTTAAACAAATCGACTTTCAATATCACGCTTATCTATTGCATGATCAATGCGAGTAAACTCGTTAATTATTGTCATTACGAGTCATAAGACTATTTTTATCTGAAATTCCTATAAATAAATTCACATATATATTTATGCACGTTTCTGAATTACAAAATTTACATGTGTCTGAACTATTGGGCATAGCTGAAGAGTTTGGTATTGAAAATGCCAATCGTTTACGTAAACAAGACCTTGTTTTTGCTATTGTGCGCATAAAAATGAAACAAGGTGAAGCGTTTACCTGCTCTGGTACTCTTGAGATTTTACCAGACGGCTTTGGCTTTTTACGCAGCATGGATACTTCCTATTTGGCAGGTCCAGATGATATCTATGTTAGTCCAAGCCAAATCAGACGTTTTAACTTACACACTGGAGATACAATAGAAGGCAGTGTACGAGTCCCTAAGGATAATGAACGCTATTTTGCGCTGGTGCGGCTGGATAAAATCAATGGAGATGACCCAGATGTTTGTAAACACAAAATACTGTTTGAAAATCTGACTCCTTTATTTCCAGATCGCCAATTTGTGCTCGAACGCGATATTCGTTCTGGAGAAAATTTAACGGGACGCGCTATTGATTTGATTGCGCCAATTGGTTTTGGACAACGAGCTTTGCTGGTTGCACCGCCAAAATCTGGTAAAACGGTGATGCTGCAAAATATCGCCCATGCCATTACGGCCAATTACCCAGAAGCGGAATTAATTGTTCTTTTGATTGACGAGCGACCAGAAGAAGTCACTGAGATGACTCGTTCGGTACGTGGTGAAGTGGTTTCATCTACTTTTGATGAGCCTGCAACTCGCCATGTACAGGTTGCTGAAATGGTTATGGAAAAAGCCAAACGTCTGGTAGAACATAAAAAAGACGTAGTCATTTTGCTTGATTCTATAACTCGTCTTGCTCGTGCTTACAACACTGTTATTCCTGCTTCAGGAAAAATTTTAACGGGTGGTATTGATGCTAATGCTTTGCATCGTCCTAAACGTTTTTTCGGAGCCGCACGTAATGTTGAAGAAGGCGGGTCTTTGACTATCATTGCAACAGCTTTGGTAGAAACAGGTAGCCGAATGGATGATGTAATTTACGAAGAATTCAAGGGCACAGGTAATATGGAATTGCATCTTGATCGTCGAATGGCTGAGAAACGTTTATTCCCTGCTATTAATATTAACCGTTCCGGCACTCGTCGCGAAGAATTGCTGGTAAGTAATGATCGTTTGCAGAAAATGTGGCTATTACGTAAGTTCTTGCACCCAATGGATGATATTGAGGCTATGGAGTTTATTATTGATAAACTGAAACAGTCGAAAAATAATGCTGACTTTTTTGATCTGATGCGCGGTAGTAAATAAAGGTCATATAGTCAAAAAAGTGCCAACTT
>CALYOS010000009.1 GCA_945267035.1 uncultured Neisseriaceae bacterium | reverse complement strand
TGAATTGGGTCTTATTTAGAAAGATGGAGAAAAATAATAAAATTTTGGTTAATGATTATGATGAATACTAATTCTATTATATTAAAACCATATAAATGATTAAAAGTGGATCATGATTTTTAATTAATTATTTTATTCAAATAATTCAGTGCAAATGATGTTTTTAATCGCCATCGCCATCTATATTTTGCGTCAATGTAGAATAAAGCAATGACTTTCTTAGCATGTGTAACAAAGTAAGCAATCATGCTTTGTATTTAGTTGTTAGGGAATATTTGTATACTTTGGGTATAACTGTTATTCAGTCAATTCGGAAAATAGTCATGCAAATAAAAACTGTGTTTACCTATTGTGAGTGGGGCTATTTTTAATTGCTTGTGCGCTCATTCGTGTTATACCTAAATTTAATCCAGATGTTGATAATAGTTTAAAAGCCAGTCTGATAGGTAAACTTTAAAAATTAGAGGGTAAACAGATTTTAGTAGGGAGAGTTAGAAGTGCGAGCCTATGGTGATAAAGAATTACGGACAGATCAAGATATTGATATGTTAAATATGCTGTTAATCTAATTGTCGAGATTATTGAGTGGTGTAGTGGCATTGATCATTGCTTGAACAATGAAGGTGAGTTAATTAGCGCTCTTATTCGATGCGTTTGATTAGCATATTCATCCGGTAAATGTAGTTGAATTAGCTATCAAATAGACGCCCAGTCACTATTACTGTATTTGAAGTTAAATAATTTACTCTGGCTGTGATTTGCTTATTGCATCACTTTATCTTTAAGCAAAAGTTAGGCAGGACCAAATTGTTGGTTATATTTTTATTAAGCTAAGATATACATAGCAGATTAATAAATTTGATCAATATTGCAAGCTATTGTGGATAACAGATAAATTCCAGAAAAGCCTGTTTGTTTAACAGACTTTTGGGCTGGAATTGGATTATTTAATTATATCGGATATACCGTTAGCCATTGGCCTGGTTCAATGTTTGTTTCGCCAGGAATATCAATCAATACTTGTGCCTGTACACAGCCAGACAGCATATGTGAACCTTGCTTGATCAGTGGTTGTACTTCTGGTCCAGTATCCGTAAAGCGTAATGTACCGCGAAGAAATTGGCGGCGTTTTTGCTGATTAGGCAAGATGGTGAAGGCTGCTTTGGCTTGGTAACTTTGGGGCAGTGCATCGGTTTGGAGGCGACCAGCTGCATTGTGTAGTGCAGGGAGACCAAGCAATTTGAAGGTAACAAAGCTGGCAACTGGATTACCAGGTAATAGCATAATCTGACAGTGTTTGATCCTACCCCAACCAAAGGGTTTACCCGGTTTGATGGCTAATTTCCATTGTTCGATGCGGCCGAGTTGGGCGATTGCTGGTTTAACAAAGTCGCGATCACCGACTGAGGCACCGCCAGAAATGATGATACTGTGATTGGTGCTCGTGGCTTGAGCAAGAGTAGTGGTGATGGTGTCCAAATCATCTGGCAAAATACCTCCATCAATGGGTTCGATAAAGGCGTGTTGCTTTAGCTCGGCGAACAGCATGGGGCGATTGCTGTCGTAGATTTGGTTTTGTTTTCGATCGCTATTATCGCTGACTAATTCATCTCCAGTGGTGAAGATAATGACACGTAATTTTTGATAAACCTGTAATTGTCTGGCTCCTTGTGCAGCAGCTAATCCAATTGCTTGTGCATTTAAAAAGGCACCATTTTGCAGCAGGGTATCTCCTTGATGAAGCTCTTCACCCTGATAACGGATGTTTTCACCAGCTTTGGGCATTTGAGTGCTTTTAATAGTATCAGCAATGATGCTAATATTTTCCTGCATGATAACTGCATCGGTATTTTCTGGAATTCGGGCTCCAGTATAAATACGTACGGCCTGACCAGACTGCAATTTGATTTGCTGTGGGTCCCCGGCAGCCACAGTACCTATTAGTTGCCATTCTTTTGATTTCAATCCACAAATAGCATAGCCATCCATGGCGCTGTTGTTAAAAGCGGGCGCATCCAGACTGGCACTAAGTGTTTGCGCCAGTATGCGACCTGATGCCTGATCGATTGGAATTGTTTCGCTTTCAACGATACGGCCGGCTTGTTGTAATAGGTTCTGCTGACCTTGATAAAAATCCATCATGGTTTGTTACTCCCTAGCGCAGCTGGCAAACATGGCGCTATTGTTGTAATTGGTGAAGGGGATGCTATTGTTAAAGGTTACGATACTATGTGGATAGGGTTCGATGATTGAGCGCATGCTGTGTTTACCTGTACTGTTGAGTTGCTGTTCAACTTTTGTCAGATGATGACGACGCATTTGGCAGACGATAGGATGCTGCTTGCTGGGGTCGGCGGCATAGACAATATGAAGTTCAGGTTGGTGATGCAATTGCTGATAAAGATGTTCGATGATGTTGCTGGTAATGAAAGGCAAATCACAAGGTACAATTTGTATGAAATCGATCTGAGGTGGCAACAGGGTTGCTGCACTGATGATGCCGGCTAACGGTCCCATGTGACGATATGTTGGTAAGTCAGAGCAGACGGGATAATCATATTGCTGGATCAATGTTATATCACGATTAGCACTAATGATAATGTGTTCACTGCTATCTTTGATTTGCTGTATCACCTGCTGAAGCATAGGTTGCCCATTAAGCATCATTAATGCTTTGTTGGCGCCTCCGACACGTTTACCTAGTCCGCCAGCGAGAATAATTATTCCAAGTTGAGAGTTTATTGCCATGATAAGGTATGTTGCTGATCGCTTTGTTTCATGTCTACCCAGCGTTGCTCGCCATTAATATAGTATTCTTTTTTCCAGAATGGTGCTTCAGTTTTTAGAAAATCCATGATGAAACGATTTGCTAAGTATGCATCATGCCGGTGGCTGCTGGCTGTGAGGACTAAAACGATTGGCGCACCAACTGCAAGTTCTCCTACGCGGTGAATCACGCAGGCATAGGTTAATGACCAGCGTTGTGTGGCTTGGGTAATAATTTTGCTGATCTCATGTTCGGTTACTATGGGCATATGGGTCAAATGTAAATGGCTTAAGGGGTTTTGTGGCTGATCGTTACCGCGAACGAGTCCGACAAAGCTCACTAATGCGCCAATATCATCTGCATAGCTTTGTGCTTGTGAGATTTCCTCAGCCAGATTGAATTCTTCAGTCTGTATGACGATGCGTGTATGCAAGTTAGCCTCCTGTTACCGGTGGCAGCAGGGCTATGTTGTCGCCATCTTTTAATTCGGTGTTGGTATGTTGGATAACGTTATTCACAGCAATTTTGTAGACTTTTTCGCCCGCAAGCACTTGTTGCCATGGTTCGCCACGCTGGCGTAAATGGGTCAGTAATGCATCGCTATCGGGAAAGTTAAAATCGATCTGTTCTTGTGTCAGTCCCAGCTCTTCGGCAAAACGTGCCAAATAGGTAACGGTAATCATGTTTGCTATGGTTAATTGAATAAAGTTTTATTATGCCGTGTTTTTCGTTTTTTTGGGCAGAGAGTGGAAATAAAATGCATTTGGATTCTGCTCTGATTCTGGGATAAAATGGGTTTTTCTTAATAGCTGCAAGACTTTGTCTTTTACTACAATGATTTCTCTATTAAAAGGCAATTATCTCACACATGTTGATTGACCGCTTCCATAGACGTATTGATTATTTACGCATTTCGGTGACTGATAAATGTGATTTACGTTGTTCTTATTGTATTCCACAAGGGTTTACTGAGTTTGAGAAACCGGCAAATTGGCTGTCTTTTGCAGATATAGAACGGGTTGTTGGTGCTTTTGCTCGTTTAGGTGTATCGCGTTTCCGGTTAACCGGTGGTGAACCATTGTTGCGCAAAAATTTGTCTCAACTAGTGGCCAATCTGGCGGTATTGTCTGGGGTAGAGGATTTGTCGTTGACGACTAATGGGACGCAATTGAGTCGCTTCGCGTACGATTTGCGTCACGCCGGACTTAATCGGCTCAATGTCAGTCTGGATTCTTTGCGCCGTGATTGTGTGCAGACTATTTCAGGCAAGGATAGTTATGAACAGGTCATTAATAGTCTGCAGGTGGCTCGTGCTGCTGGGTTTGAGCAAATCAAGATTAATATGGTTGCCTTACCGGGGGTCAATATTGATGATATTGAGGAAATGGTTGGTTTTTGTATCGCCAATGGGTTTATTTTGCGTCTAATTGAAGTGATGCCAATGGGGAAAAGCGGTTGGAAACAAGATTATTTCAATTTGTTGGAATTAATCGAAAATCTCCGTCCGAAGTATCAGTTACATAAATCTAATCGAATTTATGGTGGTGGGCCGGCCAAATATTGGGAAAGTGCTGATGGTCGATTTACTTTGGGTCTGATTACTCCACGATCACAACACTTTTGCGCAACTTGTAATCGGGTTCGCATGACTGTAGATGGTACGCTATATTTGTGTCTGGGACAGGAGCATAGTGTCGCTTTAAAACCATTACTGCAAGCTGGATGCTCTGATGCTGAATTGGAACAGGCGATTAGGCAGGCGATTGATTTAAAACCGGAAAAGCATGAATTTAATGAACACCCTAAAAAGATAATACGAATTATGGCGAAAACTGGTGGTTAAGTATTTTAAATAATTAATGAAAAGTACTTGGTTGCAGATAAATAATAATTTGTTTTTATCGATCACAAAAGACAATGAGGATTGGGTCTGAAATAGGTTTGTGAGCGTAGCTTAATTGACGATAATCAGATTATCGCCCATGAGCCATGATGATAAGAAATATGTCTGATTCTATATTACACGAGCTTGACAGTTTGCTAAAAAAAGCCATTAAATCGCTGCTAAGCCATCACCATAAATGATCTTATTTAAGGGAAGTGCTCATGGTTTAGCTGAAATTTTTACTTGTCGGTATATTTTCGCGAGTCCCCAATCAGAATAGTGAGAGGTAAGTTGGTTTTGCCCGAGCATGAGTAATTGAAGGTTTGGTCGAAGTTGCAATGCTGTGGGGATGGCCGCATTTATGCTCTGCATTGCAGTTTTGTATCCTTGGTGTAATCAGCAGGAATTGTTGCTATGACAGATTAGGTAGTCAGTTTTGAAGCTGTTTGGTTTGTAGCTGAATAGTTAATCAAAAAGGCTGGGGCTTGATCATGTTAAAAACCCTGGCAGATGCTGGTATTCACGCTGTAGCAAAAGTGAATGGTGTCAATTTATGCTAAATCTACTCTGGAGCAAAATCATTCGATCCAGTTGTCAGCGAAGATGGTGACTATTTTATGTTGTGTCTGCTTTTTAAGAAATGAGTCGAGCTCAATTCTTCCTCGGATAAATTAAGCTAGATCGTGATAATGG
The DNA here is from genome assembly GCA_945267035.1 of uncultured Neisseriaceae bacterium. Lineage (GTDB taxonomy): Bacteria > Pseudomonadota > Gammaproteobacteria > Burkholderiales > Neisseriaceae > Snodgrassella. The sequence continues at coordinate 54,783 of CALYOS010000009.1, read as the reverse complement.
TTGCGGCTGGTGTGCGCCATGCTATTTTTAATTTGTCATGTCAGTATCAACGTTACACAGGGCTATTTATTGCAAGTAAAAAGGCGACAACCACTTTAATATAGATCTTATTACAGCCTAGTTTGAATTTGAGCGCATACAGATCATTTTGGCGGCAGATTATTATGGTTTATTTATGAGTATGACGCATGTATTGACACTATGCGTCTCTTTTATGCTAGCTTATGGATTATATTGGTCTTTTCGTCTCATTTTTTGAATATTATGCTGGTTTTGTACCCTATGAGATCAGTTATACTGTAATAATTTGCCAAATACTCTTGCATGCTAGGGTATTTCACAGTTTAATGTCGAATTATTGATGGCTGTACCGGAGAAATCTGGCTAGTTATGTTTCTTTGGTAGTCTGTATAAACTTATGGGAAAGATGGATGAAAAAGTTTTGGATGTTGTCGGCCATCATGGGCTTGATATTGTTTGCCTGCACTGATGCTGGTACATCAAATAAAGATTCAGCGACTGTTCAGAAAACGACAAATCACACTGATCAGCTAAATATTTATAACTGGTCAGATTATGTTGATCCTGATACGGTGAAAGCATTTGAAAATAATAATCATATCAAAGTTCGTTATGATTATTATGACAGCAATGAGACGCTGGAAGCCAAGATTCTAATCGGACGATCCGGTTATGATTTGGTGGTGCCGTCGATTGCCAATGTAGGACGAGAAATTAAAGCTGGCGCTTATCAGCCTATTAATAAAAGTCAGTTGTCTTATTACAATGATATTGACCCGAATTTATTAAAAATGATGGATAAGGTTGATCCAGGTAATCAATATGCCGTGCCCTATTTTTGGGGGATTAATACCATCGGGATCAATCAAACTCAAGTTGAGAAAGCCCTTGGGGGTGAATTACCGGATAATCTTTGGGATTTGGTGTTTAATCCAGAATATACTCATAAGTTGAAAAATTGTGGTATTTCTCTTTTTGACAGTCCAACTGAATTGTATCCGCTGGCACTACATTACCTCGGTAAAGATCCCAACAGCAGTGATCCAGAAGATATCAAAGCTGCCACGAATTTGATTAAGTCGGTGCGCGATGATGTGAAACGTTTTAGTTCATCTGGATACATCGATGACATGGCTCGTGGAGATATTTGTGTGGCAACTGGGTATGGCGGTGATTTAAATATTGCTAAAAAGCGTGCTAAAGATGCCAATAGTGGAGTGGAATTAAAGGTATTGGTGCCCAAGGAAGGAGTCGGTATCTGGATTGACTCTTTTATGATTCCCAAAGATGCGCAAAATGTAGCCAATGCTTTGAAGTATATTAACTATACTTTGGATGCAAAAGTGTCTGCCAAAAATGGCTCATATGTGACCTTTGCGCCTGCAACGACTACTGCTAAGGCATTAATGGATAAGTCTTTAACATCTGATCCGAGCATATTTCCACCTAAAGAAATTTTGGATAAAAGTTTTGTGGTTTCACCAAAATCTCAGGATGCGGTAAGATTGGCTGTACGACTGTTTCAACAGGTGAAGGCTGGTCAGTAGCGGTATTTGAACCTGAAGTTTCTGTGCAAAAAAGTGAGCTTTTATGCTCATTTTTTTTGCGCTGATATTTTAGCGGTTGGCTAGATACTGCTGGTGTTTTTGCAACACGGCGATTAAGGGGGGCTGTTGCAAATTTGCATCTGAATCGAAGGTTGTTTAAGCATAATTTTGAGGATATGTAGATTAATTGCCGCAAATTTGACCTTGCAAAAAAAATTTTTGAATTATTTAAACAAGATCAAGATTAAATAGATTGGTATTGATCATAATTTTCCAGTTGATGATACTGTGCATTGATGTGCGGATGAGGTAATTCAAGATATTTAATTACATTAAATATCAATAATTTAATTTATTAATCTGAAAATGTTCGGGAATTATTTGACATAAACAGGAATTTTAGGGAAGGGTGTATTGAGGTTAAATAAATTTATTTGTTAACTTTTTAATAAAATCATCAATTACTTTAAATATATGATTTATCGCTATATTGGATTAAAAGCAAATAGGTTTTATGGTGGCTATTATTAGGAAATCTATAACAATACACCCAATAATTTAATATAGATATTTGTTTTTAATGAATATCTGTATTAGGTCAAATATCTATGAAATTGAGTAATTGATCAGATTGAAATATGTTACTGTAGGGGTCCTAGTATTTTTTAAATATATTTAAATAATTTAAAATTCTTATACCCAATTGTTAAAAAATTGAAATATAATTTCAAGACAACGTTCCTATTTAAAAAAAGATTGAAATTTATTTATTTTCAATTGAATTCTATTTAAACTAGATACGATTTTTTGCCTGAACTATTGAGATAATATTATGAATAAATCCAAAATGTGGAAGTTGGGTGTTTTAATTCTCATCCCTCTTATCATCTTTCTCATTCCGCCACCGGAAGGCTTACCTGTACTGGCTTGGCGATTGTTTGGTCTTTACCTGACTGCAATTGTCGGTTTGGTGCTCAAACCTTATTCTGAGCCTGTTATTTTGCTTGGATCTGTTGCTGCATCCGCAGTGACCATTGGTAATACAGCAGTGCCAAAAGAACAAGCCATTAAAATGGGTCAAGTGCTTAGTGGCTATCAATCAGGTACTACCTGGCTAGTTTTTGCTGCATTTACGCTGAGTGCGGCATTTGTCACTACTGGTCTAGGTAAACGTATCGCCTATTACTTGATCGGTAAAATGGGTAGCACCACACTGGGTCTAGGCTATGTAACCGTATTTCTGGATTTGCTGATTGCACCGGCTACGCCATCAAATACTGCCCGTGCTGGTGGTATTGTGTTTCCGATTATTAACAGTGTGGCCAGTGCGCTGGGTTCTGATCCAGTAACGAGTCCGCGTAAGGCTGGTCATTATTTGATGATCAATGTCTACATGGTAACTAAAACCACCAGTTACATGTTCCTGACTGCCATGGCGCCCAATGCATTGGCTTTATCTATGATGGCTCCAATCTTGAAGATTGATTTGAGTTGGGGTCAATGGGCTTTGGCCGCCGCTGTACCTGGACTGATCTGTCTGTTACTGACTCCTTTGGTGATCTACTTCTGTTATCCACCTGAACTGAAAAAGGTGAATAACAAAGAAATTTCAGCTAAAGGTCTGCAGGAACTGGGTCCAATGAAAAAATCTGAGAAAATGCTGGCCGTGCTGTTCATCATGGCTTTGGGCGGCTGGATTTTTTCAAAACAATTAGGTATGGATGCCTCTACTGTAGCATTGTGCGTAATGGCTACTGCGTTAATTATCAATGTGGTTACCTGGGATGATGTCCTGAAAAATAAAGGTGGTTGGAACACTTTAATTTGGTACGGTGGCATCATTGGTTTGTCTTCTACTTTGACTAAAGCCGGTTTCTTCGCTTGGTTGGCTGAGACCTTGCAAGCTAATCTAAATTTTGGCGATCATAATACCCTTGCTTTACTATCTATCCTGTTGCTGAGTGTAGCCATTCGTTATCTGTTTGCGTCTGGTGGTGCCTATGTAGCAGCCATGGTTCCAGTATTTGCAACTGTCGGTTCCGTAGCTGGAGCTAACCCAATGTTGCTGGCATTAGGATTGTTATTCTCTAATGCCTACGGTGGTGCCATGACTCACTATGGTGGTGCAGCTGCTCCGATTATTTTCGGTGCCGGATACAACGATACCAAAACATGGTGGATTGTCGGTGCGATTATCGGATTTGGTAGTTTGATTATTCACTGTACTGTTGGTATTGCATGGTGGGAACTGCTCATGTCTATGGGTTTAATTGGTAAATAATTTTAGCTTTACCTTTGAGAAAACGGGGAGATTTATTCCCCGTTTTTTTATATGGGTTAATCATTGGGATAATTAAGCTTGCCATGCTTAAAATGGTTTGAGGGTGTTTTTTGTTTGGAGGCTTTGTTTAGGAATAGTTGGCGGATTGTATGGTAAAGAAATGAATTTAATAAATGTGATTAGACAGCAATGATGTGAATAATTATTTTGGGTTTCTGTTTAAATCGATGCTGCCAGAATATGCTGGAAACTCTATAATAAGCATTGATTGCCGATGTTGTTGCAGCGGCAAAAATGGCTACTTAAATTATTATGTACCCAAATGTAACAGGTAAGGTTGATAGTAATAGGGTTTAAATGTTAGTTTGCTCATGTTTTGAGTGGTTGTTTAATCGGTAATCCAAAACTCGATATCTATCTATGGTATAAATGTTGCTGTTTGGGGTGAATGATCAAGTTGATTCACCAGCAATTGGAAATGGATGATTATGAAAATTTTAATTTGTAATGATGATGGTTATTTGGCCGAGGGGATAGCAACACTGGCGCGAACTGCGGAGAAATTTGCCGAAATACGAGTAGTTGCTCCGGAAAGTGATCAAAGTGGAGTCAGTAATTCATTTACATTGAATCGTCCATTAACAATTAAACAAGCAAGTAACGGATTTTATTTTGTCAACGGCACGCCGACTGATTGTATTCATGTTGCTATGCATACGATGGCAGACTTTAAGCCTGATTTGGTGATAACTGGCATCAATCATGGCGCTAATATGGGTGACGATGTCCTATATTCTGGTACGGTTGCAGCTGCAACGGAAGCTTATTTGATGGGAATTCCTTCTCTGGCTTTTTCGTTGTGTGATCGAAGCGGTCAATATTGGAGAACAGCAGAAAAGGTTGCAACAACTATATTGCAAAAAGTTTGTGGAGAGCTGCCAACTGAGCCCGTATTATGGAATATTAATATTCCGCCAGTTTCGGAAAATGAAATAAAAGGTATAAGGGTAGTCAGACTTGGGCGACGTCATCATGAACATTGTATCGTTCCTTCAAAAAATCCACGTGGGGAAATCATGTATTGGATTGGCGGTGTAGGCAATGCCGATACCAGTAAAGCGGATACGGATTTTGCCGACAATCATGCTGGATATGTAACCATCACGCCGATAAATTTGGATTTAACTGACTATCAACAAATGGGAAGTGTCCATTCATTTGTACAGGACATCAAGTGGTGAATAAAGTGGGTCAGGGTGCGGGTTGGACCGGATTTGAGTTACGTCGAGCACGCATGGTGGCGCGCTTGCGTCAGATGGGTATAACGCGCGAAGAAGTATTAGAAGCAATGGTGACTGTACCCAGACATTTGTTTGTTGAAGAGGCATTGAGATCGCGAGCCTATGATGATATGTCGTTGCCGTTGGGACTCGGGCAGACTATTTCCCAGCCCTATACGGTGGCCGTCATGACTCAGTTACTTTTTGCCAAACGCCCAATTAATGTTAATCAGCGTATTTTGGAAATTGGCACAGGATGTGGTTATCAGACAGCTATTTTACAAGCACTAAAAATTAAAGAAATTTATTCTATCGAGCGTATACGGTCTTTGCATGAGCGTGCCAAGCAGAATTTACGCGCAGTACGATTACAGTCACAGGCGCGTTTAGTCTGTGGAGATGGTTATCTTGGTTTACCTCAGCAAGCGCCCTTTGATGGCATTATGCTCACAGCAGCTCCTAAGGAAGTGCCATTGCCATTGTTGCAACAACTGGCAATCGGTGGGCGTATGGTTTTGCCTTTAGATGAAGGCGGTATTCAGTTTTTATGGGTCATTGATAAAACCGCTAAAGGTTTTCAGGAAACTTGTGTACAAAAAGCGTTGTTTGTACCCTTGGTTAATGATAATTGATGTTTACACGTCCTAATCACGATTTTAAAAATTACCATTATTTTTAACTTATTGATCATACTATACAATTATATTATTAAGGTATAAGCTATAGGATAGCTGACAGCAAATTGTCTTTGTTTCCCTAAAGGATAAGTTATGATGAATGTGGCCGTTTTTGTAGCCCCTGGCAAAGTAGAAATCCGTCAGATGCCCAAGCCGACCATACAGCAACCCACCGATGCAATTATTCGTATTGTTCGTTCGTGTGTTTGTGGATCGGATCTTTGGTGGTTTAGGGGCATTAGTTCGCGTCAAGCTAATTCTACGATAGGTCATGAAGCTATAGGTATTGTAGAAGAAGTAGGGAGTGAGGTAACTCACGTTAGGGCAGGTGACTTTGTTATTGTCCCCTTTACCCATGGTTGTGGACATTGTGTAGCTTGTAAAGCTGGATTTGATGGTAATTGCCTGAATCAGGAAGAAGGGGGTAATGGTGGATATCAGGGGGAATATTTGCGTTTCACTAATGCAGATTGGGCATTAGTTAAGATCCCTGGTAAACCTGAAGATTACTCAGATTCGGTATTGAATTCTCTTTTGACATTAGCTGATGTTATGGCTACAGGTTACCATGCTGCGGCCAGTGCTGAAGTAAAAAAAGGGGATACTGTAGTGGTTATGGGTGATGGTGCGGTTGGTCTGTGTGGCGTGATTGCAGCCAAAATGCGAGGTGCCACACGTATCATTGCCATGAGTCGTCATGCAGACCGTGCTCAACTGGCCAAAGAATTTGGCGCGACTGATATTGTTCCGGAACGAGGAGAAGAGGCTGTCAAAAGGGTAATGGATTTGACTCATCTTTCAGGTGCTGATGCTGTGTTGGAATGCGTTGGCACACAAGAATCTTTGCAAACGGCAATTCATATTACCAGACCAGGCGCGATTGTTGGCTGTGTGGGCGTACCTCATGACTCTGACCTTCAAAGGAGTGATATTTTTTGGCGTAATGTTGGGTTGCGTGGAGGGATTACTAGTGTAACAACTTACGATAAAAATCAGTTATTGCAAGCTGTTTTGAATGGAGAGATACAACCGGGTAAGGTGTTTACGCAGCGTTTTAATCTCATGGATATACAGGCAGCCTACGAAGCGATGGATCAACGGCAAGCAATTAAATCTTTATTGGTTATTGGTCAGTAATAAAAGTATTACCCCACCACAGAGAAAGATCTGTGGTGGGGTAAAGTTTAGGTAGTTAAGTGAGTTGAATTTTTACTTTTAAATTCAAACGATACCTTTCATTCCTTCAGGTGTATACCGTTCCCCTTGAATTTGAATGCTGTTTTTCAAATCATTCAATGTTTTGATATCAGTTTCATCCAATTGCAAGAAGCTAGCCTGATTATTTTCAAGCAGGTATTTTTCATTTTTGGTTCCTGGAATCGGAACTATGTGTTCCCATTGAGCCAATAACCATGCTAAGGCGATTTGTCCCAAGGTGCAATTGTACTTAGTACTCATGGGTTCTAAGACTTGTAGCAATCGTTTGTTATGCTCAAAATTACCATCCTGAAAGCGGGGATTGGTACGACGGAAATCATTTTCAGGTAAACTGTCTTTACTTTGAATCCGTCCAGTTAAAAATCCTCGCCCTAATGGAGAATAGGGTACCAGTCCGATATTGTATTTTTTAAGCAAAGGGATAATTTCTTCTTCAATATCTCTGGTCCACAATGAATATTCAGTTTGTATCACATCCACAGGATGAACGGCAAAAGCTTTTTCTAAAACAGGTGCAGAAACTTCACATAATCCAATATTAGCAATTTTGCCCGCTTGTTTCAGCTCAGCCAAGGTTTGCATGGTTTCTTCGATCTGAGCATTTGGATCAATACGGTGGATATAATACAAATCAATCTGTTCAATACCCAGTCTGGCTAGGGATTCGTCACAGCTTTTTTTGATGTAGCTAGGTTGATTATTGATGTTGCGGCTGTAGCCAGTGGTATTATTTCGATCTATGCCGCATTTTGTGGCAATGGTTAAATTGTGCCGTTCTGAAGCAGGTAATGTTTTCAGTACTGATCCGATAAGTTTTTCATTTTCACCCCGGCCGTACATGTCTGCAGTATCAATTAACGTTACACCGCTTTCAATAACTTTATGCAGTACCTTTTTTGCCTGTGCTGTGTCAATATCACCATAAAATTCGCTTAATCCCATTGCACCATAGCCAATGGCTGATACGGTTAAATGTTGACCGAGTTTTCGTTGTGGCATTTTATGAGTCATTATTTATTATCCTATGTGTATAAGTTATCTCATGCTTTTATTCGGATAAACTTCATATCTGGATAAAATCACAAGCTAATAATCTTGTTGCTGCTGTCAGTGATGGTAATAAATAAATGATTGCAGGAGAAATACGAAATTGTTGATATTAAAAATATATCAATACGGATTTTTTTTTAAACATAAATTAATGCATTTATTCAATATATTCTGTTTCTGTTCTGTTTTTTTGTAAAAATTCGATCATTGATTTTATGGTTGGATTGTCATCATTTGACTGATGCCAGAGCAGATGCATATCTAAAGCTAGTTGTTTTTCATATTCAAGCGTCAATTTTTTATAAACTGCTCCTTGTATGTGCGCCTGTGCCATGGATTGTGGCAATAACAGCATACCTCTGCCCATAGCGATTTCCATCAGCATGGTGAGGAAATTAGGTAATTTTGGTTGCATTGCTATAGGTTTGGATAGATGGCTCATTACCCTGATTAATTTTTCGTACAAATCAGGATTTTGATAACGTTTGCAGCAGTATAAGGGTAAATCTACCACGGTATTTAAATCTATGCGCTCCTGAGAACTGGCTGGATGATGTTCTGGTAGTGCTAAGACTAAGGGCTCTTGGTATACCAAGAGGCTATTTACCTGTTTGTTATTGTTTTTGTAGTCAGAAACAATCACTAAATCTATATTTTTTTTGGTGAATTCTGCTATTAGCTCTTTTGAGGAATAGTCTTGTTGCAAGATATCGATTTGTTGCTGAAAATGAGTGGTGAAATTGCGCAGTAAGGGGATGAAGTTAAACCCAAGAATTTTGGTGATACCCAGTGTGACTTTGTCGATGGGTTGTTTATTAACATTGGTGATGGTTTTGGATAAATTTTCAAGCCAATTTTGCGCCAAATCCCGAAACATTTTGCCTTGTTCTGTAAGCAATACATAGCGGGTATTGCGTATCAGAAGGATGGTCTGTAATTTTTCTTCCAATTCCTTAATCTGCATAGATAAAGGCGGCTGACTAATCCCGAGCCTACTGGCTGCCTTGCGAAAATTACCTTCTTCACACACAGCCAGAAAATATTGAAGTTGTCTGATTGTGGGTAAATGTCTGCTGTATATTGCAGAATTTTCGTGTTTATATTCGGGTCGAATCAGTATTTGATTAGACATTAAGCCCCTCTGTTAAAAAAATAGAGTCTGTATATAAAAAGAAAATGACAAGATTTTATTCAATCTTCTTGCAAATATCATTGGGGGATATTATAGGTCAAATTTGCGGATATTGGCTGAGATTTAACGTTCCTTTTGTGGCTAATCATGTATTCATGATTAAAAGCTGAATGAATGGCAGGGGGGGCAATCAATATGGGAAAAAATTCTTTTTGAGTTGTTAGGTATATAAAAATAATATTTTTTTCTATTATTGAATTTTTGCTCAATAAAATCATTAAGATAAATCATAAATGGGTGATGCGGTCATTGATGGTCTTTGTCTAAGGGAAGGTTCATATTGATCAATAGAAATCGTATTGCTTTGCTTACATAGCATATCAATTAATTTATATGATTAGAATTCTATTTAACTGCTATTTATGGGATGGATAATCTCGAGTTTTAAATACGGCTGGATGAAGTTTATTCATTTATCTTTGTGACATGAAGTGGTGTAAGACTGATAAATTCTCTAGCATTAACTTTTGGATAAATTAAATGAAAATGATATGGGTTTTAATGTAGTAATCAGTATTTATATAAGTTTTTATCTTTATTTGATCTATTTATGATGATTTTTTAATGATCAGTGCGATTTTTTAATCTTGTTTTTGCTATCTGATTCTTTAATTATTCAACTCAGTTGAATGGGGAATAACAAAATTTTTATTGCTATCTATGTTAATCAATTGGCTGATCTGTATAGTTTAGTTTGTTGATCTGTATAGCTTAGTTTGATGTTTGTTATGGAGATGGTTGGTTAAATATTTTATTGGTAGGGAAAAAATCTTATAGTGATTGAGTGGGAGACAGGTTAAGTCTTTTGTTCCTTGGTTTAATGGTTGTTTTACCAATAGATATAGACATTTGTGCTATGTGTTAAGCTTAAAAATTTTTGATACAGCTCTGGTTTGCATGATCATCTGAACTATTTGATGCTTTTACTCAATATTGTTGGACTAAGTGAAACACCAATAATGAGTTTTTATATGATGCGATTTTTAACGTACGTGATCTGATGTTTCAGTTATGAAGTACAAGGTGGGATGAGCTGAGATTAAATGTATTTTTAAATTCTCGTATTTAGGTGCATCCTAGAAGAGGATGAAAACTTGAGTTAGTTGGGTAAAGATGTCGTCGCTGTGCTTGCTTTACAGGTTTGTTGCACTATGTGTGTCAGCTTAAATAATTTCAATTAAGCTATGGCGATTTAATCAGACTGGTTGCTGATCAGGACTTGGCTGCTTAATTTTTTTGAAAACTGATTTTAATTAAAGAGTGTTGAAGATATTTGGCAACTATGCGCAATAAAAAAGCACAGCTTTTGCTGTGCTTTTTTACGATATTGTGGCGCGGCGGACGGGGCTCGAACCCGCGACCCCCGGCGTGACAGGCCGGTACTCTAACCAACTGAGCTACCACCGCGCATATTCTATGCTATGCATAAAACTAAAAACTGGTGGGTGATGACGGAGTCGAACCGCCGACATTCTGCTTGTAAGGCAGACGCTCTACCAACTGAGCTAATCACCCGTTTGGGAAAGACGCTATTAAACCAGATACTCAGGAATATGGCAAGACCCTAAGGTGAAAAAATTAATTGTTTCCCTGTAATGACCAGTTTTCAAACAAAATTACTTTATCGCGAGGTCCGAGTAATACCAGTGTATCCTGATTTTTGAAGCGAAATTGATCATCAAATGTGCGTAATTGGTGGGCATTACGACGGACTGAAAGCAATTTGATTTTTAATTTATCTAAAGGCAGATCGTTAATACTTTTACCCACTAGATAGGCATCAGGTGGAAGGGTAAAGGCTTGACGGTAATAATGCAGATGTTCTCCAGATATTTCATCATTACTACCAGCAAATAAACCCTCCAGAGCTTGGTAGCGATTCTGCCGGATTTTTTGCATGATTTCATAAACTTCTTCAAATGGTTTACCCGAGCTAAGTAGTGCCTGACTGGCAAGAGTCAAGCTGGATTCTTTTTCATCTGATACGATGTCGTCTGCCCCCATGTTGGTAAAGGCAGGTATGCTGTCATCGTTTCCTACGCGCACGATAACCGGCATTGTGGGAATAATCAGCATGATATTATTCAATATATGTTTGGCTTCAGCGGTATTTTTGATGGTAATCAGCACCATATTAGCTCTTTTTAATCCTGCGGCTTGTAAGACTTCCTGTCGTTTGGCATCGCCAAAGGTGACTGGTTCGCCCGCAGTTTTAGCGGTAGCTACACGTTCTGCATCCAGGTCGAGGGCATAGTAGGGGGTATTTTCTTGTTGCAGTATGCGAGCAATGTTCTGCCCACAGCGTCCGAAGCCAATGATTAGAATATGATCGGTTTTGTTCATGGTTTCGACTAAGATGCTTTGTAAGTCTACAGCTTGTTCGTCCCAACTGCGTTTGACCATCAATTTTAGTATTTTGTCTGTACTTTTCATGATGAAGGGAGCCAACATCATTGAAAGTAGGATGGCTGCAATGGCAGTTTGTTGCAGATTCAGGGAGATTAGCTTAAGTGAGCCACCGATGGCGAGCATAACGAAGCCAAACTCACCACCCTGCGCTAGATATAATGCTGTTTTTACTCCATCGGTGCTTTTCTCTTTCATGTAATAGCAGGCACCGAAAATGACTACCGCTTTTAATATTAGCAATAGACCCAGCATAATTAATACCATCATCCAGCTGGATTGGAGCACTTGAATATTCAGTTTCATCCCGATGGTGATGAAGAAGAAACCTAACAATATATCGCGGAAGGGACGAATATCATCTTCGACTTGATACCGATATTCAGTTTCTGAAATCAGCATACCAGCTACAAAGGCGCCTAGAGCGAGTGACAGACCTGCAAGCTGAGTTAAATAAGCAACACCCAGTGTGACCAACAATACGTTAATCATAAAGAGTTCGCTGGACTTGGTGCGGGCAATCAAGCGAAACCATGAAGGCATGATTTTACTGCCAACAACCAATAGTAGACCGAGTGCCACGATCATGGTTAATAAAGCTTTACCCATTTGCAAGAACAGACCGTCACTGCTGTGGGCGATTGCCGGAAATAAAATCATCAACGGCACAACGGCAATGTCTTGCATTAAAAGCACACCCATGATCATGTGACCATAATGCTGTCCTAATTCATTTTTTTCCACCATGATACGACTGACGATAGCCGTAGAAGACATGGTCATGGCCGCTGCGAGGGTGAATGCCCACGTTAATTTGATGCCCATGATGGCGAATATGAGGAATAAAGCTGTTAGTGTCAGGGCAACTTGTAATCCTCCTAAGCCCAGTACCAGCCTACGCATGGCTTTGAGTTTACCTATGGAAAATTCCAACCCAATGCTAAACATGAGGAAGGTAATGCCAATTTCGCCAATGAATTCAGTGGCATGATTTTGATTAATTAAATGTAGCCAGCCGGGTCCGGCAATAAAACCCACTACCAGATATCCCAGCATGGTGGGAATATGCAGGCGCCGGCAGATGATAGCAGCCAACACAGCCACTAACAGTATCATGACGATAGGACCAAGAGAAATATGCATAATCTATTGATTTTATTTAAATATAAATTTTATTAGCATATTTTAACATGGTTGTAAAATGTTGTGTGGATTAAGAGTTTAAAGAATGGCTGATTATGATAATTATTGTAAAAATTTGTGTAAAATTTTGAGTGCAGCCCAAGCGGAAGCTTTGAGATGGCTTTGGCGTAGCAACCGTGCAGGATGCGGTGCAATGACATATGGAATGTGGTTTAAATATTGTTGCAAATTTGATTGTTCTTCTAGTTGTTTGAAAACTTGTCCAAGAAGTAATATAGCTCGCGGCTTGATTTGTTCAATTTGTGCTTTCAGTGCAGGTAAACATGCTTGAATTTGGTCTTGGGTGATACGCAGACTGATGTTTGGAGCGCATTTTACCTGACTGGTATAGAAAACTTCATCAGCACCGATGTTGATTGCAGCGAGCATATTGCTTAATAGTTTACCGGCTTCGCCACTGAAAAGTTGTTGAGAAGTGTCATCTAATGGAGCTGGATTAGGGGTAATAACCAATAATCGAGCATTAATGGCACCGTGTCCGACAATCGGAGCACAACGTTCTTGATGCAAACTGCATCGAGTGCAAGCAGCAACGGCCGCAGGTATGTCTTCAAATTTGAGTATCTGTTCTGTTACGACTTGGTTTAATTGAGAAGCGATGTTGGCTGTGTCGGTTACAGCTTGTGAAGGAGCAGGGGTTAAGGTGTGATTAACGGTTTGAGAACTGCCTAGGATGTTTTGCAGTGTGCTCAAGCGATGATCAGTAGTAGGTAAATGGGAAGCGGTGCTTTCAGGATCGTTTATAGCAGGATGTAGCTCAGAATTGACCACAGATATTCTTGCGTCTGGGTGCGTTTTCGTGCTGGTGTCTTGCGCCTGCGTTGCGGTGATTGGTGTGCTGTCAGATTCGGGCTTGGATTGATGCAAATGAGCGGTTTGTGACAGCCACATTGGTCCTAAGCCAAGGGCTTCATGTAGGTAAAGGTAGCGACTGTCTAACATATTTTTTCCATTAACACGGCATCTTCGCCATCAGAGTAATAATGTTTACGTATTCCACACTCAGTGAATCCATGCTGTCGATAAAGTTGTTGTGCGTTAGTATTACCGGCACGAACTTCAAGTAGGAGACGCTGCATATTCTGCTGTTGCGCTATTATACCGAGATGATTAAGTAATTTGCTGGCATAGCCTCGTCTTCGGTAATGCGGATGGGTATTGAGGAGGTGTATTTCTGCCTCGTCGACGAGAGTTTGCCACACCAACATAGCAACAATGCTATGCTGTGCATTTTCCATCACCCAGATCGGTTCGGGCAGATTCAGTGTTGCCTCGAGCTGCTGCGTAGACCACGGTACGGGATTGCATAACTTTTCTAAATTAACCAGTGCCGGTAAATCCGACCAAGATGCTGTGCGGATCACCATCAACCACGCTCTGCTTTTCTGGCTGCCTGCTCGGCAGCAGTCAGAGCAATTTTATTGCGCACATAATGCAGACTGGCATGGGCGCTGTCAGTAAGGGGATAGCGTCCGGTTAAAGCCAGCTCAGCATAAATTTCTGCAGTAGGCATTAAATTCTCTCCTGCGACGGGCAAATCAATATTTAATCCAAATGCATTACCAACACCGATACCTTCAAGGTTTCCGTCAGGCAGCTGAATGCTGTTTGCTGATCCTACCTGATAATCACTCAGGCGGGTATGATTAAGTGTGTTATACCAGGCAAAGAATAATTCATTCATGCGTGCATCTGTAGCGGCCAAAACACAGGGTTGTGCGGGCTTAAGTGCGGCGACAGCATCCAGACAGGGTATTCCGATCAGTGGTAAATCAGTTGCTAAACCCAATCCAGTAGCGACCCCGAGTCCAATTCTTAGACCAGTAAAAGCACCTGGTCCTTGCGCATAGACAATAGCCTTCAGTTTTGATAGGGTGGTCTGATGTTGCTGCAATAATTGTTGAATTCTCGGTAAAATATAGTCTGATTGTTTGGTGCCTACAGCTTCATATATGCTGTGAGTTGTGTTGTTTTGATATAACCCAAGTGATAGATAATTGGTGCTGGTATCAATAATTAGTAGGGAAGATGAGGTGCTAAGCATAGTACTCCAACATGACGGCTGGTGTCATGGTGCAAAGTTTGGTTCGATGACTGATTATACATTTAATAGGATTTTTGATTAAATCTTATTGGAAACCCTTAAGCCAGAAACGTTAATTCATCTCAGTAAACCAATCGATAAATACAAATTAG
This sequence comes from uncultured Neisseriaceae bacterium, assembly GCA_945267035.1. GTDB lineage: Bacteria > Pseudomonadota > Gammaproteobacteria > Burkholderiales > Neisseriaceae > Snodgrassella. Next base: position 39,712 of record CALYOS010000009.1, on the reverse strand, counting down.
GAGTGTAAAGGGATTATTTATTGAGTTGGTTTTATTCTTGTAAGTTGCTGAAAGGACATTGAAGGCTTGGTTAATGCAATGAATAATTTAAGATTTATGGATATGGATTGTGCCTAAAACTTATATTGGGCGATTTGCCCCAAGCCCTACCGGATGGTTGCACATTGGCTCTTTATTAACTGCAGTAGCATCTTATTTGGATGCTCGCAGCCATCAGGGAAAATGGCTGGTGAGAATGGAGGATTTGGATCCATTGCGCGAACAGCGTGGTGCAGCTTCTGCAATTTTGTCAACGCTAGAAGCTTTTGCGCTTTATTGGGACGATACGGTCGTTTATCAGAGTCAACGTCATCATTTATATCAGCAAGCGTTATCACGTTTGCAAGCAAATAATCAGGTTTATCGCTGTTATTGTAGTCGTAAAACCGTACAGGCAGAGGCAAGAGGAGAGGGTATTGACGCAATGGTCTATGGAGGTCGTTGTTCGTTATTGCCTTCTGACTGGCAGTCAGAGTCTGGCAAAAAACCGGCCTGGCGGTTAAGATCGCCGTCTAAAAAAATCACTTTTATCGATGCTATTCAAGGATTACAGGAACAGCAGCTGGATGAAGAAGTGGGAGATTTTGTGTTATTACGCGCAGATGGCTTTTGGGCTTACCAGCTTGCGGTGGTGGTAGATGATGCGGTACAGGGGATAAATCATGTTGTGCGCGGAGAAGATTTATTGAGTTCCACTCCCCGACAAATTTATTTGCAAAGCTTGTTAAATTTGCCCCAACCTTGTTATGCTCATGTTCCTTTGCTCACCAATAAACTTGGACAAAAATGGTCGAAACAAACCTGCGCCCCTGTACTGAATCTTAATCAAAGGGAGCAATTAATGCGACAGGTGTTTAACTATCTTCAATTGCCACAGGCTCCGGCGGTGGATCATATTGCTGATCTTTTACAATGGGGTGTCGAACACTGGCAGTTAGAGAGGGTAGCTCCAGAGCCAATCAATACTGAAACAGAATATCTATCTAAACTGTCGCATTAATCTTAGTGATGCCATATTACAGAGAGTCCGGCCATTTAAAGGGGATAATGAGTGGTTGATTATTCAGATCCAAAATATATATCTAAACAGTTTTTACGCAAATTCCAGCAACAGCAAGCGACAACTTTTCGTCTGGCATGGTATTTAATGCTGGTTAATTCAGTGTTAATGGTCATTCAGAACGGTTTATTGGCCTATTTATTCGCCTTTTGGCTGGAACACAATCAATTAGTTCAGCCTGTATTAAGAGCAGTATTGCCTTATCTGGCAGCCTGCTTATTGCTCCGACCTTTCATTAATTATGTTATTGATCAATTGTTACAACGTGCCAGTATGTCTATCCGGCAGAATTTGCGCAGCAAGTTATTAAATGCTATTGCCAGTTTGGGCCCGGAACGCAGTGCCTATGGTAGCGATGGGGCACTATCTACTCAGGTATTAGAGCAGGTAGATGCTTTGGACGGATACTTCATTCATTATGTATTGCAACAAAAATTAGCTGTCTTTGTTCCTTTGATGATTGTAGGCGTGACTTTTATTTACAGTCCGCTCTCCGCTTGTTTGTTGTTACTTACGGCGCCATTGGTGCCGGTGTTTATGATTTTACTTGGCGAGGCTGCGGCGCGAAAAAACCGGCAGCAGTTGGCTGCCTTAGCTGGCTTAAGCGGAAGATTTTTAGATCTCTTGCGCGGCATGCCAACGTTGCGCCGGTTAGGAGCCATTTCTCAGGCTCAATCAGCTGTTGATCATGCGGCAGAATCTTATCGGGCGCGCACCATGGGTGTGTTACGGCTAGCCTTTCTCTCCACTGCTGTATTGGAATTATTTGCGGCGTTAGCTATTGCATTGGTTGCGGTCTATCTTGGCCTAGGCTTACTGGGGGTATTACCCTGGGCACAAGGTTCGGTGCCGGTACATTATCAGGGCGCCTTATTAATTTTATTATTGGCTCCAGAATTTTATCTACCTTTACGCCAACTTGGCGCTGATTATCATGATAAGGCCAAAGCTGAAGCTGCTGCTTCTAATCTGCTGCCATTATTAGAAGTGGCGGAGACACTTTCGCAAAATAACATCGATCGAAGTGATTATTTATTGATCACACCGCCAGTTATTCAGGCAGAAAAATTGTGTGTACATGGCAGGGATAAGCGTGTGCGATTAGCTGAAATGGATTTCACAGTAAAAGCACAAGAAAGAGTGTTGCTGACTGGTGCCAGTGGTAGCGGTAAATCGAGTTTGTTACAGGCGTTGCTCGGTTTTGCCCCTTACAGCGGTGAGATTTATATCAATGAACACAATTACACCACTATCAATTTGTCATTACTGCGTCAATCTATAGCCTATTTAGCACAGACACCACCAATTATGGCGTTGAGTATTGCCGATAATCTGCGTTTGGCTAAAAATTCAGCCACGGAAGCTGAATTGCAAGAGGTTTTGCAGCAAGTTGACTTATGGGAATTGATCCAACAATTACCGGAAAAGATGAACACGATATTGGGTGAAAGAGGGCAGGGAATGTCCGGAGGACAGTTACAACGTCTGGCTTTAGCACAGATACTATTACGAAATGCGCCATTGTGGTTGTTGGATGAACCCACGGCTCATCTTGATAGCGATACCGCCGCCAAAATTATGTCGTTGTTAGAGCGGTTAAGTGTGGGTAAAACGGTTTTACTCATCAGTCATGATCATAGTCATACCCAGTGGATTGACCGACAGATTGTCGTATCAGCAGTAAGAGAGGATTGATATGAAAAATGCTGATTTGTTATGGAAAAATGGCCGTCTGCATTTGTCTGGTATGTTGTCCAGCCGTCGCAAAATCTGGTTATTAGCGTGGTTGTTGGGTCAGATTGCAGCGCTCTCCAGTATTGGTCTGTTGGCATTATCCGGATGGTTTTTAACGGCGGCAGGTTTGACTGGTCTAATTAGTTTAACCACCGCTTATACCTTTAATTATTTCACCCCAGCTGGTGTGATTAGATTACTGGCAATTATTCGTACAGCCGGACGGTATGGAGAACGTCTGCTCTCACATGATGCAGTGTTGGGTTTACTGTCTGATTTGCGCAGTAGTATGTTTGCTCATTTGGCGCAGGTTCAACAGCATAAACCGGCTTCAATACGTCAAATGCATCGGCTGATCAGTGATATTGATCTTCTCAATGTTTGGCCTCTCAATGTCATTTTACCGGCCTTATGGGCGCTAACAGTCATGCTTTTGATAATATTGTGGAGTTGGTATGCAGGCGGTTTGATGCTGGCTGGGTTAATTTTTGTTCCTCTGATGTGTGCCTGTGTCATCCTTCCTCTCTTAGGTAACAGATACGGATTTCGCTTAGCTTTACAGCAGGCGGAGCAAGTTGAACAGCGACGAGCAGCTTTGTTGCAGCCTTTGGCCGCACTAACCGCTCTGTTGCAATGGCAACAATGGCCACGTTTCGCCAACCAGTTTCACGATCAAGATCAGCAATATGTCAGCAGTCAACTTCAACAGCAGAAAATAGCCGGAAAAATCATGCTCATGCAGCACATTTTTCTCGCCTTAGCCATGATCCTGATACTGTGGCAGGGAAGTCACTTAATGTTACGTGGACAGATGAGTGCTGCCATGCTACTGGCGATACTATTAATGATTTTAGGCTTTACTGAGCTCGTAGTGGTGCTGGGGAGAAATATTCTTTCTTATGGATTATGTCATGCTGCTTGTAAGCGACTTAATGAGCTCATTCAGACGCAAAATATTTCCACTCTGGAGCAAAAAACATTATCTGAACAAATTTTTATCAAAGCAGAAAATGTATCTGCTCGTTGGCCTGAAGCCATCAATGGTGCAGAAAATATCAACTTTCAAATAGGCAATGGAGAGATTTTACATATTTCTGGTCCATCAGGCATTGGTAAATCAACCTTACTATCCGTTATAGCTAACGAATTGCCACCTTGTGGTGGTTCCTTAAGTTGTAATGACCAGCCCTATACTATCTGGGATTGGCAGGGAAAAATAGCCTATTTGTCCCAACAACTGGATATATTTGATCTGACTTTGGCAGAAAACTTGCGATTGGGAAAAGCAGATGCTTCTGATGAGGAATTGTGGACAGTTTTAGAACAAGTGCAATTGGCCGAATGGGCACGTTCGCAGCCTCAGGCACTCGATACGGCTCTGGGAGAGTACGGCGCTGCCATTTCCGGAGGACAAGCAAGACGGATAGCGTTAGCACGTTTTCTTTTACGGCCCTATCCAGTTATGATTCTTGATGAACCTTTTGCCGGAATTGATGAACAGACCTGTGTTCAGATTGCTCGAATATTGGAAATTCAGCAACAAAATGGTATTTTAATTGTGGCCAGTCATCAGGCAAATTACTGGCCACAGGCGCAAGTTTTGGCCATAACTTAAACAAGAAATCTATTTTTTGTTTATTTTTGAATGAAAAAATTAAGATTGAGCAAAGAAGACTGCATCTTGGTCTAACCGCTATCTGATACTCATATTTAACCCAAATCGTCGATTGAATATGAGAAAAATATTTGATAACTTAATGTAAATCAGAAATTCATTTATAAATAAACTTGACAAATAAAATTATTATAAACACAAACATAAAATATTTCGCTACAAATATTGACATTAATCAGACATAAACAGATTAAAAAAATTTTGCCATTCTTTATATGTATGTATTATCCTTACCAATACATACCTATTTAAACCTTTGTTTAAATGATAATAATTATTATTACGTACAAGGAATAGCACTATGGATCTGGTAGAACTGTCAAGATTACAGTTTGCTCTGGTCGCTCTTTATCACTTTTTGTTTGTACCATTAACATTAGGCATGACCTGGATATTAGTTATCATGGAGTCTGTTTATGTGTTAACTGGTAAAGAAGTTTATAAAGACATGACTCGCTTCTGGGGTAAATTGTTCGGCATTAACTTTGCTCTAGGTGTCACCACAGGCATTACCATGGAGTTTCAGTTTGGAACTAACTGGTCATACTACTCTCACTATGTAGGTGATATTTTTGGCGCTCCACTGGCTATTGAAGCATTGATGGCCTTCTTTCTTGAGTCCACATTTGTTGGATTATTCTTTTTTGGCTGGGATCGCCTGAGTAGACCCAAGCATCTTTTCATTACCATCCTGATGGCTGTGGGTACCAACTTATCGGCTTTGTGGATTTTGGTGGCAAACGGCTGGATGCAGGATCCGGTTGGCGCACATTTCAATTTTGAATCTATGCGCATGGAAATGTCCAGTTTTGCTGAGATTTTCCTCAGTGAAATCGCTCAAAATAAATTTGTACACACCGTATCAGCTGGTTATGTGACGGCATCCATTTTTGTTATGGCCATATCTGCATGGTATTTACTGCGTAAACAAGATGTTGAGTTTGCCAAAAAGAGTTTTCGCATTGCAGTCGCATTCGGTGCTGCCTCAATTTTGTCCGTAATCATTTTAGGTGATGAATCCGGTTATACCATTGGTAAAGCACAGCAAACCAAAATGGCTACTCTGGAAGCGATGTGGGAAACCGATCCCGCACCGGCGCCATTTAATTTGATCGCTTTTCCAAATGAAAAAGAAATGAAAAACGATGCAGCCATCCGAATTCCTTATGCAATGGGTATTATTGGTACCAGATCATTGAATACACAGATTCCAGGTATCAAAGAGATTATTGCTCATAATACCAAGCGAATAGAGAACGGTCGTGAAGCTGTTGTTGCTCTGGAAACACTGCGTAAAAATCGCAATGATGTACAGGCTCAGGCAGCGTTAAAGCAATATGGCGATGATCTAGGCTTTGGATTATTGTTGAAATCTTATGTACCGGATGTGCGTCAGGCAACGCAACAAGACATCGCTCATGCTGCCCGAGAAACCATACCACGTGTCGCTCCTATGTTCTGGAGTTTCCGCTTGATGGTATTGTGTGGATTCCTGATGCTGGTAGTGATTCTTGTGGCATTGTATTCATCTATCCGCAATACCTTTGCGGAAAAACGCTGGTTACTGAAATTAGTTCTGTGGAGTTTTCCATTACCGTGGCTGGCATGTGAAGCAGGTTGGTTTGTGGCGGAATATGGTCGTCAGCCTTGGACTGTATATGGCGTCTTGCCAACTAGTTTATCTGCGTCGTCGCTGACAACCGCCAGCATATGGGGTTCGATCTTCGGATTTACAGTGCTTTATACGATCTTATTGATTGTCGAAGTTTATCTAATGGTTCGTTTTTCCCGTCAAGGTCCAGGTTCGCTGGGTACCGGCCGTTATGATATTGAAACAAAACACTAGGAGTGAACCATGGAATTCTTAGATTATTCAGTATTGAAATTCATCTGGTGGCTATTGCTCGGTGTTCTGTTGATTGGCTTTGCAGTCATGGACGGTCAGGATATGGGGGTGGGATGTTTATTGCCCTTTATCGGTAAAAACGATGATGAACGTCGAGTTTTAATTAACAGTATTGCACCACACTGGGATGGTAATCAGGTATGGTTCATCACCGGTGGCGGAGCCATATTTGCTGCTTGGCCTTATGTGTATGCAACTGCTTTTTCTGGTTTTTACTGGGCGATGATGGCGGTATTATGGGCATTGTTTTTCCGCCCGGTCGGATTTGATTATCGCAGTAAAATCAATAATCCTACTTGGCGCAATAGCTGGGATTGGTTATTGTTTGTCGGCAGCTTTGTCCCACCACTGATCTTTGGTGTGGCCTTTGGTAACCTATTATTGGGTGTGCCCTTCCATTTTACCGAAGATTTGCGTTCTTTCTATACAGGCTCTTTCTGGGGCTTGCTCAATCCGTTTAGTTTGCTATGTGGCGTCGTATCGGTTGCCATGATTATTTTTCACGGCGCAATTTATTTAGCCTTACGCAGTGATAACATAATCAAACAGCGGGCGAAGAAAGCCAGTACTTGGGCATTGATTGTGTTATTGATCACCTTCACCTTCGCCGGGATCTGGATCAAATTTGGCATTAACGGTTATAGCATGGTAGCAGGTAGCTATATTCCTGATGCTTCACCAGATCCGCTGAATAAGCAGGTAACAGTAGCAGTTGGTGCATGGTTGAATAATTATGTAGAGCACCCGATTTTGTTTATTGTGCCTATTTTGGCCTATGCTGGATTTATTCTTGCATGGTTATTAGCCAAAGCAGACAAAATCTTTACAGCTTTTTGGGCTTCTGCCATCGGATTGGCTGGCGTGATTGGCACTGCGGGTGTAGCCATGTTCCCATTCATGATGCCATCTAATACTGATTTACGCTCCAGTCTGACGGTTTGGGATGCTAGTTCAAGTGAGACTACACTAACGATCATGTTGGTTGTTGCTTTGATCTTTGTACCGATTATCGTGTTGTACACCAGTTGGTGCTATAAAGTCATGCGCGGTAAGATCACAACGGACATGATTAAAGAGAATGATCACAGTTTATATTGACCAGTATTGCTTGCCTAAATTCAGCAATATAAAAAGGAGTTTATATGTGGTATTTTGCATGGTGCTTAGGAATAGGTTTTGCAGTGCTGTTCGCTGTAGTGAATGCATTATGGGGTGAGTACCAGCATGACCGGGAACAGTTAGACAATTAATCTGGCTGAAAGTTGTTGTTTCTGAACCCAGCATTAATAAATCTAAATTAAGACAATCGGATTTTGTGTTAATATATTCGCTAACTTAAATATTATTACATGATTGAAAATTTGGTGTAATAACGGAGAAATGACTTGAATGTCTTCGTAAAAGCACCATAATATTAAGTGTAATGCAGTTTTTTAAGTGTCGACTATAGCTACATAAGATCCGATACTTATTTTAAGGTTGGTTTTCGGAAAGGAATCCGATGAATAAATTATTTCGTAACAGTTTAATATTCAGTTTAGGCTTGGCTATGACTGTATGTGTCAATGCAAAAGATATTAAAGTGAATGCAAACAATACCCCTTATACGCCGGCAGACGTACAGAAGCTCGCCTCTACTGCTGTCAAAATGGGGGTGAGCGAACCAGTAAATTTGCAACTTAACGGTGCAAATCTAACTGTCTCTGGCAGCAGTAAAACAACTTGTGTCATTAAAGTTGGTGAAGCGGCCACCCCACAAATAGCAGGCATCAACTGTAAATAAAATTTGTTTTTGATGCTCAAAATTGATTCATTTCTCATTTAAAGAGATGAATCAATTTTTTTTGTGATTAAAATCTCAATTTTGGTCAAAATTTTGCCGATTAATGAGAAAATTTTAAGTGCAGAAGAAGCGAATTTAAATAAGATAATAAACATGATCGAGTATATCAATCCAGTTTACTGCCTATGTCGCTGCTGTTTCGACCCAAATTAGAATATTGCTATTTGATTTATACTCTTGTTCTGGAAATGTACCTGTTTTTGAGAGGCTTTGAGACCAAATTTTTGTTCTGGGAGTAAGATTGAATTAATACCTATGCAAAATGAATTAAATGAAAAAAATTTACTCAACAAATATTGAGCTAAATTCAACAGGTCATTTAATTCTTTTTTCCTCAAAGTTTTGGTAGTAAACAGAAATCAGTTTGGTTACACCTGTATGTAGTTTTTCTTTGCCGAATCGATAGCATAAAGGTGATGTTCGATTAACAATTCCTTGAGATGGCAGATGTTTTTTTCATTCTAGATTGCATTATGGATGTCATCATAAAAAAATTTCAGGCAGCGGATTTAGCAACTATTAATCGTATTGTGTATTGTATGGTCAATATATTTTTTAGGGCTAGGATTGTTGCGGTAAAATCAGATGATTATAAATTTATGCACTACATTTAATGAGTTGAAAAATTTTTATGGTTATAGATTCTGATTAAACGCTGCATTTAAATCAATCAGCCAAGAAAACATTATTAAGCTATAACTGAGGTCTAAAGATACAAAGTGCGATGGTGATTAGCATAACGCCCCAAAAAAGAATGGTTAATTCATCCTTATAGTATCTATTACCTACTATATCCGCGACTTGAGGTTTATTTTTATCATAAATGATTTGGATGGTTGAATCCGGGGAATATGAATTATGAGTAGTCATTTTGGTAACATAGGTTTTGTTTAATCGGTCAGTAAACTGCACAGTAACGACAGCCTCATCCTGATTTTTAACTTTGTAATTATGGACGTTTTTAATGATGGCTGTGGTTTCAATTCCATTTACTTTTAACCGATGATCGAAATAGGCAGCATTAAGCGTATAAATAATGAGTCCAATATAAGTAATGAATGCTAAAATTTTTTTCATAATACATTTATATGGGTTGTAAAGATTAATAATGGAATCTATAGCGTTAATAATAAGCATTAACATTGGAGTTATTGTAAGATATTTCTGTCGTATAAGGTAATTGCATAAGCCGATTGAAAAGGAAGCCCAAGTTTTTACAAGGTGTAGATTAAAGTTACACTGCAAAAATGCATCTATTTTATTGATTTAATTATATTTGTGATTTTTCTGTGTTCCTGGGGAATCTGTTTAGATAAATACGCCAGTTTTAATTATTCTATAAGAATATGTTCATGAAAGATTAAACATTCTGTTCAGTTCCGCTGAGTCTTTAGACCCTTTTAAACTCAAGATTTATCCACATCAATAGGTGATATTTAGATTCTAATTCTAGTTACATGGTTTTTATATACGATTACTTTCGTGGAGAAATCTTTTTTTCAGATTTGTCTACGTTTGAATAAAATATAAATTATGGTTAGCACGATTATTATGATAGCTGGCATAGGTCTCTTATGATCGTGGTGTTATGATTTAACATTTTCTGCTCTTATATTTTTACCCATGTTAGTTCTGGCGAAATAACGGTGGGTTGTTATATCAATAACTTCCTTCTCTATGATAAGCGTTTACAATAAGCATTTCGTTAATCGTGTTTACTGATGCCTGAACAAGGAGTCAACATTTTTATCGTATCTTTATCGTCCTTAATTGAGGTTGTTCATTTGTGTTTGTCTGATTTTATTGTTATAAACAAATATCTCTGGATATTTATTGAGTTTTCAAATTATTTTTAAGTTTCAGATCGACCAATATCAAAACCATCTGCTGCTTAGCACTTGGTACGGTAATTGCTACTGTTTGCTTTTGAACTATTTTAAGGTTTGCCAAAGAAAAAGTGACTTGGATATACAATGGCAAATACGAGGCATTTCTTGGGGATTAATGAAGAAGTATCGATAAAGTTCTTCATTATTTATAGTGACAAAAAAGTTGTTATTTTAAGGGTTAAGGAAAATTATGTGGTTAGGGTTTGCATCAATTAATCTTGCTTTAGCGGTGATGTTGGGTGCTTTTGGCGCACATGGATTGAAGAGTTTTGCTGATACTCAACAGCTAGAATGGTGGCACACTGCTACACAATATTTTTTCTATCATGCTTTAGGACAAGTAGCCATGGGGATACTAGTTAAAGCTGTTCCCTATATGAAGGTAAAATTACCTTTTTGCCTGCTTCAGTTTGGTATAGTGGTATTTTGTGGATCGTTGTATTTGATGGCATTAGGGCTGCCTGGCTGGTTGGGTGCAATTACACCTGTAGGTGGCTTGGCAATGATCTTAGGCTGGTTGGCGTTGGCGAGAGTTGCGTTCAAACAATATTGACTTTGTTGGCTATTTTACTGCAAGGAGTGATGATATGAAGCGATCTATATTTTCTTTATTGCTTATCTGCCTGAGTCTTCAGTTAAGTGCTTGTAGTAATCCTAAGTCTTCTTCCACCACAGAATATAACAGTGATACGTTGATTAAGAATTCGGTTGAAGTGCCCTATTATCAAGGCAAGGTATATTTTATTAAAAATACCGTCAAAAATCAGGTTCCAGCACGAATTAATAGTCAATCAGTTTTTAATCAGTATTTTGGCTATGCATATACAGCTTCTTCTTGGAAAAATCGAGCGATTGATTTTGAAAAGGAGGAAGTATTGGTCTATGATGCTGGCGTGGTACAAAGATCGATGGAAATCACTCCGGTTGCTTTAAGACAAGATGGAAGAACATTACATTTATTTCTAAAAGTAAAATCTGGCGCTGCGATCAATTACTCCATTCATCCTTTCTTAATGCTAATAATTGACAAGAATAAAGCGGATAAGTTGATATTTCATGTACAGCAGGAAAAGGCAAAATGATTTCAGGCTAGTAAGGTGAATATGGTGACTAGAAATGGTGAACACTGGGGTTACAAAAATGTGAGAAAAGAAGATTGGTTTTTATGAGGTGAATTTTTTTTTCAGATCTTCAGAAATATTGTCCCACAATATTATTAAACTAGTCTTGCAAAAGAATATTAGATCAGAAATGTTTTATTCTATCTTGTTAAAAATATTTATTTGGTATGATTTTAATTAATCAATTATTGGTGATTAAAAATCTTTAGTATTATCGATGTAAGAACGCTGGATTTATATTTAATGGTTAATGCAATGAATCAGTAAAATTTAATTTAGTCGTTCACTTGATTTTTTTATTAAATAAAAAACCCTGAAATATTGATTATTTCAGGGTTTGGTTTAAACGGAAAAATATTGGCTATTTTTCTTGTTTAATGAGTGTATAAATTAAACTTTTTGCTGATTTCAGTTTTTGTCGGTATACACTTTCCCATAATAAGAATCCAACAAGATTTGTTTTAATTCAGCTATTAAAGGATAACGTGGGTTGGCACCGGTACACTGATCATCAAATGCATCCACTGCTAATTTATCCACCGCAGCCAAGAAGTCTTTTTCTGGTATGCCATATTCCTGAATAGACATAGGAATATCCAGGTCTTTTTTCAATTGATCTAACCAGCCTAAGAGTTTTTCAACTTTTTTCTCATCTTTGTCTGTTGTTGCTGTCAGACCCAGATGATCGGCAATTTCGGCATAGCGCTGTAGTGCTTTTGGATAGCCGTACTGACTGAAGGTGCCTTGTTTGGTTGGTTTATTGGTGGCATTGAAGCGAACAACGTTACAAATCAACATTGCGTTGGCCAATCCATGCGGTACATGGAAAGCTGCACCCAGTTTATGTGCGATGGAATGACATACGCCAAGGAACGCTTGCGCAAAAGCGACACCCGCTAAAGTTGCGGCACTGTGAACTTTTTCACGCGCTACTGGATTTTTAGCGCCTTCTTTATAGCTTGCTGGCAGGTAGGCTTTGAGTAAGCTTAAAGCCTGTAACGCCTGACCGTCAGAAAATTCGTTTGCCATGATGGAAACATAAGCTTCTAACGCGTGGGTAACTGCATCATAACCACCGAATGCACATAGGGATTTCGGCATATTCATGACTAAGTTAGCATCAACCACAGCCATATTAGGAGTGATAGCGTAATCAGCTAAGGGGTATTTCTGCCCTGTAGCATCATCAGTCACCACGGCAAAAGGGGTGACTTCAGAACCGGTACCGGAAGTGGTGGTAACGCAAACTAATTTGGCTTTTTTACCCATATTTGGGAAGTGGCAAACGCGTTTGCGGATGTCCATAAATCGCAAAGCCAATTCGTCAAATTTGGTTTCAGGATGCTCATACAATACCCACATGATTTTTGCTGCGTCCATGGGTGAACCACCACCTAAGGCGATAATGGTATCGGGTTTGAAGGCATCAATATCTTCAGTACCTTTGCGCACAACGCTTAGGGTCGGATCAGCAGCCACATCAGAGAATACTTTGCACAAGACGCCTTTTTCTTCTAATTGATCAGTAATGAGTTTGGCATAACCATTATCGAACAGGAATCGGTCGGTAACCAAAAATACGCGTTTTGCGCCTTGTTCGATGACTTCATCAAGGGCAATAGGTAGTGAGCCACGACGGAAATAAATCGAATTGGGTAATTTATGCCATAACATATTTTCTGCTCTCTTCGCGATGATTTTCTTGTTTATCAGGTGTTTCGGACCAACATTTTCTGATACCGAATTTCCACCCCAAGAACCACAACCTAAGGTCAGTGATGGCGCTAAATCAAAGTTATATAAATCACCAATGGCTCCATGTGAAGAAGGGGTATTGATGAGAATACGGCAGGTTTTCATTTTTTTGCCAAAATAATCTACACGGTCTTTATTGGCATCCTGATCTGTATATAGTACAGAGGTATGACCCAGACCACCCATTTCGACTAATTTTTCGGCTTTTTCTACGGCATCTTCAAAATCTTTTGCTTTAAACATGCCTAAGGTAGGAGATAGTTTTTCGTAAGCGAAAGGTTCTGAATGATCTACTTTGGTGGCTTCGCCCACCAATATTTTGGCAGATGCTGGTACTTTAATACCGGCCAGTTCGGCAATTTTGGCGGCAGGCTGACCAACGATGTTGGCGTTTAAAGCTCCTTTTTCATTCAGGATGATGCCCTGAACGGCTTTGTTTTCTCTGGCATCCAGTACATATGCACCATATTCGCCCAATAGTTTTTTGACTTCGTTGTAAACGGAATCAACCACCACGATAGCTTGTTCAGATGCGCAAATGGTACCGTTATCGAAGGTTTTAGACATGAGAACTGAGGCGACAGCTCTTCGAAGATCGGCGGTTTCATCGATCACAACCGGCGTGTTACCGGCGCCAACCCCAAGTGCTGGTTTGCCAGAACTATAGGCAGCTTTTACCATGCCTGGACCACCGGTAGCCAGAATGGCGGCAATATCTGGGTGATGCATGAGGCTATTGGATAATTCGATGGAAGGTTCATCAATCCAGCCGATGATGTCTTTGGGTGCACCGGCTTGCACAGCCGCTTCCAGAACTATGCGTGCAGCTTCAATAGTGGATTTTTTGGCTCGGGGATGAGGTGAGAAAACGATGGCGTTTCGTGTTTTCAGGCTGATTAGAGATTTGAATATGGCTGTAGATGTTGGATTGGTGGTTGGTACGATACCGCAAATAACGCCTAGTGGTTCTGCTATGGTGATGGTACCGAATTGTTCATTTTCTTCGATAACATCACAGGTTTTATCATGGCGAAATTTATTAAATATGTATTCTGCTGCAAACAGGTTTTTGATGACTTTATCTTCTACAACCCCCATTCCAGATTCGGCAACAGCTTGCTGTGCCAGAGGAATTCTTGCTGCCGCAGCAGCTTTAGCCGCTGCTGTGAAAATATGATCTACTTGTTCTTGTGTATAAGTTGAGTAAATTTTCTGTGCTTTTTTAACACGGGTCATTAACTCGTTTAACTTATCTATATTGGTTACAGCCATAGATCTCTCCTGAAAATTAATAAAATAAATCTACGTTGCTTGGTGTCTTCCTTGATATTGTTAATTACTCGTTATTATTTCAAACAGAAATTACGTTAGCGTAAATCTGTTTGTTTACCTTATACAATAATTATTAACCAGCAACAATATTTTTTTACATTTTTATGGATAAAAATTTGAATTTAGCTTTCATGTATATGATTTTTATTATAAATATTTATTTATTTATTTTTAATAAGGCATTTATTAAGTTTTTAAGCAGTTTTCAATGATAATTATCTTTTTATCATAAATTAGATTAGTTAATTCATTTTAAAAGGTAAAATAGTTACAAAAATATTCATATAACATATTTGGTTGTGGTGATCTATGAGAATAACTGTTTTTTTAAGCTAATGGATGGGTGATAAAGGACTTTTTCAACCGTGTTGCACCAATATTCTTAAGATTATATGTTATATAAATATAGATGAATGGCTAATTAATTTTTAGTTTGTTTAGATATTAAGTTTCTTTGTTTAGAAGGTTAATTATCTACTATGCATATCAGCTATAATGAATATTTCTTGTTTTTCTGCCATGGTTATGGTCTTTATATACGCTGCATCTGTGGCAGAAAGATTGTTAAGTGAAAAACAGAAATAAAAGTGATGAACATGTTAGTTAGTTATCAATTGTGTTTGGCAAAATGGCGTTTTGGCTATTAGCGTGTTTCTTTTGGCTGGAAAAGGGCCCTTTTGAAAAAGTTGCCCGCGATGATGCTCCATCGCTTCAATTCTGTTTTATCTGGATTTAAATTATTTATCCTTCATCATTTTCTTGGCAATTATTGTACGATTTGAGCAGTTTTTTTCGCTGATTATGGGGCGCTTTGGTTAGTTTTATCTGCCATTTTTTGTGGGATGATATGGGGATGGATCTGAAGGTTACTGAATGACGTATTTGCTGTAGAAGTGGTCTTAAAAGAAGCGGTGTTTACTAGCAAGCATGGCTATTTCTGTCTGGCGGGCTAGGACGAAACAGGCTGGAAAATTTCCGTGCCTGTTCTTTCTCATGTGTTCACTTTTATTTAGTTTCTCTTTGGGTGCGGATATGATCCTCGATAATTTTTTCATAAACCGCTTCTGGGACATAGCGACGGATTATTTCTGTCCAATTATCAGGCCCAACTAATCCTTTCACCATGGTAGAAGAGACTTCGGCATATTCTCGAGGCGGCATTAAAAATAGGGTGGATATATTTGGCTGGAGATCATGGTTGATATGTCGCATGGAGCGCTCATATTCGTAATCAAATGCAGTTCGAATACCGCGAATGATGAAATCAGCGCCAACGCTTTGGGCATAATTAACCAGATATTGGTTTTCAAAAGAGCTAATGGTGACATTGGGAAAATCAGCAGTGATTGCTTGCAGCATTTCTTTGCGTTCGCTCAAGCTATAGGTGCTGTTTTTTTCCGGATTGATGCCGATAGCGACAATTAGTTCATCAAACAGGGGCTGTGCTTCTTGGATCATCCATAAATGACCTTTGGTTGGCGGATCAAAGCTGCCGGCATAAACCGCTCGGCGATGGGTGGTTTTGTTCATTATGCTTGTTTCAGATTATTTATAAGGTATTCGCTGAAAGTACAAGTAAAAAATGTAGCTTGTTTAAGCAGCGGTGTATTGGTTGGTTATTTAAATGACTATTGTACATGAATCAGAACGTTTGCATCTATTGCTGATAGGTTAATGATGACTGTATAACTGCTGTTAGTCGAATCTTGGTTGTAGAATTCTGTTGGATGAATTGCAAGTTATGTGGAGCTGTTTTAAAAAACGGTTAAAAAGCATTGGATTAGGGTAGTTAACTTGTATGATTGCGAAGTGGTTGGATGAGTTGTTTTAACCGCAATAGTCTAGGACTGATATTATGATTTTGGTATAATGTTTGGCTTTGCTGTGCAGAGGTTGGTGCATGGTGTGGCGGTTTTGGTTAAGGGTGAATCTATCTGGTTGATTGGGAGTTTTATCGTCATTTACAATCGGCGGTATTTTTAGTGACTTAACTAATTTGGGCAAAATGTTCGCTGTTATTTTTGGATGTTGAAGCTGATGAAGAAGAAATGGATAAAAAGGATAATCTGGCTGGTGTTAGCACTGGTGTT
Organism: uncultured Neisseriaceae bacterium; assembly: GCA_945267035.1. Taxonomy (GTDB): domain Bacteria; phylum Pseudomonadota; class Gammaproteobacteria; order Burkholderiales; family Neisseriaceae; genus Snodgrassella. The sequence continues at coordinate 23,268 of CALYOS010000009.1, read as the reverse complement.
GATCGCCGTTTTATGGGGAATATTCCGTTCTAAGGAAGAAGTGAATTATATTACGGATGAGGTGCATCGCAGTGATTTAAGTCAGGTGGTCAATGCAACTGGTGAAATTGCGGCCGCTCAGCTGGTGGATGTCGGTGCTCAAGCATCTGGTCAAATTAAGAAGTTATATGTGAAGTTAGGGCAGCAGGTAAAGAAGGGTGATTTGATTGCGAATATTGATTCGACCACGCAGTTAAATACGCTTAATACCAACAAAGCACGCCTGGATACTTACCGCGCACAATTATTATCAGCTCAGGTTGCTCTAAGGGTTAAGCAACGTGCATTTGATCGTGAACGTGCTTTATTGGCGCAAGATGCTACTTCTAAAGCGGACTGGGAAAATGCCCAAGATAGTCTGGCCGCGGCTAAAGCTAATGTGGCTGAACTAAGATCACAAATTCGTCAGACTCAGATTGCAATCAATACTTCTGAGGCTGATCTGGGTTATACACGCATTACTGCCCCGATGGATGGGACGGTGGTATCGATACCGGTTGAAGAAGGGCAAACGGTTAATGCCAGTCAGAATACGCCAACTATTGTGCAGCTGGCCGATCTGAGCAAAATGCTCAATAAGATGCAGATTGCGGAAGGTGATATGGGCAAGGTTAAAGCGGGTATGTCTTTGACTTTCACTACGCTGGCTGATAATGCTAAAAAACGCCATGCAAAACTGGATGTGGTTGATCCCGGTTTAACGACGATGTCTCAAGGCAGTTACAATACCAGTACTGATACGACTGATACGGCAATTTATTATTATGCCCGTGCTTTGGTGCCAAATGATGATGGTGCGTTACATATTGGTATGACGACTCAGAATAATATTCTGGTTAAATCTGTCAAAGGGGTGTTGACTGTATCTAATCAGGCAATTAAGCATCAGCAAAATAAGAAGATCGTATTGGTGTTGGATGCTAATCAGCAGGTTCATTCTGTGGCGGTAGAAACAGGTATTACGGATGGGATGCGAACTGAGGTGAAATCGGGTCTGAAAGAAGGCGATAGGGTGGTTTTATCTTCGATGAATAATGTTGAGGCTAAGAATAATCAGTCTAAAAACAACAAAATGCCCGGACCGAGAATGTAAGCAATGAGTTTATTGGAAATCAAGGATATTAACCGCTGGTTCGGTAGTGGCGAAAGCCGTGTACATGTGCTTAAGGACATTAATTTAAGCATTGAAAAAGGTGATTTTGTCGCGATAATCGGTCAGTCTGGTTCGGGTAAATCAACGCTAATGAATATTATAGGCTGCTTGGATGTCCCTTCCAGTGGCTCGTATAAGATTGATGGGGTAGAGGCGGCAGCAATGGACGGCGATCAGCTAGCTGCTTTGCGTCGCAGAAGTTTTGGTTTTATTTTTCAGCGCTATAATTTGCTAAGTTCGCTTACGGCTCGTGAAAACGTGGCTTTACCAGCGGTGTATGCCGGTATGGATTTGGCTGAGCGACACAAGCGTGCAGATGAATTGTTGCATCAGTTGGGATTGAGCGGAAAGGAAGACAATAAACCCAGTGAATTATCTGGCGGACAGCAACAACGGGTGAGTATTGCGCGCGCGCTGATGAATGGCGGGGAAATTATTTTGGCCGATGAGCCGACTGGCGCGCTAGATACGGCCAGCGGTCATAATGTAATGGAAATTTTGCATGGCTTACACGCCGCTGGTCATACGATTGTGATGGTAACGCATGATCCAGGGATTGCGGCTAATGCAAACCGGGTAATTGAAATTCGTGACGGGCAAATTATTGCCGATCAAAGCAAAACCAAAGACATCCAACCCAGTCAAGTTGTCAGTATAGAGGAAAAAAATTCATGGCATTTTTATAAAGATCAGTTTTTTGAATCTTTTAAGATGTCGGTGCAGGCAATTATGGCGCATAAGATGCGCTCTTTTCTGACGATGCTGGGGATTATTATCGGTATTGCTTCAGTGGTTTCTGTGGTTGCCTTGGGACGCGGTTCTCAACAAAAAATTCTGGAAAACATTAATGCAATTGGCACCAATACGATTTCCGTCTATCCCGGTAAAGGGTATGGTGATCGGCGTTCAAGCCGGATTAAAACGCTCACTGTTGCGGATGCAGAATCGTTGAAAGAACAGAATTATGTTGAAAGCGTTACGCCTGGAGCAAGTGTGCGGGGGACGTTAACCTATGGAAATCAATCGCTCTCTGCGCAGTTGTACGGTGTAGGGGAACAATACTTTGATGTGCGTGGGATTAAATTGGCGTCTGGTCGTTTGTTTGATGAAGATGATGTGACGCAGAACAGTCAAATTGTGGTGATTGACGATAATACGAAAAATAAGTTGTTTGCTGATGGTACTAACCCCATTGGGCAAATTATGCTGTTTAATAAACGACCATTAAAGATCATTGGGGTGGCTCAACCGAATAATTCAGGCTTTGCTGATAGTGATACTTTGCAAATGTATACCCCATATACTACGCTGATGAATCGTATTTCTGGCTCTAAATATATTACATCTGTCACGGTGAAGATTAAGGATAATGTGAATTCGCAAACGGCAGAAAAGGGCATAATAGAGTTGTTGAAAGCACGACATGGTACTGAAGACTTTTTTACCCGAAATAGTGACACGATTAAACAGACGATTGAAAGCACTACAGGCACAATGACTTTGCTTATTTCCTGTATTGCCCTGATCTCTTTGGTGGTGGGTGGTATTGGCGTGATGAATATTATGCTGGTATCGGTGACTGAGCGGGTGAAAGAAATCGGTATTCGTATGGCTATTGGTGCTCGGCAACACAATATTTTAGAACAGTTTTTGATTGAGGCCGTACTCATTTGTGTGATTGGTGGCTTAGTGGGCGTCTTGTTTTCATTTGCAATCAGTGTGCTATTTAATTTGTTGGCAAGTGATTTTGCCATGTCATTTTCTACGATTTCTATTGTGATGGCGGTTTTGTGTTCAACGGTAATTGGCGTGGTATTTGGATTTATGCCGGCCAAACGGGCTTCACAGTTAAATCCGATTGATGCTTTATCGCGTGATTAATCTGTATGGTGGCATGGATTTAATGGGTAAGAAGGTTTATTGGGTGTTTGTCTGTTAGTTGAATCGGACAGATAAAACTGAAATCGAAGTGATGAAAAATGAAAAATTTTATCGGTAATACTCGTTCTGCAGCTTTGTCGTTGGTTGTGATCTCTGTGTTATCAGCCTGTAGTACGTCGACGTTATATCCACAAATACATTTGCAGCAGGCGGGAATGCTGACTAGTGCGCAAATTGAGCAGCAATACGATGTAGTTGGAAATTGGTGGGAAGTTTATCAAGATCCGATTTTAAATGAGCTGGTAACAACAGCGTTGGCTAATAATGTTGATTTGCGTCAGGCTGCATTAACTGCACAAAAGGCTCGATACAACGCTAAACTGACAGCAACTGATTTGTTTCCCACTGCCAATGGTTCTGTGGGCGCCAGTAGCTCAAAGGACTTGAAGCATGGTGGGGCTTCAAATCGTAGCTTTAATGGTCAGATTGGTTTGAGTTATGAAGTTGATTTGTGGCAAAAATTGCGTGCCGATACGCATGCCGCGATCTGGAAATATCATGCCAGTGAACAGGATGTGGAAACAAGTCGGTTATCATTAATAAATAGTGTGGTTGATGGGTATTTTCATCTGGCTTATATTGATGGGGCCATTGATTTAACCCACAATAGTATCAATCAATACCGCAAAATTGCCCATATCGCACAGGCACAGTATCAGACAGGTAAGGTAAGTAGTATCAATGCGATCAATGCGAAACAATCTTTGCTGAACGCAGAAAATACGTTGATTTCTTTACAGCAAAATCGGGCTGAAGTTGTGCAGTCGTTACATAATTTGCTCAATTTGCGTCCAGGAGCAGAAACGGATATTCGACCAACCTCACTTGGGCAGATTAATTTCAGTCAGGTTAATCTTGATGTGCCTTTATCGGTGTTAGCCAACCGCCCGGATCTACGTGCGGCCGAATACCGACTGCAATCGGCTTATGCGGCTGAGCAGGCATCGCGACGTAGCTGGTATCCATCTATTACACTGAGCGCGGCGGTTAACTCACGATCTAATGACTCTTCATCAGCTTTGCGACTACCAGTAGGGGTAGCCAGTGTGAATATCAACCTTCCTTTTCTGGACTGGCAAACGTTGCACTGGAAAAACAAGCAGGCCAAGGCTGATTTTGAAAGTGCTCAGTTAAGTTTTGAGCAATCGCTGACAACGGCTTTGAATGAGGTCAATCGGTATTACCAGCAATATACGCTAAGTCAAAATACGCTTGCCAATATACAGAAAAAGTACGTTTTTGATCAGAAAAACAGTCGCTACTATCAGGCAAGATATCAATACGGTGCCAATCCGTTGAGTGATTGGCTAGATGCTTTAAATAAAGAATATGCCTCCGCTCAGAATGTGTTGAATAGTCGCTATGCTGTATTGCAGAATGAAAATTTGATTTATCAATCTATGGCTGGTCGATATTTGGTGAAGACAATTCAGCACTAATGCATCAGTTTGAGATGAAAAAAGCGCCCCTAATAAGGGGCGAAAAAGGAACACAAACCACTACCAATAAAATTTTAAAGCAAACGATCCATTCTACCCATTCTTAATTAACTCCTATCAGTCACAAAATAAAATCATTCTATTCGAAACATTTTTCTTCAAATATTAATTTTATGTTGAGTAGACTTTTTGGTAGAAAATGCAAAACGATTTATCTCACATTTTCTGAATGTATAAAACAGGATATTCTCCTAAGCTGTTGACTGGATGATCATTTGCAGGTGTTTGTTCCGCTTGTTGATCATCTGTAACCATAGTAAACAATTTTATTTCTAATTGCAAATGATATTTATTATTATTTGTGAAAAAAATCTAATTCTATTGTATCTATTTGAAAAATATGAAAATTTAAATTAATTGAATTTAAGTTTTATCAGTGTGATGTATTTTTAGGTAGATAAATAATTAAGTTTTACCCGTCATTTGTATGCAAGGTTTCGCTGCCTCAAAATTGATTCGCTCGTTGGCTTATGGGTGATGTGGTATGCGTGAATGGGCTTTTTTAGTATGATTAGGGTTTTAAATCTGCGGTTTTCCGCTTAAGTGTCGTTTATGCGTCAAATTATTTTAGATACTGAAACTACTGGGCTATCAGCGCAGAATGGTGACCGCTTAATTGAATTTGCCGGTGTGGAAATGATCGATCGGCGATTGACAGGAAATAATCTGCATCTATTTGTTGATCCAGAACGCGATATACCGGAAGAGGCAATCGCGATACATGGTATTACGCCGGAAAAACTTAAAAAAGAAAATGCTCAAGTGTTTGCAGCAGTGGCACAGCAAATTGCAGAATATATCTCAGGTGCTGAATTGGTGATTCACAATGCATCCTTTGACGTTGGCTTCTTGGATATGGAGTTTACTCGTCTGGGTATGCCGATAGTTGATCAGATTACCAGCAAGGTGACTGATACATTACAAATGGCACGGGAGAGATACCCCGGGCAAAAAAATTCTCTGGATGCATTATGTACTCGTCTGGAAGTGGATCGCAGTAAGCGGGTGTTGCATGGAGCGCTGATTGACTGTGAATTGCTGGCAGAAGTGTATTTGGCGATGACACGCAGTCAGTTTAGTCTGGTGGATGAGTTGGTCACTCCTAATGGTAATAGTCAGAAGCAGGAATTAGCTAATTATCAACGACTCAATCATGAAGCTCTAGCGGTCATTGCGCCAACCCCAACTGAGCTCGCTGAACACGAAGCTTATCTGGCAGCATTGGATAAAGTGGTTTCTGGACAATGTTTATGGCGTAGTTGGGAGCATAAGGGTAAGGATCTGCCAGTATGAGCCGGCAAATTATATTGATTCCGGCGGCGGGTGTTGGTCAAAGATTCGGTGCTGGCCGTCCGAAACAATATGTTGATTTGGCGGGTCGTACTATGCTGGAACAGACGGTAAATCGCCTAAGCCAAATTGATGGCATTGATCTGATCGTGATTGTGGTTTCCGTTGACGATGGTTATATAGAGGAGGTGATTTCCGCAGCAAACTGGTCTGCGCATGTGCATATTTTGCGTTGTGGCGGAGCATCTCGAGCTGAAACGGTGAAAAATGGACTGTATACAGCTCGTACGCTGTTTAAATTGCAGCCAGAAGATTGGATTTTAGTCCATGATGCTGCTCGTTGTTGTGTGCGTACAGATTCGGTGCTGCGGCTGATTCAGGCAGTACACTCTGATGCGGCGGGAGGATTGTTGGCGGTGCCGGTGAGTGATACGTTAAAACTGGCTGATGAGACAGGACATGTTTGTCGTACTATAGATCGTACCGCTATGTGGCAGGCACAAACCCCACAAATGTTTCGCTTAGGCATATTAATTCAGGCATTGGACAATGCGGATTTATCTACGGTGACCGATGAGGCTTCCGCCGTTGAGGCGCTGGGTTTTCAGCCTTTGTTAGTTATGGGCGATGTTGCTAATCTAAAGATAACTACGATGCAAGATCTTGCACTGGCAAGATTTTTTTTACAACAGGAGATAACCTGATGAAGGCCATTCGCATTGGACAGGGTTATGATGTTCATCAATTGGCAGTTGGGCGTCCTTTAATTCTGGGTGGCGTGACTATCCCACATGAAAAGGGATTATTAGGCCATTCTGATGCTGATGCTTTATTACATGCCATCACTGATGCATTACTTGGTGCAGCAGCCTTGGGCGATATCGGTAAACTTTATCCTGATACAGATGTGCACAATAAGGATGCGGATAGTCGCGTTTTATTGCGCGGAGCTTATCAAAAGGTGCAACAAGCTGGTTGGCAATTAGTCAATGTTGATGCGACTGTGATTGCGCAGCAGCCCAAATTGCGGCCGTATATCGATCAAATGCGCGCTAATATTGCTGCTGAAATGAATGTGACCCTTGATCGGGTAAACATCAAAGGCAAAACGAATGAAAAGCTCGGTTATTTGGGACGCGAAGAGGCGATTGAAGCTCAGGCAGTAGTGTTGTTGCAGGCGGTTTAATCAGTTTGTGACAAAGGGTATAATTTTTATCGGATTCAGGCGGATGCCGAATTGGGTTTTCCCGCTAATTAATTAAAGAGAGAGAACGGTATGACTTCACAAGATGAATTGAAATGTCTGGCAGCTCGCAAAGCTGTGGAGTATGTACAGGAAAATGAATATCTGGGCATCGGCACTGGCTCTACTGTCAAGTTTTTCATTGAGGCTCTGGCCGAAAGCGGTCTCAGAATTAAAGGTGCAGTATCAACTTCTGTTCAAACCAGTGAATTGATGAAAAAATGTGGGATTCATGAAGTGGCACTCAATGAGGTGAATGGACTGCCTTTGTATGTTGATGGTGCAGATGAAGTCAATCATTTATTGCAAATGATTAAAGGTGGTGGTGGGGCATTGCTGAATGAAAAAATCGTAGCCAGTGCATCCAAACAATTTATTTGTATCGCTGATGAAAGTAAATATGTCAGCCGACTCGGACATGTTCCTTTGCCAGTGGAAGTAACCCCGAATGCTCGATCATTGGTGGCTCGTCGATTATTAAAGCTGGGTGGAGACCCTAATTTGCGCTTGGGTTTTACCACTGATCACGGTAATTTGATTTTGGATGTCAATAACCTAAATTTAAATGAGCCGATTAAAATGGAAAATGCCATCAATAATTTACCCGGCGTGGTAGACAATGGTTTGTTTACTAACCGCCCAGCAGATTTGCTGATACTTGGATGTGCAGATGGAGTGAAGGTGTTGACGGCACAAAGTTGATGTATAAGTGATGAAATTTTAGTGGCAAAAGGCGGAATTTCCGCCTTTTGTTTTCATCCTGGTTATGCTGTTATGCTACTAATAGAATCGTTTTGCACCGATGATGATTTTGTTCCTAAGCCAAACGGTTATAGGATTGAAATTAAATCTTTTCAGTTATTGTCTTTCTGTTTATTTGGGGTAGACATATCTCTGATCGGTCGGAAGGAGAGGTTAATAAGTTGCAGGGATCAGCGCTAATTTAAGTTATTATGTTGCATGGCTAAGAGTATAAATGGATGCGAATTGTTTAAAATATGGCGAAAGCAATTGACTAAGGATTTTAGGGTGTATTTGTCTATGAGTGGAAAAGCAGATACTGCTGGGTTGGATTAAAACATGAATATGTCGAATATACTGGCTAAATGGAAATATTGGCTATTGTGTGTTGCTTTTGTACTGACTCTTTTTAAGGGGTGTGTTCCAGATAGATGGCTTTTACCTGTTCTGAGGTGGGTGGGTGAGGCACACGAAGGGGTTCATACTGCTAAAAATATTCTCGATGGAAAGCCGCAACGACAGGGTAAAAAAAGATGGGCTGAAGCCAAACTTGGAACCTATCAAGGTGAAGTTAAAACGGTTCATGATGGTGATACAGTGCATATTCTAGATGTTAATGGGCATATGCATAAAGTGCGATTGGCTAATATTGATGCACCGGAATTGAATCAGGCTTATGGTGAGGCCAGTCGAAATGCATTAGCCAAGAGGATTGAATATCAGCATGTGGAGATCAAAGTGGTGGCAATTGATCAGTATAAACGTGAGGTTGGTCAAATCCGTTTAAATCATGCTGATATCAATTTATGGATGGTGATGCAAGGCTATGCTTGGCATTACAATACGATTGCAAAAAAACAGCAAAATAAGTTTGATTTTAATCTTTATCAGCAGTCTCAGTTGCAGGCGCAACAAAACAGATTAGGCTTGTGGCACAATGCTCGTGCTGTGGCGCCATGGCAGTTTCGCCAGCAAAAAAAAACCGTTAATTAAACCCATTATGAATGCACAAAAACGTATAGAAATATTTAGTCGTTTGCAGGCAGTTTGTCCGCATCCGACCACCGAGTTGGTGTATCACAATCCATTTGAATTACTGATCGCCGTGATGTTGTCGGCGCAGGCAACTGATGTGTCAGTCAATAAATGTACGGTTCATTTGTTTAAGTTGGCTCCAAATGCTCAGGCGATGCTAGATTTGGGCATCGATCAGGTAATGGATTGTATTCGCACCATAGGTTTGTTTCGCACTAAGGCTAAGCATGTTATGCAAACCTGCCGTATTCTGGTTCAGCAGTATGATGGTGAGGTGCCTCAGACCAGAGAAGAGCTGGAAAGTTTACCTGGCGTGGGCAGGAAAACAGCTAATGTGGTGCTCAATACTGCTTTCGGTCAACCCACTATAGCAGTAGACACCCATATATTTAGAGTGTGTAATCGCACCGGTATTGCCAGAGGTAAAGATGTCCGCGTGGTTGAAGACAAACTGGTCAAACTGGTACCGAAACCATTCTTACTTAATGCGCATCATTGGTTGATTTTGCATGGGCGATATGTGTGTAAAGCACGTAAACCCTTGTGTGAGCAATGCATAATTAATGACTTATGTGAGTATCCAGCCAAGAGTACTTTAACAGTTTGATTGTATATTTTAAAGACTCTTTTCGCTACAATGTATTTTAAAACTACTTGTGTAATCAACATTCAAGATAGGGACTTTGATGCGTATAAATCGCAAATGTATGTTGACGATGCTGATGGCTGTATTGATGGTCATGGCTGGCTGCAACAAAATTGAGCAATGGTTTGGTAAGGAAAAACAAGAGCAAGTTTTTGTGAAAGAAATTCCTGCTGGCGACCAAAACAATGGCCATCAGGTGGACATGCTGTTGCCGGATTTTACCAAGCTGGTTGAACAACAAGGTCCGGCTGTTGTGAACATTCAGGCTACACGTAAAAATTTAAATATTGATGATGAATTTGGTGGTGAAAACGGATCAGGTACTTTACCGGATAATGATCCTTTTTACGAATATTTCAGACGATTACTGCCGAACGTTCCTCAAACACCTCAGGCTATTGATGACGAATACAATTTTGGTTCCGGTTTCATCATCAGTAAAGATGGGTATATTCTGACCAATGCACACGTCGTTAAAGGGATGAATACCATTAAGGTGTTGTTGAATGATAAACATGAATTTCAGGCTCAGTTAATTGGTACTGATCCACAGTCTGATGTGGCTCTACTGAAAATTAATGCCAGTGATTTGCAACAAGTGCAGTTAGGCAATCCAAAGGATCTAAAAGTAGGGGAATGGGTCGCAGCCATTGGCGCGCCTTTTGGATTTGATAATAGCGTCACTGCTGGGATTGTCTCGGCCAAAGGACGTAGCTTGCCAGAAGAAAATTACACGCCATTTATTCAGACAGATGTCGCCATTAATCCAGGCAATTCCGGCGGTCCATTGTTTAATCTCAAAGGACAGGTTGTTGGAATGAATTCTCAGATTTACAGTCGTAGCGGCGGCTTTATGGGTATTTCATTCGCCATTCCGATTGATGTGGCCATGAATGTAGCCGATCAACTAAAAAAAGCAGGTAAAGTGCAACGTGGTCGGCTTGGGGTAGTGATTCAGGAAATGAATTATAATTTAGCTAAATCATTTGGCATGAGTAAAGCCAGTGGTGCTCTAATTACTCAGGTTCTACCCGGTGGTGCCGCTGATAAAGCAGGTTTGCAGATTGGTGATATCGTCCTCAGTGTTAATGGGGATAACGTGAATAATTCCAGTGAATTGCCAGTGATGGTGGGGCTGTTGCCACCTGGAAAACAGATTAATCTGACTATATGGCGTAAGGGTAAAGAACATCATATTAAAGTGGTATTGGATAATGTGGTGACCACCGTTGCGCCAGCAATCAAAAATCCTTCTCCTGTCTTACCAACTGAAGGCAGTAATAGTGCTAATCACAATATTGGATTGAGTCTGCGTGAAACCAGTAAAGGATTGATGGTAGATGATATCAGTGGCTGGGCAGCGCAATCTGATATTCGCCGAGGGGATATTATCATCGCTGTAGGTCAAACATTGGTGCACGATCGGGAAGCTTTTAGCAAAGCTGTGGCCGATGGAGGAAAACAAGTTCCATTATTGATCAAGCGTGGCAATAATACTTTGTTTGTTGCTCTGGTATTACAGTAAAAACGGGTTGTTTCACTATCATTTACCTTAAGCCAAATTGCCAGGGAGTGAATTTTGCATCCTGTTGAGATGATTAGTTTATCTAATAAAGCTATTAAGAGAAAATTAACAACATCACAAGCAGGAAAAAATATTATTTAATGGGTGAAAGCACAAACAAAAGTTTCTGCCAACTTGGATTGGTTAGAAACTGAAAGAGGTATTTCATCTGAGGTAGTGAAACAAATTTCTAAAGTTGCTGGTATAAAAATTGAAACTGAAATAGAAGCATTTTTGACGGAAGTTTAAGAATGTTTCTGCATTATCAGTTAAATAAGAAAAAATTATTTTTAGTTAAAATAATTTCCGAAAAAAATAAAATTGAGAAAGCGCTAAAATTGATTTGTAATCATATCAATATGATGCTTTAATTTTTTTTTAAATGTTGGGTTTTATTAAGAGTTAAAACAATTTATCAAAATATCTTGAAAAAGATAAAAAGAATTAAGCAGGGATGCGATAGAGACTTATCACAAGGAAAGAATATGGTGCGTATTATTTATTTACTATTTAGCTTGCTTTTGTCTTTCTCAGTAAAAGCAGATTTAACTAATAACTGGATAGTGAATAAAGTATATATAAGCGATAGCACATACACAAAAAAAGTGTCCCCTGATGATCCAGTTTATGTTAACAGAATATTCCAATGGAATGAAAATGAGATTAAAACAAATATATACTCTGGTGATTTTATTGAAAATTGTACAAATTATAAAATAGATAAGTCTACTATCCATGTTGATGAATTTTTAAACAAAATAGGGATGATAGATAGTAAACAAATGCTAAGATATGATTTTCTTAACAAAGATGGTAACCAATCCGTAAACCAAATAGATATTTTTTGCCCAAATATTCAGACAACATGGACACTCTTTGAAAAAAATGCTGACGCCTATTTAATAATGAATACCGATGATTCTATCTTAGAAATAAATAAAATAAAGTATCAGGATACTGTTCCTAGTTTCTCCTGTTCAAAAGCAAAAAAATCAGCCGAAAAACTGATTTGTCAAAATATTTATCTATCTGGATTAGATAGAAGTATCCATGATATTTACCATAATATAAAAAAGTATTATGACTACAATAATGCTCATATTGAGTTTGAAAAAATTAAAGGTAATCAAAAAAGGTTTATCCAGCAAAGAGATTTATGTCTTAACGAAAAGTGTTTGATGGAAGTTATGAATAAACATACATATGAACTACATGAATATATGCCAGTAGTTACACCTTACTAGAAATGGCAAAGCCAGCTATATTTGGATGTGTTATTTCAACCGCACATAGATAAAAATACAATTCTAATTTAGCCAATGACCAAGATGAAACCTTGATAAAAATTTATGTTCTTTTGAAGGGGTTGTTAGATAAGGGAAATGATTGTTTAAGGGTGTATAAAAAAAATGAGTTGTATACGAAGAATCATCTAATATTAATTATGACCATTTAATAGATAGTTCTATACCTTTTAATCTAGATAAATTAATAATAAAATTAAAGGTCTTAGAATGGAAATTTCGGTGGTAAAAATGGGTTGACCATGATTAGGTTATAAGAACAAAACTTTATTTGGAATTTGATTATTGTTCCCAGCGGAGAATATTATTTTGCTATGAAAGCCAAAAGACTTATTAAATGGTAACATGGCAGTTATGCAGATCTGTTAAAATTTCTGGTAATAGGCTCCGACTGACTGGGCGCTGACCAGTTAGTTGATTTATATCCCCAGCATTTACTTATCATTCTTCAGTGAGTAACCCCTTTGTGTTCAATGCTGCATTGATGGCAGCAGATTGATCATTTTTTGAGATAATCTATGTCTAATGTAAAAGCTAAAAATATAGCGCGTGGGCCGATTATGGCTGATGTGGCCGCATTTTCTCTGACCGATGAGGAGCGCGAGCGTTTGCGTCATCCGGCGATAGGTGGCGTGATCCTTTTCCGGCGAAATTATCAATCACGAGCGCAATTAACTAGCTTAGTCGCTGAAATAAAAGCATTGCGCACGCCTGAACTGATTGTGGCTGTAGATCATGAGGGTGGAAGAGTGCAACGTTTTATTGCTGAATTTACTCGGTTACCAGCAATGCGAAAATTAGGCTATTGTTGGGATAAACATGGGGCTGCGGTGGCGGAAAAAATGGCCGAAACCATTGGCTGGGTGCTGGCAACCGAATTGCGCGCCTCTGGTATTGATTTGTCATTTACGCCGATACTTGATTTGGATTGGGGTCATTGTGATGTCATTGGCAACCGCAGTTTTCATTCGTTGCCTGCGGTAGTCACTTCGCTGTCTTTATCTTTACAACGGGGGTTAAAACGTGGCGGAATGGCAAGCTGTGGTAAACACTTTCCCGGTCATGGCGCTGCCAGTGGCGATAGCCATGTGATGATGCCGCAGGATAATCGTAGTTGGGAAGAATTGTGGGCAGATGATATTCAACCGTTCAATGATTTAATTCATCATGGTATGGCGGCAATTATGCCGGCACATGTTGTTTACCCGAAAATTGATCCTACTGAGCCGGCAGGGTTTTCCTCGATCTGGCTCAAACAAATACTGCGTGACAAATTGCACTTTAACGGGGTGATTTTTTCTGATGACCTGACTATGGAAGGCGCCAGCAGTGTAGGTGATGTGCGTTCCCGTACTAAACATGCTTTTGCTGCGGGTTGTGATATTGCTTTGATTTGTAATAAACCAGACTGGGTGGATGATGTGCTACAGGATTTTACTTTTCCGTTAAACCAACATTTGCCACAGCGCTGGCAGTTGATTGCCGGAGAAGGCGAGATCACCGAGCACCAATCTGTTATGCAAAAGGCTGAATTTCAAAGCGCACAACGATTAGTATCTAGTCTGGCATCAGCAGAAGATACTTTGAACGGCGTTCAGGTTGGTGAAGCGTTTTAGCATTGATCACGACTGGTTACGGTTTTTTCCTTCGTTCAGCCAGAGCTTACACACAAGTCTGATTAAGTACCAGATTCAGCCATTTTACTAATCAGCCGGAAAAGTGCTGTAATGACAATTTAAACAATCTGACAGATGAGTTGGACAAATTTTTTTGTACTGAAACATTTTGGAGAAGCGTGCTATGATGCGCGACCTTTTCTTTATGACTGTAAAAAATTTACTTCTGAGCTTTTATGACAAATCAGATCAACCGGCGTAAACGAATTCTTAATGGAGTGTTGTTACTGGATAAAGATTCAGGCATGAGCAGTAACAGCGCTTTACAACGTGCGCGTTTTTTTTATGGTGCAGCCAAAGCAGGACATACAGGTGTACTTGATCCTTTGGCGACTGGATTATTACCGGTTTGCTTTGGTGAAGCCACTAAATTTGCCCAATATCTACTCGATGCGGATAAAGCCTATACAGCGACGCTTAAACTGGGCGAAGCCACCACAACTGGTGATGCTGAGGGCGAATCAATTGGCTTTGGGTCAACCGACATCACTTTAGCACAAGTAGAAGAGGCGATAGCTTGTTTCACCGGACAGATCACCCAGATTCCACCGATGTATTCAGCCTTGAAATATGAGGGTAAGCCCCTGTATGAATATGCCCGTGCCGGTATTACCATCGAACGAAAATCCCGTCAAGTGACCATTTATCAAATAGATATCCTCGAATTTCAGGCGCCAAAACTGGTTTTACAAGTGCGATGTAGCAAAGGAACCTACATTCGCACATTGGCTGAGGATCTGGCTAAAAAAATGGGAACCGTTGCGCATTTGACCGCATTGCGGCGTACTGCTACGGCAGGTTTTCAGATTGCTCAAAGCCATACCTTAGACGCAATCAGCTCTGTCGACGAAATTCACAGAGATACTTGGTTGTTACCTTGTGATGTGCTATTGCAGCATTTTGCTGCAGTCACTTTATCTGATGCGGAAATTTTGCGTTTGCAGCATGGTCTTAGCGTGCAAACAAACGAAAATTATGGCATAATGCACCCCTTACGTATTTATAGTGCAGATGGTCGGTTTATTGGCTTAGTGCAGTATCAGCCTGCTGCAAGCAGTTTGAAAGCACTGCGTTTGATGAGCACAGCTACTGCTCAATGATACGTATTCGGAGTTGGTATTTGTCAGCCATAATATGGTGAGCTTGGCCAACTTGTCCGCCGCAAGGCAAATTTTATAAGAGATTAATTATGTTAACTGTTGAACAAAAAGCGCAAATCGTAAAAGATTTTCAGCGTACTCCAACCGATACCGGTTCTTCTGAAGTACAAATCGCCTTATTGACTTTCCGTATTAATGATTTGACTGGTCACTTTAAAGCCAATCCAAAAGATCACCACAGCCGTCGTGGTCTGTTGAAAATGGTTAGTTCCCGTCGTCGTTTGCTGGCGTACATTCGTCGCACTAAACCGGATACTTATCGCGAACTGATCGGCCGCTTAGGCTTGCGTAAATAATTTCGCTTTAAACTGAAAATATCGTCTGCTTATTTTAACCAGACGATATTTTTTTAGTCGTTAAATTGGCTTATATGTGTATTGATTCAGATTAAAACCGAAACAGTACTGCACTTCATTTTCAAGCCTAATTGAGCGAATCAGTAGGTGATGGCTAATTTAAAAACAGTTGATCCATGCCTATACGAAATGGTTAAAGATGCCACAGTACAGTGCTAACGCAAAGTGCAGCACAGAATATTTCATGGCGATTTTACTGTCATCATATAGTTAGCTAATTCTGTGATGGCCTCAGTGATAACCGTAGTATTGAGCCTTTCAGACTGTAAGTTGATCAATATGTTCAACGATAGGCGGCCAAATTAGCGACTGGCTGTAAAGATTTTATGTATACATCATTTCTAATCCTTAGCAGCGAACAACGACGGTTAATTTTTTAAAAAATTGATCCTTTCAGCTGGAAAGCCAATGGTTAGGTTGGGATAAGAAAAAGAATATATGATAGAATTTAGGCATGATACAGACAGTATCAATTTAACCAGTAATACAATGGTATAAATATTATATTAAACGAAGCAGAACTATAGTCGGCCAGAAACCCTACTAATGTATAGGTAGCTACATATATATCAGTAGGTTTTTTAGCAGACTAAGTTTCTAGCTGATTCCGAAATAGAAAGTAAAAATAAATGTTCAATAAACACATTAAAACATTTCAATATGGTAACCAAACTGTAACCATGGAAACCGGCGAAATTGCCCGTCAGGCTGCCGGTGCAGTCAAAATCTCCATGGGAGAAACGGTTGTGCTGGTGGCGGTGACCACCGCCAAAGAGGTTAAACCTGGTCAGGACTTTTTTCCGCTAACCGTTGACTATCTGGAGCGTACTTATGCTGCCGGAAAAATTCCCGGCGGATTTTTCAAACGTGAAGGTAAACAGAGCGAAAAAGAAATCCTTACTAGTCGTTTGATCGACCGTCCAATTCGCCCGCTGTTTCCAGAAGGCTTTTATCACGATATTCAGATCGTGGCGATGGTGGTTTCATCTGATCCGGAAATCGATTCTGATATTCCAGCCATGTTGGGTGCATCAGCTGCGTTATTATTGACTGGTGTTCCGTTTGCCGGTCCGATTGGTGCAGCGCGCGTTGGCTATGTTAATGGTGAATACGTTCTCAATCCGACTAAAACTCAGCTGGAAAATTCCCAATTGGATTTGGTGGTCGCCGGTACTGAAAAAGCTGTGCTGATGGTGGAATCAGAAGCCGATGTGCTGACCGAGGAAACCATGCTCGGAGCAGTGGTATTCGGACATGAACAGATGCAAGCTGCCATCAAAGCCATCAATGAATTGGCGGATGAAGTGAATCCTGAAATGTGGGATTGGCAGCCACCGGCAGTCAACGAAGAATTAATTGCCCGTGTTCGTGAATTGGCGGGTGCTCAGATTGATGCTGCTTTTAAAATCAAGCAAAAACAAGCGCGTACTGCCAAATTGGATGAAGCTTGGGCAGCTGTAGAAGCCGCTTTGATCACCGAAGAAACCGATACTTTACTTACCAACCAGATTCGCTCCATATTCAAAGATCTGGAAAAAGAAGTAGTACGTGGTCAGATTTTACAAGGTCATCCACGTATTGATGGTCGTGATACTCGTACAGTACGTCCGATTAATATTCAAACCAGCGTCTTACCACGCACTCATGGTTCTGCTTTATTTACTCGCGGCGAAACTCAATCTCTCGCTACCACTACTTTGGGAACCCAGCGTGATGAACAGATTATTGACGCCTTAAGCGGTGAATATACTGATCGTTTTATGTTGCATTACAATTTCCCTCCTTATTCAACTGGCGAAGTAGGTCGGATGGGTGCACCAAAACGTCGTGAAATCGGTCATGGTCGTCTGGCGAAACGTGCTTTATTAGCAGTGTTACCTTCTACAGATGATTTCAGCTATACCATGCGCGTTGTTTCGGAAATCACCGAGTCAAATGGTTCTTCCTCAATGGCAAGTGTTTGTGCTGGTTGCCTGAGTTTGTTAAATGCTGGTGTACCCCTTAAGAGCCATGTAGCCGGTATCGCTATGGGGCTTATTCTGGATGGTAACAAATTCGCTGTACTAACCGATATTCTCGGTGATGAAGATCATCTGGGCGATATGGACTTTAAAGTAGCGGGTACCACTGACGGCGTGACTGCTTTGCAAATGGATATCAAAATCCAAGGCATCACTAAAGAAATTATGCAAATTGCGCTGGCACAAGCCAAAGAAGCGCGTCTGAAAATACTTTCTCAGATGCTGGAAGCAGTAGAAGGTCCACAAGAATTATCTGCTCACGCTCCACGTTTGTTCACGATGAAAATTCATCAGGATAAAATCCGCGATGTGATTGGTAAAGGTGGTGAAACCATTCGAGCTTTGACGGCAGAAACCGGTACAGATATCAATATTGCCGAAGATGGCACCATTACCATTGCTGCTAGCACCAGTGAAGCGGGCAATGAAGCGAAACGCCGCATTGAAGAAATCACTGCCGAAGTGGAAGTAGGTAAAGTTTATCAAGGTACTGTGATTAAAATTCTCGACAACAATGTAGGCGCGATTGTTTCAGTGATTCCAGGCAAAGATGGTCTGGTACACATTAGCCAGATTTCTCATGATCGAGTGAAAAATGTCAGTGATTACCTGCAAGTTGGTCAACAGGTTAATGTGAAAGCCTTGGAAGTAGATGATCGTGGTCGCGTGCGTTTATCTATTAAAGCTTTATTGGAAAAAGCGCCGCAAGAATCCAATCCCACTGAATAAGAAATCGCTTAACGACAGATCAACCGGCTGCCTGAAATTTCAGGCAGCTTTTTTTATGTAATATCTAATTTATGTCAGAAAATGCTGTGTCCAGCGAGTTTGATCATTTATTACAGCCATTCAATACACGCTTTAAGGGTGATTTAAATACTCATTTATTTCCGAATAAAAAGGCATTGACGAGGCATAGGTATATAGGTGGCATGATGGTACAAGGCGAAACCCATTGGCGCGTTAAGGCCAGATCTAAGGAAAAATGAAAGCTGCTTAAAATTTAATCAATGTAATTTAATTCAATAAAAACATAGATATATAATCATTATCCACAGCTTATCTGCAATAACATCCCAGTATTAACAGGAATAATGTGCACTTTTCCCATGACAGCAAAGTTTTTGGCATCAAAAAAAGACAGAAACAAATAATGATATGCCTAACAGGTTATCACAGCCAATTTAAGCACAAATTGAAGATAAAATGAGCTGATAAAATGTGTATAGCTGAAACTTATCCACAATTAGTTATTACCTACTTATATTTTTCTCGCTTGTGGCAGCAGCTTGCAGGATTAACTCAAGAATAAAAGGGCATCCAGTAATAACTAATCAATGTTGATTAACCATGTAAAGCAAAACAATGAAGAACGGGTAAATTTAATTTTTCCAGCATGATTAAAAAATCCATTCATTTTTGCTATTTGAAATAATATAAATAGAATAGTTTATTTAAAACTAGAGTGGTATTTAAAAGTGGTAATGAGTGATTTGCTCTCTCACATACTGAGTAATGCGATACCTTAAATGAACAAATAATTAAGATGGTTTTCTGCTAATGATTGGTTTTATGATGTCTTTTACTGGCACCAGTTGTTTTCAGGTTGATTAATATCATCATTATCTGTTGCTAAGTCATCATCATCAAATGTTTATCTTTGCTAAACTTGTATTATTGCCATTTGCGTATTGCTAGATCAGATTTAGGCAATAAATTGACCAATCCATCTTCAAAATAACGATTTTGTGGTGAAACTGGTTATATCCCTATCATTATAAACTGTGTTAAATACCGCGTGAGTATAGGTATCAATATCATTTTTAACGTATGCTGTTAATTATAAGAATAATTCATTATTTTCGCTGTTTATACTTAGAAATTTTTGCATCTATCCATTCTCATACCCAGACTCAGCACGCTAAGAGATTGAATATGTGATGGGCTGTTTATAGCAATTGTCACATTTATGTCTTACTGGTAAAGGTAAACCAAGAGCTGAAAGATAGGCTGCAAAACGAAATTTTTTTAAGGAATTTAAGTTGTTGTGATGCTTAATTAATGTTGGTGGTAGTCATCGACACTGATATTTGCTCTTTGGCACAGGCGGAATGAAGGAATAGCAATGAAGAAAAGATCATAAACGTCTATAATGCTCGTTTTTAAGAATTTAAGTCTAAATTACTATGCAGCACATCCACATTATTGGTATTGGCGGAACCTTTATGGGTGGCATAGCAGCCATTGCCAAAGAAGCAGGTTATCGAGTTACAGGCTGTGATGCCAAAATGTATCCACCAATGAGTACTCAGTTGGCAGATTTGGGTATTGAAGTGGTAGAAGGCTTTGAAGCAGCCCAACTTGATCAGTATGCTGCCGATATATATGTGATTGGTAATGTGGCGCGCCGAGGTATGCCGGTCATTGAAGCGATTTTGAATCGCGGTTTACCCTATACTTCTGGACCGCAATGGCTAAGTGAACATGTTCTACAACAACATTGGGTACTGGCCGTAGCTGGCACGCACGGAAAAACCACCACCGCAAGTATGCTGGCATGGGTTTTAGAAGATGCTGGAATGGCACCAGGATTTTTGATTGGTGGTGTACCAGAAAATTTTGCTGTATCTGCTCGTTTACCCAAAAAAAATCAGGGTGATCACGCCCAGCAGTCTTTTTTTGTGATTGAAGCTGATGAGTATGACACGGCTTTTTTTGATAAGCGCAGTAAGTTTGTTCATTACCGTCCGCGTACGGCCATCTTAAATAATTTAGAATACGATCACGCCGATATTTTTCCTAATCTGGCAGCCATTCAAACGCAATTTCATCATTTGATTCGCACCATTCCGGGTGAAGGTCTGATTGTTCATAATGATCAGTCAACAGCCTTGCAGCAAGTATTGGAACAGGGCTGTTGGTCAGAAATACAAGGTTTTGGTTCTAGTCAGGATTGGCAGATTGGCCAGATCGATAGTCAGGGTGGTTTTGATGTGCTGTTGCAGCAGCAAATCGTGGGTCATGTAGATTGGAATTTACTTGGTCAGCATAACCGTATGAATGCTCTAGCTGTGATTGCAGCTGCCCGGCATGTGGGCATCACGGTAGAACAAAGTTGTGCAGCTTTAGGTCGGTTTAAAAACGTCAAACGGCGTATGGAAATCAAAGGGGTAGTACAGGGGATCACTGTCTATGATGATTTTGCGCACCATCCTACTGCGATCGCCACCACTATCGACGGTTTGAGACAGAAAGTTGGCAATGCCAGAATTTTGGCAGTACTGGAGCCACGTTCAAATACCATGAAGTTGGGTACCATGAAGGCTGCTTTATCCGATAGTTTGCTGCAAGCCGATGTGGTTTATTGTTATGCCGGCGGGGTGGACTGGGATGTGGCCGCTGCTTTAAGACCATTACAAAATAAAGTCCATGTATTTCAGGAAATGTCTGCGCTCATTGAGGCGATCATTCATGAGTCTAGACATGGGGATCATATTTTGGTCATGAGTAATGGCGGATTTGGTGGTATTCATCAACAGCTTCTGGATGGATTGACGATTAAATAAATGTCATTTATATAAGATAGATGCCAATTTTATGCTAGCTGTGATGGTTTTAATTCGTGACGTTTTAATGAAAATAATCTAACTGATTATCTTTAGAAAGATAAAAATGTTGCTGCCGGCATGTTGATGATTCAACAGAACAGCGCAAACATGATATAGGCTTTTACCTGATCAAGCTGAAGCTAGCATGAGGGTAAAAGCCTATTAATATTAGGCACGATCAAACACCATATGCTTATTCTGAAGTTCGATTCAGTAAGTTAATTAAAGCAGCGATAGCTACTAGCAAAAATAAAATTTTTTCATTGAACTCAGTAGAATGTTGAATGGACGATGTTGATTAAGACTCGCATCGCTATTTTGCTTTAACGTGTTCGGCAATTGTCTCAACGGAAATCATGGTTAATCTACGTGATATGTTCTCGTTTGCGCACTTGATTAAAGGTATTAATGATGGCGGTGCTGCTGCTGAGCATCTGCAAGCCAGCGGTTCACGCCTAAAATATTTGCCACAAAATTAATTCAGGTTATTGCTTTTTGATCATGACCTTGCCATGATGCATAATAGCAGTTGGTATGATTTATGTTAAACTATATTCAGAATGATAAATTAAGAACAGATTATGAAAACATTATCCAAGCCACCTTTTCGTGCCGACGTAGTTGGCAGTTATTTAAGACCTGATTATTTAATTGAAGCTCGAGCAAAATTTGCCCGAGGGGAAATCAGTCATGAAGCGCTAACTGAAACGGAAAATCAAGCGATTACCGATCTGGTGCATAAGCAGAAAGCTGCCGGTTTAAAAGTAATCACTGATGGAGAGTTTCGTCGAAGCTGGTGGCATCTTGATTTTATGTGGGGTTTGAACGGGGTTGAAAAAGCTTCGCTGAAAGAAGGGTATAAATTTCAGGGTATTGAATCTCGCCCAGAAACAGCACGCCTCAGCGGAAAAATCAGTGGAGAAAATCATCCTTTTATTGAACATTTTCGCTTTTTAATGCAATTTGCTGATGATCAGGTT
Organism: uncultured Neisseriaceae bacterium; assembly: GCA_945267035.1. GTDB lineage: Bacteria > Pseudomonadota > Gammaproteobacteria > Burkholderiales > Neisseriaceae > Snodgrassella. The sequence goes on along the minus strand of CALYOS010000009.1, from coordinate 1,012 downwards.
GTTCCCAGAATCACGATTCCAGCACCAGCTCAATTTTTCAAAGAGCTTTATCGGCCGGAAAATAAAACAATTACTGAAGCTATTTACCCAAATCAAGCAGATTTACTCAGCGATATCGCCAAAGCTTACCAAACATTCATCGCGCAAATCTATGCCATCGGATGCCGAAATTTGCAGCTTGATGATTGCACGTGGGGGATGATGGTGGATAGTCGCTACAATAACGCTGGCGTAGCTGATCAGAAAAACAACTGTGGCTGTGACTGTGCTGATAATAATACCGTTATCAGTCAGTCGGTGGATGATCTGGCCGAAATGTTTGTGCAACTGAATAATACAGCCATGCTCAATGCTGCTGAAGATCTGATTTTAACCACCCATGTTTGTCGTGGTAATTACCGTTCTACTTGGGCAGCCAGTGGCGGTTATGCACCTATTGCCTCCTATCTGTTCGGTCGTGAACATGTCAGCGCATATTATCTGGAATTTGACACAGAACGAGCGGGTGATTTTTCCCCTCTTGCCGCCGTCAGTGGTGAAAAGCAGGTTGTGTTGGGGCTGATTTCTTCTAAAGTCAGTGAATTAGAGGATAAGCAGGCTGTGATTGAGCGAATAAAAGAAGCCAGCCAATATTTGCCTTTAGACCGTCTGTGTTTAAGTACTCAATGCGGATTTGCCTCTACTGAAGAAGGTAATGAATTAACTGAGGCACAACAGTGGGCTAAAATTGCGCTGGTTACTGAAGTCGCTAAAGAGGTTTGGGGATCGGTTTAATCAATAACAGATTCAGTTTGCAGTAGTCCGTCGATGAATGCGGTTACTATAAACTTAGGTTATTTTTAGCTGATAGGTGCGATTGATGTTCACACCGCCTGTGTTGTGTTCCTTGATTTAGCTAGCAAAGTCATTGTCGTTTTTTCTAGGTTGCTGCGGTGAGTGACACGCGATTTTGACTAAAGAGTAGGTGGCAGAATACTGCGGTTGTGCGGCGAGCAAAGATGTCTCTTGACTG
>CALYOS010000008.1 GCA_945267035.1 uncultured Neisseriaceae bacterium | reverse complement strand
ATCGGTGCAAATCAAGCATCATTTTGGTCAGGAAGAGATCTAAGGGGTGTAGACGGTTTTTAATTGTTTATCGTTCAGATAGATGGTTATTAAAATGATATGTTGTGGTTGAGTAATATTCTTTATTTTCTATAAAACTTTTGTGCTTGAAGGTGACATTTTGGTGCTGCTTTATACCAAATACCAAGAATGAAATAGCATAAGGGTTTAAGGTTTTTAATGATTTATTTATCTCTTTATTTGAATAACCGCTGTTTATTCAATTGTCTGCCCAGTTTTTTATGCTTAGGTTTGATTTGAGCCTGTCTGTACATAAGTTCTTCAATGTTTCAATTATTTCAATTATCTAGAAAATTAGGTTTTGTTTTATTGAAAGAAGTGATGCTAACTGTCTAATATTTCTTTAATTTTGCTAAGTGTTGATAAGAAAAGGGAAAAAATTTATTAGATTTCCCCTTGAATTGTGGTGGTCCATCCTTACTTTATTTACCGAAACAATTTTTTATGTCCTGCAAGTTTTGCGGGTTTGTATTGACCAAATTTATGTGCTTCATGGCACCGAAGATGTGGAGAAGATATTATGACTATTCGTCCTTTAAATGATCGCGTTGTCGTTAAACGTCTGGAAGCAGAAGAGAAAACTGCTTCTGGTATTGTATTGCCTGGTTCAGCCGCTGAAAAACCGGATATGGGTGAGGTATTGGCTGTGGGCAATGGTAAGTTGTTGGAAAACGGTGATCGTCAGGCATTGGATGTTAAAGTTGGCGATAAGGTGATTTTTGGCAAATACAGTGGTCAGACTGTTAAAGTTGATGGTGAAGAGCTGCTGGTAATGCGCGAAGAAGACATTTTCGGTATTGTTGAATAAGTTATTAGACTATTGTAAATATTGATTTTTAATTATTAGGAGTTTGAAATGGCTGCAAAAGACGTGAAGTTCGCTGACGAAGCCCGTCAGAAAATGGTTGCTGGTGTCAATGTATTGGCTGATGCAGTTAAGGTTACTTTAGGCCCTAAAGGTCGCAATGTTCTGTTAGATCGTGCTTTTGGTGGTCCACACATTACTAAAGACGGTGTATCTGTAGCTAAAGAAATCGAATTGAAGGATAAATTCGAGAATATGGGTGCGCAGTTGGTTAAGGAAGTGGCTTCTAAAACGAATGATGTGGCTGGTGACGGTACTACTACTGCAACTGTATTGGCTCAGGCCGTGGTTGCGGAAGGTATGAAATATGTTACTGCTGGCATGAATCCGATGGATCTGAAACGTGGTATTGATAAAGCAGTAGAAGCGATTGTGGCTGAACTGAAAAAAATATCTAAACCTGTTCCAGAAAAATCTAAAGAAATCTCTCAAGTTGCTTCTATTTCTGCTAATGCTGATGAATCAATCGGTGAAATCATTGCCAAAGCAATGAATGAAGTTGGCAAAGAGGGTGTGATTACTGTTGAAGACGGTAAATCTTTAGAGAATGAAGTTGAAGTAGTTAAAGGTATGCAGTTTGACCGTGGCTACTTGTCTCCATATTTTGTTACTGATGTGGAAAAACAGATTGCCGGTCTGGATAGCCCTTTCATTTTGTTGTTCGATAAAAAAATCTCTAATATTCGTGATTTGTTGCCAGTACTGGAACAGGTTGCTAAAACTAGCCGTCCGTTGTTGATTATTGCTGAGGATGTTGAAGGCGAAGCGTTGGCTACGCTGGTGGTAAACAATATCCGCGGTATTCTGAAAACTGTTGCTGTGAAAGCTCCTGGTTTTGGTGACCGCCGTAAAGCTATGTTGCAGGACATTGCAATTTTGACTGGCGGTACAGTTATCGCTGAAGAAGTTGGTTTGACTTTGGAAAAAGTGACTCTGGAAGATCTAGGTCAGGCAAAACGTATTGAAGTTGCTAAAGAGAATACAACTATTATTGACGGTTTGGGTGATAAAGCGGCGGTTGAAGCTCGTGTTGGCGAAATCCGTAAGCAAATCGAAGTGGCCAGCAGTGATTATGATAAAGAAAAATTACAGGAACGTGTCGCTAAATTGGCTGGCGGTGTGGCTGTAATTAAGGTTGGTGCTGCAACTGAAGTTGAAATGAAAGAGAAGAAAGACCGTGTAGATGATGCTTTACATGCTACTCGTGCTGCCGTTGAAGAAGGTGTGGTAGCTGGTGGTGGTGTGGCTTTGCTGCGTGCTCGTGCTGCTATTTCTGATCTAAAAGGTACTAATGCAGATCAGGATGCTGGTGTGAAAATTGTATTGAAAGCGGTTGAAGCTCCTCTGCGTCAGATCGTTGCCAATGCTGGTGATGAGCCAAGCGTAGTGGTAAACAATGTATTGAATGGCTCTGGTAACTATGGTTACAACGCTGGTACTGGCGAATATGGTGATATGTTGGAAATGGGTGTGTTGGATCCTGCTAAGGTAACCCGCACTGCCTTGCAACATGCTGCCTCTATCGCTGGCCTGATGTTGACTACTGATTGCATGGTGACTGAATTGCCAGAAGATAAACCTGCTATGCCAGATATGGGTGGCATGGGCGGTATGGGTGGCATGGGCGGTATGATGTAATACTGCTTAGTTGCTTACTTAGCTGATTAAAACCGGATACTTTAGGTATCCGGTTTTGTTTTGCCTGAAGATGGATTGATTAAACTGCCGGTGTTTTTGGTTTGCTTATGAATATTTGATCAAGTTTTTTCTCTAATTGTTTTTCATGGATGTTTAAGAAGGTAGTGAATTTAAAGATGTAGGTAAGTTTTAGTGATTAGTATGTCTAAAGTGATCAATTCAAAGTTTTTTTATTTGCTTTAATGAGTTTAACTGACTCTGGTGTTTGCATATTTTCAAATAGATTATAAGCATAATATTTTTATCTTTTATTTTTGGTAACTACTAATGTGACTAAGTTTAGTCCAGCATAATTAATGTTGAAATTTATGGATTATTTTCATGATCGATGATGTCTGTTTGAAGAGCTTGTATTTGTTGCTGTGCTAATGATTCAACGCCTCGATTAGCCAGTTGGTCGGCTTTTTCATTGCCTATGTTTCCGGCGTGACCTTTTACCCAGTGCCATTGTACTTGATGTTTGTTTACTTCTTTATCAAGTGCTTGCCATAGTTCAACATTTTTTACCGGCTGTTTTGCAGCGGTTTTCCAACCGCGATTTTTCCAGTTATGAATCCATTCCTGCATACCGTTTTTGACATATTGCGAGTCGGTATAAATATGCACGATGCACGGGCGCTTAAGTGCAGCCAGTCCTTGTATGACGGCTGTTAGTTCCATACGGTTGTTGGTGGTGCTGGCTTCTCCACCATATAATTCTTTGCTGTGTATACCAAATTGTAGAAATGCGCCCCAGCCACCAATTCCGGGATTGCCTTTGCAGGCTCCATCTGTATAAAGCGTTACTTCTTGCATGTTGTGGCCATCTGATTTAAAGACGTTACTATATCATGGTAGGGGAGGCAGAACTTTACCCATGTTGAGGATATTATGCGGATCCAGGGTTTGTTTTTGTATTCTCATCCAATTAATTTCTGACTGGGTACGTATTTGTGGAATCCATTGAGTTTTCAGTTGTCCGATTCCATGCTCGGCTGCAACGGTGCCATGATGTTTTATAACGCATTCATAGACGATTTTGTTGATGTTGTCTTCATGTTGATAGACGTCGTTATTTAGTGTATCGCCTAGGAAGACGTTGTAATGTAAGCTGCCATCGCCTAAATGACCAAACAGTATGGTTTGTGCATGAGGAAATGCTTGCTGTAACTGTTGTTGTGAGTGTTCAACAAAATCCGCTATGTACTCTATGGGTAAAGCAATATCATGTTTGATGCTGGCGCCAAGATGGCGTTGAGCTTCGGAGATGTTTTCACGTAATTTCCAAAGCTGATTTCGTTCTGTTTCTGACTGGGCAATAACTGTATTCAACCAGTTCCCCTGTTCAAGTACGCTGATTAATGGATCTGTCAGGTTTTGATTGGGAATGCTGTCGGTCAATTCTAAAAGTATATGCCAAGCAGCTTCGGTAGGCGGCTGTAGTTGGCTATAAGATGAAGACAATTTCAGGGCTTGACTACTGATTAGCTCGAAGCTGGAAATACGATCACTAAACTGATTTCTGAGTCGTTGTAACAGATCAATGGCAGTCTGAATTGTGTCGATTCCTATCCAAGCTGTGAGTATGCTTAAGGGTTGGGCAAAGAGTTTTAGGGTAGCTGCGGTAATGATGGCGAGTGTCCCTTCGCTGCCGATGATGATTTGGCGCATTTCATATCCGCTGGTGTTTTTGTGTAAGGGTTGTAGATGGCTTATTAATTCGCCTGTGGGCAATACATATTCTAGTCCGATAACCAGATCACGGGTTGTGCCGTAGCGTACGACGTTAACACCACCAGCATTACAGGCAATATTTCCGCCAATTTGACAGGAACCTTCACTAGCAAGACTAAGGGGGAAGTAAAGACCAGCGTTTCGGGCTTCAGTTTGTAAATCAGCCAGTATCATTCCAGCTTCAACTGTGATGGTGTTGTCATCATAGCTTAGGTTTCGTAGCCGGTTAAGTTTGGATAGTGACAATATTATGCCTTGTTTACTGATGCTGCTATGTGGCGTTGCGCCCCCACATAGTCCTGTATTGCCACCTTGAGGTGTCACGGGTATGTGATGCTGATGACAATAGCGCATAATTTTTTGAATGGCGTCAACATTATCTGGCTGGAGTACTGCAAATGCTTCGCCATGGTAACGGTTGCGATGGTCGGTGCAGAATGAAGAGGTGATATCTGGATCGGTTAAAATATTACTCGATGGCAGTATTTGATTAAATTTATGCAGATGGTCGCTGTACATCTATGCTTGCTCCTCTATGGATTTTTCCAGTTGTTCTGGCTATATTCTGTATAGGGTAATGGAAATATACGTTATGGAAGTTGTACAGTACAATAATGTTGTTTAATTGTTTTTGGATGAGGAATAGTTCATGTATTTTGTAGATCGTAGTGCTGTGGTGCTGAAACCGACACAATCTTTTCTTGATTGGTTGAAAAGCACTGATGAAGACATGCCTGATTTAACTTTACCACAATTGCAAAGTAATTGTACTACTTTGCTGGTACCGGAATTTGAATCACCAGAAGAGGTAATGGGTTTTATCGGCGAACGATTTAGGCAGATTTTTGAAGCTGAATTGTCTGGCTGGGAAATTGATCGGAAAGTATGGCCGGAAATTGATCTTTCTCGGTTTTGGGATTTTTTTACGGTTGAAGTGCATGATATGGTGCTTGATTTAATTGATGCAGATTTAGAGATCTCACCTGTTTATGGTGACTAAAGGAGTAGGATTGGCTGATGCAAGGTTTTATTGTGCGGGTTTATCCTTCGCGTAAACTGCAATTATTAGCTGTGGTGCTTTATTTGCTAACGTTGCCAGTCATTATGCTTTTTTTTTCGGGATGGGAAAGGATAGGGTGGTTAGCCGGACTGTTTGGCTGTGGATGCTGGTCGTTTTATCATTTACGCCAGCCGGTAGTTAAACGGATTACAATTAATGCTGAGTTACAAGCGCAATTGACTCTGACTAAACATTCTAAAAGGATATCAGCAGTGTTGTTGGCTGACAGTGTGGTTCGGCGAGGTTTTTTGGCGTTGAAGTGGCGTACTGGTGACGGAGAGGTAAGAATTGTGTTGTTGCCAGACATGACAGATAAGCAGTCATGGCGAAGATTACAGGTTTGGGCGCGCTGGTGTCAGCCGCAACATGCGCGATCCAGTTTCTGGCGGAATGTAGTAGGTAAGTCTATGCAGATAAATAAGCAAAGGGATAAGCAAACATCCAATGAATAACAAGTTTAGTGCTAATTCTTTATCACAATGGCTTAACTATCTGGAAAATGGGATGGTTGACGGCAAGATTGAACTTGGGTTGGACCGGGTGGAGTCTGTGCGCAAACGCATGGATTTACATCCTAATTGCCCGGTTATTGTGGTTGCCGGAACGAATGGTAAAGGCTCTGTCTGCGCTTATTTAACTCAAATTTATCATGCAGCAGGATATCGGGTAGGAACGCTAACGAGCCCACATTTATTGCGATTTAATGAAAGAATTGCGGTGGATGGTCAGGCTGTTGGTGATGATGAGATTGTTTCTGCATTTGCATGCATTGAGGAAGCTCGTCAGGATGTGGCTCTGACTTATTTTGAATTCAACACGTTAGCTGCGGTGCAAATTTTCAATTTGCAACAGGTTGATGTGATGGTTCTCGAGGTGGGGCTGGGTGGACGGTTGGATGCGGTGAATATTTTTGATGCTGATGTATCGGTTATTACTACTGTAGATTTGGATCATGAGGCGTATTTAGGCAATACGATTGAGGACGTTGCTTATGAAAAAGCAGGGGTAATGCGTTCAGGTAGACCAACTATTTTGGGACAAGAGTATATCCCATTGAAATTAAATAATTATGCACAGAAAATATTTGCAGATTTATTAATACTTGGCAAGGATTTTGCTTGTAATCAACGTACTGAATCAATGTGGACGTATTGTTTTCAGCCACAATTCAGTAATGGTTTAGTTGGTCATGAGCACAAATTTGATTTGCCGCTGCCTGCTTTGCAGGGTGGTTTTCAGTTGAATAATGCGGCTTGCGCGTTAACTGTGCTTGCTTGTTTGCAAGAGTTATTGCCTGTTGAAGTAGGGGCGATCAGACAAGGATTGATTGAGGTTAAGCATACGGGTAGGTTTGAAGTTTTACCGGGTAAACCGATGCGGATTGTCGATGTTGGTCATAATCCACATGCAGCACGTGCTTTAAGACAATCGCTTCAGGCTTTGCCTACTGCAGCAAAAAGGCTGGCGGTTTTCAGTATGTTGTCTGATAAGGATATTGAAACAGTACTGGAGATTTTGCGCGACCAGTTTGATGAATGGTTTATTGCGTCATTGTCTACGTCACGTGGTTTAAATGTTAAACAACTACAGATGCATTTTGCAAAATTTAATAGTTGTCAGGTATATAGCTTTGATAATATTCAACTAGCGTATCAAGCTGCTTTAACACGGGCTGGTGAAAATGATAGAATTGTGATATTTGGATCATTTCATACCGTTGCAGAAATATTAACATCACTCACATAGTAGGAATTTATGCACAAATGCACTCAGTTCGGAGGAGGTTGGTATAAATGAATGCACAACAAAATTATGAGCAATTGAAGCGGCGTAATCGTCGCCGTCTGATGGGTGCTTTAATTATGGTATTGGTGGCGGTTATTTTACTCGTCACGATGATTAATCATCGATCTGCAAAGCAGGTTGTTGCTCCGCAATTGGATGTGGTGACGAATGCTTCCAGTCAGCCTAATTCTGGCAATGATCATGTTGCTTCTTCAGCTAGACAAGATGTAAATCCAAATCCTGAAATTTTGGTGAATAATTTGCCAGCCGATGCTTCCGCTGCATCCGCTAGTCAATCCGTTGTAGCTAATGTACACTCACCTATCTACCCCAATCCTTCTGCTTCGGAAATATCGGGACAGCAGACGCAGCAACAAGTTCATTCTACGGGTAATACTTCAGGTGAAAATAATCACAATGTTGTTGCTAATGTCTCCACTGATAGCACTTCTAATACATCCGCACAAACTTCAACTGGTAATGTTGTTGCTCATGTTCCGGATAATGCTAATGGTCAACATCATGTTCAAGAAAATAAAAATAGATCATCTACTTCTGTAGCAGGTAAAACGGAAACGGGATCTAAAAAATCAGTAAATAAAGCCAATGCTGCTAAAGGAAATAACAAACCTTCTCTGAAAAAGTTAACTCCGCAGCAAATTTTGGAGAATAAAGCAGCTAACCTGAGTATGGTTTCTCCAGCAACCAATAAAGTAGCCAAGACGGTTATGACAAATTCTGTGCCGAAAGAACGGACAATTATTCAGGTCGGAGCTTATACTACTGAAGCACAGGCAAAAATTGTACAGCAAAAGCTGGCAGCTATTGGCATCACCAGTAATATTAGTTCTGGTCAGACCAGTAAGGGGACGTTGTTTCGGGTGCGCAGTAGTATCTATAACAGCAGAGAGCTGGCGGTACAAAATTTGAATAAAATTCAGGCAGCCGGAATGAGTGGCATTGTTATTGGTTTGTAGGGAATGGTAGTTGCATGACCACGTTTGATTTATTTGCACTTGGTTTTATTTTGCTGACCACGCTGATGGCCATGATGCGTGGATTAGTAAATGAAGTAGCTTCTTTGCTAAGCTGGATTGTGTCATTCATTGTAGCAAAATTTTTTGCTCCACATTTGGCGGATATAGCGTTTGCCAGTATGCAACCAAGAGAGATCGCTTTTGGTCTGTCTTTTATCATTATTTTTGTGGTCATGATGATTGTGCAACGTTTGTTTCGTACTTTAATCACTACTTTTTTACAATCTATGGGATTGGGAGGAGTGAATCGTTTTTTGGGTGCCTGTTTCGGAATTGTTAAAGGGGTAATTATGGTGACTTTGGTTGTCATCATTTGTTCTTTCACTGATTTACCACAAACGCCTACATGGCGTAATTCGGCAACTGCCAGCACTTTTGGGCACATAGCTTTGCTGGCGATTCCCTATTTGCCATCCTCAGTAATTGAAAAATTACCTTCTTCAACGGTAAGATAGTAATGGAATATAACTATATCTCGCGCGTTTTATCTATTTAGAACGCGCGTATTTTTTTGTCTTGAATGGAGTTTCAGATGTGCGGTGTTTTGGGTATTGTTGCTCATGAAGGGGTTAATCAGTTGTTGTATGACGGTTTACAAATGCTACAGCACCGTGGTCAGGATGCTGCCGGAATTGTGACCGCTGAAGGCACTATGTTTCACATGCATAAAGGGCGAGGAATGGTTCGGGATGTATTCCGAACGCGTAATATGCGTGAATTAGTAGGACAGGTTGGTATTGCCCATGTACGTTATCCTACTGCCGGTAATGCCAATTGTAGTGCTGAAGCCCAGCCTTTTTATGTTAATTCTCCGTTTGGTATTGTACTGGCACATAATGGCAATCTGACCAACACTGAAGAATTATTCAAGAATGTCTGTTTTGGTGATCTTCGCCACATTAATACTCGTTCTGATTCGGAGGTTTTACTGAATGTTTTGGCTTGTGAGTTGGAACATCAGGTGGGTGATCGAACTTCTTTGAATCTGGAAGATATTTTTGCTGCTGTGACTGCTTTACATCAGCGTGTTCATGGAGCTTATGGGGTGGTTGCCTTAATTGCTGGATATGGTTTGTTGGCATTTCGTGATCCGTTTGGAATACGGCCGTTATGTTTGGGCAAGCGAGTAAAAAACGGAGAAACTGATTTTGTGGTGGCTTCTGAATCAGTGGTTTTTCCCAGTTTGGATTTTGAATTAATGCGCGATGTAGCTCCAGGAGAGGCGATATTTATCAGTAACGATGGTCAATTATTTTCCCGTCAATGTGTACAACAGCCACATTTAATGCCATGTTTATTTGAATATGTCTATTTCGCCCGTCCAGACTCGGTTATGGACGGAGTATCAGTTTATCAGGCACGGCTGAACATGGGTATCACGCTGGCCGAGAAGGTGAGGCGAACGCTCAATTTAGATGATATTGATGTGGTTATGCCGGTGCCGGATACCAGTCGCCCTAGTGCTATGGAATTGGCGCAACATCTTAATAAACCGTACCGTGAAGGGTTATTTAAAAACCGCTATATTGGTAGAACGTTTATTATGCCGGGACAATCTGTGCGGAAGAAGTCGGTACGGCAGAAACTTAATCCAATGAATTATGAATTTAAGGGAAAAAGAGTGTTGCTGGTTGATGACTCTATTGTGCGAGGCACCACCAGCCGTGAAATAGTTGATATGGTTCGAGAAGCAGGGGCAACTAAGGTTTATTTTGCCTCAGCAGCTCCGGCGGTTTTATTTCCAAATGTTTACGGTATTGATATGCCCACGCGTGAAGAGTTGATATCTTATCAGCGTGATGCAGATCAGGTGGCTGAGGAAATCGGTGCTGATGGTGTGGTTTTTCAAGATTTGGAGGATCTTAAAGCAGTGGTTTTAAGTCTGAATCCGCAAATCGAAGGATTTGACAGTTCTTGCTTTGATGGTCGCTATATTACCGGAGATATTGATGAAGCCTATTTACAACGGCTGTCAGATAATAAACATAATCTGGTTACCTTCGCGGTGCCGGGGCTGATCGAGCACAGTGTGAGTGTGCAGGAAAATGAAGATGATGAAGAGGATTAAATGGTTGAGTTTGTCGGTGGTTGCGCAGTGAAGAATTTGCAGAAGGAATGATATTGATTGGCAATGAATTTTGTTGACAGGTGGTTTTGATGGTCATGACGGTATAGATAAAATATCCGCACGGAAGTGGTGCGGATATTTTGGAGAATATTAGATGATTTTGCTTGATACTGGTTTTCCGTCCAAACCTTCCATCATATCCGATAATTCATCGGCATGATCTTCTTCCTCAGCAAGTATGTGTTCCAGCATACGTTTGGTGGTGGTATCGTAATCGCCTACGTACATGATGGTTTGACGATATAAGTCGATAACAATGCGTTCTGCAATTAGATCTGATTCAACCATGTCACGTAAGGTTTCGCCTTCTACGTATTCGGTTGGCGAGCGTTGGATGAAGACATCGGGATTCAGATCTGGTTCACCGCCAAGCTGTGTGATACGTTCTGCCAACATTTCTGCATGTTTTTGTTCTTGCTCAGCATGCTCCATAAATTCTTCTTTAACTGCGTCCATAAACAAACCCTTAGCCATATAATAATGACGTAAATAGCGCAATACGCATACCCATTCTGACGCCAAGGCTATGTTGAGCATTTCTATGACTTTATTGACATCCAGTTCGTAAGTTGAGGTTACTGCACCATCTTGATAATTTTTGCGCGCGTTGGTTCTTAATTCATCAAAGGTGCTGAATTTTACGTCGCGTTTAAGTGGTTTGCCCATTTTGAATCTCCTTATTTTTATTTAAAAATTAAGACTTTTGTCTTTGTATTTTTAAGTAAACTACTATTGCTCAAAGCTGTCTACGTAGATTCTTTTAAGATAAGTAATTGTTAATTATCAATTTTTCAATATTGTTATTTTTTATTTTTTTGGGTAAATATTGATTTTTGCTTTTTTATTTGGCAAGGGTTAAGTTTTGGTTAAGTAATTGATTATATGATTGAGATGTTGATCATATGCTGACTTTATTGTCGTTAACTGGGTTTGCGTATTTCTCTATAAAGACTTGGTTTGTATGATGTTGAAGTCCAGTTAGGCTGTCAATGAGGGCAATATATTCATAACAGGTCTATTTAGCAGAGGGCTGTTTGGTACAAGTAGCAGCATAGTCTGGCATTGATTTATGTTATGATTTTTGATTAATGTGGGTTTGGGTATGAGAGGGATTGGCTGAATGGGAACATTGATTGACCTTTGAAATGATATTTTACTGTTTTGCTTCGATTTACTTACCATAAATATGTATGACGATGATGTTGGATTCTGCTTTTAGAAAAGTTTTTGTTACATGCTCATAATGATAAATAAGATGCTGCTATTTGGTATAAATTGGTTGACTAAATTCATTAATTTTATGTTTGTAGTGTGTTTGCTTGCCAGTGGCTGTCAGACGCAAATCAACCAACCAACTAATTTACCCAATAATTTTTATCGGATATCTGAAGATCTTTTTCGGTCTGAACAACCGACAGCACAAGAGATGCAATATCTTGAAAAAATGGGTGTCAAAACGATTATTAATCTGCGTCAATGGCACAGTGATGAAGCTGAAATGGTGGACACGAAATTGTCAGCAGTTGCTGTTAAAATGCGTGCCGGTAAAATCACTGATGCAAAGGTTATTGAGGCGCTACGAGCAATACATCGTTATCCAAAACCGGTTTTAATTCATTGCTGGCATGGTAGTGATCGTACTGGTGTGGTTGTGGCAATGTATCGGATAGTTTTTCAAAACTGGACTAAATCTCAGGCAATTGAAGAATTAATGAAGCCTGAATTTGGACATCACTATAATGTTTACCCCAATATCGTCAAATATATTGAAAATGTTGATGTGGAAAAGATCCGTGTTGCGGTATTTAATTAGGTGCTCATTGCATAAATTAGGGGCTCGTAGTGGTTAGTGCTAGCAATACAAAGACATAATTTTATCGGTATTGATGTCCAGCTTGTTTCATTATGGTTACGTGATACTGAGCTAGACTTCACCAACAGCATATTCATGATTTTATAGGCTGAGGTTTTATTTCTTATTGTGGCTAATTGTTGAGCACACAAATATGATTAATATTTGTGTGCTTTGGTCGGGGTTTTATTTTATTGCAATCAGCTTATCCCATTCTTTACTCAGCCGTTTAGCGGAAACGGGATGTGGGGTTTTTAGCTCTTGAGCAAACAGTGAGACGCGTAATTCTTCCAGCATCCAGCGAAAATCAGCAATAGCAATGGGTATGGGCTGATTGTCTTGTTGATATTGCTGAACTTTGGTTTGCCAGATGGTGGTCAGTCCTTGCACATCGGCTTCTCGTGCTGCATCTCTGGCTGGGTTAGCGCCATATTTATCCATGCGTTTGATCATGGCTTGCAAGTAAATCGGCAATCGAGGCCATTGTTGCCATGGTGTGGCACTGGCAAAGCCCGGGTAAATTAGGTTGTCAAGGTGCTGTCGCAGTAGTTGAGTTAAGGGATGTCTGCCCAGATGACTGTTGACTTCTGCATAAGCTTGAGCGGTTTGCAAAGCATAGCGATTAACGGCTTCTTTTACCGCAGGCAAACGACTACGGGCACGCTTCAATTGTTCTTTGAATGCTTTTTCATCCCGCGGTAATTCATCATCACCGATTAATGCCCGGTCAAGTACGGTTTGGGTTAGATCTTGGCGTAAAGTATCTGTGCCAAGGTGTTTTAGTAACATGGCGATTTGGGTAAAATCCGCTAGTCCTTTATTGAGGTCTTTAACTTGTTCTTTCAGTTGCATACTCATTAATGCAATCACGCCCTTTCGGTGTGCTTGAGTAGCTGCCTCGGCTGTATCAAATAATCTGAGGGCGATGGTGCCATTTTTCTGTTTTTGTAACGCCAGATAGCCGGTGAGTTGTTGCTGCGCACGAGCAAATTTAATGCTTTCCGGTAAGGAACCAATATCCCAATTGGTTATATTATCTCGCTCAAATTCGTTGCTATTATCGCGGAAGGTTACGGCTGCTGCTTGCCCCAATTGTTGTTGCAAGAGGTTGATATCGCGACCGGTGGCCAGTTCTGTTCCACTGTCATCTACTATGATGATGTTGAAATAACAGTGGGCAGGCAGTTGCTGGGCACGCCAATGGTCTAGATCGATTTGATTCAGCAATTGCATATCACCACTTTGTTTTGCAATGGCGCGAGCCAGTTGGGGCAATAAAGGTGCATTGATGTCTGGATTGCTATTGAGAAATGCCGTAATGAAATCAGGTACGGGAACGCAAATGCGTCGTATTTGTTTAGGCAATGCTTTGATCAATAATTGTAGTTTTTCCCGGATCATTCCAGGTACCAGCCACTCAAGCCGAGCAGCATTAATGCGGTTGAGTAAGGGTAGGGGAATGGTGACGGTAACGCCGTCTAAAGGATGATGAGGTTCAAAGCGATAGGTAAGTGGGCACTGACCGTCTTTGGTATCAAGGTATTCAGGAAACTGGCTTTCGGTGACGTTGCTGGCAGCATGTTGCATCAGGTCATCACGACTAAGATACAGTAGTTTTGGATTGTCTTGTTCAGCCTGTTTGCGCCACATTTCAAATGTGCGGATATCGGCTAAGGGCAACTGACGACCACGATTTTCAACGCTGGCAGGTAAGCGTTGATCATAAAAGCTAAATAAGGCCTCTTCATCAACCAATACATCCTGTCGGCGTGATTTGTGCTCCAATTCTGCAACTTCATCAATCAGTTGTCGATTATGGCGGAAAAATGGTGCATTGAGTTTGCATTCCTGTGCCACTAAGGCACCACGAATAAATATTTCGCGTGCTTCGGTTGGATTGATGCGGCCATAGGCAACTGGTCTTCGTGGTAATACGGTTAACCCATACAGAGTGATGCGTTCGCTGGCGACCACTTCGCCGCGTTTTTGTTCCCAATGTGGCTCGAAATAATGATAACGTAGCAGGTGGGGCACTTCACTTTCGATCCATTCTGGTTCGATTTTACCGACATCACGAGCATACAGGCGCGAGGTTTCGGTTAATTCTGCTGCCACCACCCATTTCGGTTTGCTTTTGAACAATGAAGATGCTGGGAACAGATGAAAATGAATTCCTCGTGCGCCGATATAGTCATGGCCTTCTGGACTCTTTAAACCAATATTGGCGATTAAGCCGGTCAGTAGTGCGCGGTGAATCTGTTCATAACTTGCTTCTTTAGCTTGTTGTCGATTATGTCGCTGCTGACGGCGCTCGATTTGTTTCTGTTTCAGTTTGGCGGATAAGTCCTGATCTGGATGAGGATTGTTTATGGGTTGTTCAATATTATTGACCGGTGTTTGACGGTAAACCGAAGTTTTATCCGTTAACCCCATGTCGATAGCAATTTGTGCCAGTTGATGATGTAACTCACGCCATTCTCGCATACGCAGATGAGAGAGAAAGTATCGATGACACCACTGTATCATTTGACGATTGGATAAACCTTTATCACGCTCGCGCTGATATGAATCCCAGATATTCAGGTAGGCAAGAAAGTCTGATTGTTTATCATTAAAGCGCTCATGCGCTTTGGCTGCGGCCTCGCGTGCTTCCATGGGGCGTTCTCGCGGATCCTGAATAGAAAGTGCAGCGACGATGATCAACATTTCTGCCACGCATTGGAGGCGAGAGCCAGCCAAAAGCATGCGACTAATACGTGGATCCACTGGCAGACGTGCCATTTGTTCGCCCAGTTTGCTCAGCTGGTTTTGTTCGTTTACCGCACCTAGTTCAAGTAAAATTTGATAGCCGTCATTGATGTAACGCTGATCAGGAGCCTGTAAAAAAGGAAATGCGTTAATGTCACCTAGTTTGAGGCTAAGCATGCGAAGAATGACGGCAGCCAGATTGCTACGGATAATTTCTGGATCGGTGAAAGCTGGGCGCTGATCAAAATCTTGTTCGCTATATAGTCGAATACAGATGCCGGCAGCAACACGACCGCAACGTCCTGCACGCTGGCGTGCAGCGGCTTGACTGATGGGTTCTATATGGAGTTGTTCTACTTTAGCACGTGCAGAGTAGCGTTTGACTCGTGCCAATCCGGTGTCAATAACGTAGCGAATACCAGGCACGGTGAGCGAGGTTTCGGCTACGTTGGTGGCGAGTATTATTCGGCGTTGTCGCCCACTGGGATGAAATATTTTATGTTGTTCAGTGGCAGAAAGGCGTGCAAATAAGGGTAAGATTTCATCATTTTGTCGTAGTGGAGAGTGTTGAAGTGCATGAGCTGCTTCACGTATTTCACGCTCGCCCGGCAGGAATATGAGGATGTCGCCATTGCCTTCGCGAGCCAGCTCATCTGCTGCATCGACTATGGCATCGTTAATTTCAATTTCTGCTTCATCCGCATCGGTAGTATGCAGAGGGCGATAGCGGATTTCCACCGGATAGGTACGGCCAGATACTTCGATTACCGGTGCAGCTTTACCTTGAATGGTGAAGTGTTGGCTAAAGCGTTCTGCATCGATGGTGGCTGAGGTGATGATGACTTTGAGGTCTGGTCGACGGGGCAAAAGTTGCTTTAAGTAGCCTAACAGAAAGTCGATATTTAAACTGCGTTCATGGGCTTCATCAATAATGATGGTGTCGTAAGCGGTTAAAAAATGGTCGGTTTGACTTTCTGCCAATAAAATACCGTCGGTCATCAGTTTGATATAACTTTGCGCAGCTGTTTTATCGTTAAAACGTACTTTATAACCAACAATTTGCCCAATCTGGCTGTGTAATTCTTCCGCGATCCGTTCTGCTACGGATCTGGCTGCTAATCGTCTAGGCTGGGTATGGCCAATCAGACCGGCCACACCTCGACCCAATTCCAGGCAAATTTTGGGCAATTGAGTGGTTTTACCTGATCCGGTCTCACCACAGACAATGACTACTTGATTCTCAGCAATGGCGTTTTTGATTTCAGCGCGCTTTTCATGTACAGGTAATGTGTTGTCATATTCCGGTACAGGTAAGTTGTGCAGTCGTTGCATGTAAATCTGATGGGAGCGCTGGTAACGGCTGTTTACTTTTTCCTCTCCGCCAAAACGGGTCGGATTTTTACAAGCACGTTGCAGAAAGTAGCGATCTTTACTCAGGATTTGATTGAATTCGTATGCTGACATGGCACAGTCACTGCCGTAAATTTAATGAATAAGCTTATTATAACAAATTTGGCAAAAATGCTTTTTTGATACAGGAATCTGGGCGATTAAATAAATCTGTTAGCAGGTGAGATTATTTTTGCTGGTATTAATTTAATGTTGAAATATGAAAATTAATAGGAATACAGTGAGTTGAGTAATCCCAACCCAAAGGTATTGCCACTTAAATCGATTTATATTGATTTAATGCGCGCTGAAGTATGAAAGTTAGATGATCATAAGGTTTGAATGATCTGATCTTAATACTATCGATCATCACTAAGTTTATGGTTCTGCACCAGATCATTTAATGATGGTGTATGACTAGAGGTTTACCTTTATGTTCTATCACTTCAACCTCTAAATTAAATATAGTTTGCATGTTATCTGCAGTTATCAGCTCTTTAGGAGAGCCTTGCATAATAATCTGGCCGTTTTTCAAGGCCACGATGTTATCTGCATAGGCTGCAGCCATATTAATATCGTGCACCACCATAACCGTTGTTAATCCTTGTTCTTGGGTCAGCTGACTCAGTAATTGCATCAGCTCGCGCGCATGATACATATCAAGGTTATTCAATGGCTCATCGAGGATGATGTGTTTGGTTTGTTGACAAAAGGTCATGGCAACCAAAGCACGCTGACGCTGTCCTCCAGAAAGAGCGCTCAGATAGCGGTGCTGAAGTGTTTGCAATTCGAATGCGTGTAAAATCTGATCCACGATCAGCTGATCATGGTGGTTGACCCGTCCTTGATTGTGCGGATAACGACCAAAAAGCAATAAATCGCGTACGGTGATGCGACTGTGAATATCATTATCCTGTGACAGTATCGCCAATTTTTGAGCAATGACTGTGGAGTTACTGTGATTAACGTCCAGTTCATCCAGATAAATGCTACCTTGTTGTATTGATTGCAGCCGAGCTATCAATGAAAACAAAGTTGATTTTCCGGCACCATTTGGTCCGATCAGAGCGGTAATGCTGTGATCTGGAATGACCAGATTGATATCGTGCAAAATGGTGGTGCCATTTATTTGATGATTGAGATGATTGATGGTAATCATGTGACTGTTTCATTAGGTTTGAAGAAGGTTAATCCTTAGACCAGCAGATTAATTATGATGTTGTTGGCATGTTATGAATATTTGCGACCTAAAACTAACCATAGAAACACAATTCCTCCACAAAATTCGATAACCACGCTTAATACTCCTTGCATGCCGAGTAAATGTTCAAATATAAACTGACCACCAATTAATATTAATGCTGCCATCAGAAAAGCCGCAGGAATACGCAATGCATGTTGCATGCTGGTAGAGCATAAATTAACCAAAGCACAAATCAATAAGCCGAAAAAACTAACCGGACCGACTAATGCGGTGGATACGGACACCAGTAAAGCAACCCACAATAATATTTGGCGACTAATTTTGAGGTAATTAATTCCTAGTGCAATGGTAGCATCGCGCCCAAGCATTAAAACATCAAGTTGAAAACGCATACGCCAGATCCAGACGATGCTCAACATCATGATAATGATACCGATGCTCAAAGTACTGACATTAACTGACGTAAACTGTGCAAAGTAACTGGTTTGAGCAACGGTAAACATTGTGGGATCAAGTAACCGTTGCAACAGGCTATTACAGCTACGAAACATCACTGCAAAGATCATACCGGTTAGGATGAGACGAGCCAGATCTCCATGGCTGTTTTTGGTTAAGGTGCGAAACAGGAGTAAGGACGCCAATAACATGACCGGCGTTTCAAGAATAAATTTATTCAGTGCGTCAATGCTGCTATAACCAATTGCGCCTACAACAAATACGGTAATGGTTTGCAGTAAAAGATAAAGTGAATCATAGCCCAGCAAGCCTGGTGTCAATATAGGATTATGGGTCAGAGTCTGAAAAAGTAAGGTTGATACACCAACGGCATAGGCTACTGTCAACAACATCAACAGTTTTTTTCCACGCAACTGAAAAGCAAAATCCCAACTACCTTTGATGCCAAACGTCATAAAAAAAATGCTGGCTAGAATTAACAGAATGCTGAGTGTGAATAAAAATCGCATACCAGAACCAGTTTGCGACGGTGAAAAACTATGCAGCATGGAGGGGCGACCTTTTGAACAGCAGATATAGAAAGATAACGGTTCCAACAATGCCGAAAATCATGGAAACCGGTACTTCGTATGGGGGATCAATGGTACGACCAATGATGTCACATATCAGTAACATATTGGCACCAAGTAATGCCACAGCAGGTAAATTCTGGCGTAAGCGATCACCGGCCAAACGCGAAACAATATTCGGAACCACCAAACCGATAAAGGGTATTTGCCCCACAGTCACCACCACAATAGCCGTGATCATGGCGACGATAAACAGAGCAATCCACATCAATTGTGCATAATTAATGCCCAGACTGATGCTGATATTTTGACCCAAGCCGGCAATCGTGAGCCGATCAGCGAGCAAATAGATGACCATGGCCATCACGGCTGTTAGCCACAATAATTCGTAACGACCGGCCAGCACCGCAGAAAAATCACCGGCAAACCAAACTGCGAGCAATTGTAAAGTATTGGTTTCAACGCCGATAAAATTAACCACAGCTTCAATAATACAGCCGTAAATAATGCCAATCAGTGGAATCATGATATGCCGTTGCGGTGGTAAGCGCCGAAATAATAGAATGAACAAAGTCATGCCGAATAACGCTGTCACCGTGGCACTGCTCATTTTCGCTAGCTGTGATGCCTGCGGAAAAATAAGAGATACTAACAATACGCCCAATGCTGCGCTTTGGGTTGCCCCCACCATGTTGGGTTCCAAAAAACGGTTATGCAGTACGATTTGTAATACCATGCCAGCTACAGCTAACGTTGCACCGGTGAGTAAAATAGCCAAAGTACGGGGTAACCGACTGTAAATCAGTAAGGAAAAACTACTGTGATCAGTGAAGAGATGATGCCAATCCAAATTTGCAGCACCGATGCAGATACTGGTAATAAGCAAAAATGGCAACAGCAGTAAATTTAGGCTATTTATCTGAGATGGTCGAAACATAAGAACATACAGAAAGAAAACAGGTAAACGCTTTAGTCTGTCAAATGGTTGCTAAAGCGTAACCTGTTCATCAATGCAAAATATAGGTAGGTTATTTGTTAAAAGCTGTCTTAATATTTGTCAGATCAGTTTTAATTTGTTGCACACCGCCAGCGGCTAAATAAGCAGCACTACTTAGATAAATAATATGCCCATTTTTCCATGCTTTGGACTGACGAATGAGCTCATTATCCAGTACAGCTTGTGCCGTTTTTCCTTCTTCTCCAATCGCCGCGGTTCGGTCGAGAACAAAAATCCAGTCTGGGTCAATTTTCTGTACATATTCAAAGGAAACGGATTGACCATGCGGTGCAGCAGGAATATTGCTGTCTGCCATCGGAACACCTACTTGAGTGTGGATCCAGCCAAAGCGTGAAGATGAGCCAAAAGCAGAAAGTTTACCGGCATTGACCATCAGAATCAGACCATTTCCTTTTCCTTTAACAGCTTGAGCAGTTTCATTCAGCAAATTCTGTATATCGCCATGCAATTTTTGTGCTTCAGCTTCTTTTTTGAATAATCGACCATAGGTATCCAGACGTTTCAAACCGTCACCGATTAAGTCTTGCCCATTATCAGACATATCTATTGTCGGAGCGAGTGCTGAAAGTACATCATATTTGGGGGCACTTCGGACGGCAATAATGATCAGTTGTGGTTTCAAGGCATTTAATGCTTCCAGATCAGGTTCAAACAAAGTGCCGACATTGCTGACAGATTTTAGCTTATCCTGTAGGTAAGGCACCAAAACTTTTTTTGGTGCTCCCTTAACCACTACGTTCAAGGCCTGTAAATCATCCAAAGTAGCCATATCAAATACTGCTACATCAGTTGGATTTTCCGGTACGATCATTTCACCTCGTGCGGTATTGATTGTAATCGTTGGTCCATTGATGGTGGTGCTAGGCATAGCTGAGGCATTACTTGCAACCGCAAATTCAGTTGAGCTATGAATAGCCTGATTATCCCCACCATTTTTTTTGTCACAGGCCGAGAGTAAAGACAGTGCCAAAACAGATAAAACAAAAGGCTTCCAATCAAATTTAAACATATTAGAACTTCCTATCATTATCGTTTACATGAATGATACTGCTTGAACCAAGCAGAGTGAACTTTTGCTAACCGAGCATTATTCATCTATGAATTTATGCCGTGCTGTATGATAATTTTCTTCCGTTCTGCCATCATGCCAGTAAGGAACGGCATAATGTCGCTTGGGTGGTAAATGCCATTTATCACGCAATTGTGCGCGGATGGGCATGACCAAGGATGCTTCACCCGCAATCCAGGCAAAATCATCTTCAATCATCGGTGCTAGGTTAGAAACACAATTTAAAACAGCGGGAATCTGCATTAAATTACCGTAAAATTCATGTAAGTTCATACCTGCAGGTAGTTGAAGTGTCGCTGGTAGATCTTCTGCTTGTGGTAAAAGCACGATGACATCGCCTTTAGCTGTTTGATCCATATCGGCTAAAAGAGCCTCTAAGGCGGGTAGTGCGGTAATATCAGCCACAAACAGATAGCGAAGAGCTGATTTCACCATTGGAAATGGTCCACCAGGTGAGCTGATTCCCAGCAAATCATTAAGCTGAGCCTGCTCTGCAAAGGCAGAGGCCGGACCATTATCACCATGTTTGACAAAGTCTATAGTCACCGTGCACTGCTGAGCATCATAATCACGCAAAGTATAAGTTCGGACAATAGGTTTATTATCTGGATCTTCCCAACTAAAACCATGATTTAAAAATTTGGGCAATTGCGGTTTATTTTGACCACTAGGAGCCAGAAAAATTTTTAAATGAGCACCATTATACTGGTGAGGATATTGAGCCAGTTCGGGACTATATAAAACCAAACGCCGCAGATTTGGACTCAAATCAATAATTTCAATTACTCGTACCAGATAAGCGCAGGGAGGGGGAATTTTTTTCATTGTTTATGTTTTAGTATGGGTTGAAATAAAACCAGTTGTAAACTTTTCCCAAATAGAGATCCGTGGTTTTCCTGTGGGAACTGCTCATATCTGACCACTAAATCAGTATGATGTTGTAACTGATCAATTAAATTTTTCACCAAATTTGCCTGTTTAGCCGTCAATTTATTTCGCGTATTGATTCGTGCAGCGATCTGCGGGTTTTTAGGTAACTTACTCGTGTTCATTTTACCGTTCATCATCCACAGACTTTTGCCGGCTAAAGCCCCTTTTTGTGTTAATAAGGCATTGGTTTCTGTCTGAATGATGTCACTATGCAGCCAGACAGATGGATCAGCAGCAACATAATGTTGAAAAAGATATGGTCGCGTCAATAAAGTGTGTACCACAAATAAACCGCCATAAGAATGTCCCCATAATGTTTGTTGCTGCAGATTGATCGGAACGCTTTGCTTTACTGCAGGCATAACTTGATACTGAATAAAATCCAGAAAAAGATCTGCACCACCATTCAAACGGCTTGGATCCAATGGGTCTTGATTGTCATCAACTGGAGCAATGGTGTAATCAAAGGCGCGAGCTTGAAAATCATACCGTTTATCAGTGTGATTACCCAATAAAATCAATACGGGTGGCGAAGATTTTTCTGCCAGCAGATGAAGATTATCTGGGGTAAGAAAATCCAATACTGCATTACCATCTAGCGCATAAAAAACCGGATAGCCATCGGGTGGTGCTTTTTGGTCGGGAATGGCAACGTAAATGCGATATGACCGCTGTCCATCTGCAGATGACAGCGGTATAGTGATAAAATGATAACCAGCGTTTTGCTGTGTTAATACAGCAAGGTTTACCTCTTGATTCATATTCGGCTGAGCTTTGGCGGTATTGTGCAAGATTAAGGCCGTTACAAACATTAATAAAAAAATAATTACCTGACGCATATTTAATCTTTCCGTCATGCTATTGATATGTCAAACATATATAAATAACATGACGGTGGAGTATAGAGTCATTGCTGCAAGCATACAGCGATGTCAAGTTATAAAGATTTTATTTATTACTAACCATTAATGCTGATCATTCAATCCAATAGCTAGATGAATGATAATAAGCTGGTTATAGCTAAATATAAATAATAATCATTCCTATTTAATCGACTATAACAGTTTTTTTCGGCCAAGTCACGCTATAAATTAAAGTTGTATAACTTAGAAAAAAATATAGTGCTCACCCTTATAGTCTGTATCAACATCGATTTAAAAAGAAATCTTCATATTAGCCCACAATGCTCGACCACGCTCATTATAAGTGTAAGCCGTTCCGCGCAAAGTAGAGGCAAATATGCGTTTATTAAAAATATTTGTCATCCCTGCTCTGATATTAAAGTGTTTATTAACAGCATAGCCGGCAGAAATTCCCCAGATACCATAGCTACCGATTTCTTCTCCACTGAGACCTATGCTCCCTTGTCCACCATTACCTCTTCCAGCTTCCACTGGATTTACCGGTACCATTCTGGGTTTTTGGCGTCCGTAGAAAGTATAGGTTAATAAAGTATCCCATCTTTCCGTGGGCGTCCATGATAAAGAGGAATTAATAGTATATTTAGGGATAACCGATAAAGGATTACCAGTATCCTTATTTTTCGAATTAAACATATAAGTGAAATTACTTACCCATTTCAACTTATCCGTTAATGGCAGGGTCAAATTACCTTCTAAACCCTCAACCACTGCCTTGCGCGTATTAGTCCATTCAAAATAATCATATCCCCCAGGTCTACCTCCTTGCGCATTGATTCCAGTAAAAATAATCTGCCTTCCCGCTTCAATCTTATTTTTATAATCATTACGAAAATAAGCTAGTGAGGCCAAATATCCATTCCGACTGAATTCAAAGCCCAATTCTTTATTAATACTTGTTTCTGCTTTCAAATGACTATTACCTATCAGATAACAGCCACGTCCCCCTCCAGAAGAAGTAGCACACCCATTCCCCCTGCTATATAACATATAACTATCAGTGCTCTGATATAAATTCGGCACCTTATAAGCCCGAGCAATGCCGCCTTTAATACGCCAGTTTGGATGAATTTGCCAAGCCATATTTAAAGCAGGGCTGAAATTTCCACCGGTTTTAGTATTGTGATCATATCGCAGCATCGGCACCAGACTAAACGCATTCGATAGAGATACATTATCTTCAATATAAGCTGCCCAACTGCTTAAACTAGGCGTGTAATTTACCGTTGCAGGATAAATGGCACCAGGTAGTATGGTGCGACGTAGACCGTCGGGATCGTCTAACTTGTCATGCTGATATTCAGCACCAATCGTCAATACATGCGCTACACCTAACTCAAAAGGTAAATGCACTTCACCTGTTAGGCGCTTGGTGGTCAGCACACTATCTGTATAATGAATATTTTCTGTACCCAGATCCTGACATAAACCTTCTGGGCCACCAGCTAAGGCTTCAGAACAGTGGCTATTGGTCGTTTTGTCATACTGAGCCACCAATTTAGTATCTCCCCAATCCCACACCCCTTCATGAGTCAAAGCCAAACTTTGCCGATAGATTCGCCGAGTTTCCTTGCCCCATAAACTTTTAGTGTAATCGGTTTGCATATTGTTTGGTCCATCACCATTATAACGATTACCCTGACGACTAAAACTG
Source organism: uncultured Neisseriaceae bacterium (assembly GCA_945267035.1). Lineage (GTDB taxonomy): Bacteria > Pseudomonadota > Gammaproteobacteria > Burkholderiales > Neisseriaceae > Snodgrassella. The sequence continues at coordinate 40,012 of CALYOS010000008.1, read as the reverse complement.
CCATCAAAAGTCAGCGTTTGTGCTGGAGATAGGCGCCAAGCCAAACGGCCTCCCACATCTTTATTGATCAAGCCTTCCTGACCAGCAACCATAGATTTACTGTTTTTGGTTAAATCTCGTTGATTGATAAAAGGCGAATCGGCTGCAGTATGGTTAAAATTACCATAAAGACGAAATCCGAGTTTATCCTTAAAAATAGGCCCACTTAAATCAAATCCAATCCGATTGGTTTCCCCTTCTTGATTATCGGCGGGGCGGTTGATATAAGCATCAATAGACCCATGAAATTCATTACTGACTTTTTTGGTCACAATATTCACCACCCCCCCAGCTGCGCCTGATCCGTAACGCGCCGCAGCCGGTCCGCGAATCACTTCAATTGATTGTATTTCTGCTGCTGGTACCCAATTACTATCACCAATCGTATTCCTTTCACCGCGCCAGCTCATACGCGCACTACTACGAGATGTCACCGGACGACCATCAATCATAATCAGCGTATTTTCAGGTCCCATGCCACGAATATCAATTTGACGCTTATTACCATGCTGACCGGAGGCAGTGTTGCCAGTTAGATTGACTCCTGGCATGGTACGTATCAACTCAGAAATATCATTAACAGGGATTTTGCGTGCAATATCCTCAGCATCTATTTTTGAAACACCCAATGATTGTTTAACTTGTTTTTCAGCCGTCACATAAATATCGTTCAGTTTGGCTGCATCTGATTCTGTAGCATAGGCAAAGCTACAGTTCACTAGCAAAGGGATTAAAGCCAGTTTAAATAAAGGAAAAGTATAATAATTCATAAAATAAGAATTCAATTAAAAATATAATAATAATGAGAATCATTACTAATTGCAAATTAGTAACATCCTTTTCTAACAAAAAACCACAACAACTTAATTATTGAAAAATCTATTTTGCATGGGATTACATAATTCAGTTAAATGTGTCAAAAATTGGCAGTTGATAATTACATTAGCTAAAATTGTTAACACGAGAAATTTTCTTTCGATTGCTAAAATGATGAATAAATAAAAGAATTTTTTTCTACTAAAAATTTAAAAAAATATATTTAGCTTTAACTGCTGGTATTTTTTAGGTTTTTCCTACAAAATAGCGCACTTATTGCAATCTTTACAAAAATGATAATCCGTTATGCAAAAACAATTATTACCTTTTTATCATCATTTAATCATCATAATATTTACATTTTTCACACTTCAAATTGAAGCAGAACCATTAAAAGAACAATTGTTTACAGAACAAAAAGACCAACAAATATTACCGCTGAAAAATATTTGTTCCGGATCACCTTGGGCAAATATAGTTTGGATACATGTACATGATGATGAAGAAACCGCCAGAGAAGTAGCCTTACAAACTTTGTCACATCTACAGCAAGGCTGCTTATTAGATTTACAGCATGGTGGCAGTAGAGATATTTATGTTCAAAACGCCGATATAAGCTATCATTTTGATCCTAATAGAATATTTACCCAGCAGGGGAGGCAGGAAGCAATAAAATGTGATGATGGTGATTGTCGCTTGGCCATGCCGGAACTGACTCAGGCAGTTGAACAATTAATCAGCCAATATCTGCAATATGCACAACTGATCGTTGCCGTGCATAACAATCATGCTCACGGATTATCTATTTTGCATTACGCCAATGGTTCAGCCGGAGCCAACGATACCTTGCAAACAGCGATCAATCCACAGCAAAATCCACATAATTTTTTCCTAGTTACATCTCGGCAAGCCTATGAATTTTTATCTAAACGAGGGTTTAACGTGATACTACAAGATAATGATCAAGTACAAGATGACGGATCTTTATCAGTTTGGGCTGCACATAAGAAGATAGACTACATCAATATTGAAGCAGAAAGAGGGCACAACGCTAATCAGGTAGAAATGCTGCACGCAGTATGGGCATATATGCAAACTTATTATTTAAAATGAAAAAAGATAATAAGATTAGCTTAGCAGTCCTATTGCGCAAATAACAAAGAGGTAAGTAAATTAAATTAATCTTGTTCTAATGGAATTAAGGGATTAAAAAAGAAAATGAGAATTTATTTAGCAGTTGTATTAGCGTGATGTTTACTTTGTTGATTAACCAAAATTAAATAATTGATTTTAAATGATTTAAAAAAATTCATAAAGTTGGCACAGTTTATGCTTGTAGTGCAAGTGAAGTGAGTAGAATAAAATTATTAAAAATTTTAGTTAACGAAAGCTGAAAAAATTTAATTTATTTGCAGTATGTTTTTAACTTAACCTCCCAGGAGTAAATAATGAAATCTTTACAAAAAGGTTTTACTTTAATTGAATTGATGATCGTTATTGCGATTATTGGTATTTTGGCTGCTATTGCAATTCCTCAATATCAAAACTACATTGCCCGTTCTCAGGTTACCCGTGCTATGTCTGAAGCTGGTTCTTTGAAAACTGTAGTTGAAACTTGTATGTTGGAAGGTAAAACTACTTTAGGTCAAGGTCATAAAGAGTGTCAGTTAGGTGCAACTGGTTCTAATATCCTAGACGGTGACATCCAAGATGGTGCTCCAGCACTTCCAGACGGTTTGGGTGTTCCTCAAGTGACTATTGATGGCTCCAGCAATAAAGCAACAGTTACTGCAACCTTTGGTCACAGTGCAGCCACTATGCTACATTCAAATACTGTAACTTGGTCTCGTGATTCTTCTGGTTCTTGGACTTGTAAAACTGATGTAAAACCTAAATTTGCTCCAACTGGATGTGCGATAGGTACTTCTAGCGCCTCTACTGGTGGTAACGGTGGTAACAGTGGTAACGGTGGTAGTACTGGTGGTGGTACTACAAATTAATAAATTTTCATAATTTGTGAAGAAAAGGCGGGTTTGGCCCGCCTTTTTAGTTATTTATCTTATGTATTTGTTCGAAAAAGATCAGCACTGAAATCTTTTAACTAAATGAATACCTACATACATTTCTCTATAATTATGTAAACTTAGTTAGTTTATGAAAGAAATAAAGTGAAGTTAAGATCATTTAAATCAAATCATCGATCCTTAATATACTTTATGGTATGTGCGCTCATACCTAATTTTTTATTTTGGATCGTAAGTTATTATACTCATACCATCAGATCTTGGATAAATCTAGATTATTTTGTGATCGCTTTATTTTTTTGTATACCATGTATCTGGATTCGATTATTAGCAACCCTTTTATTATTAGTTGATTTTTTTATAGACAGCTTGCTAATTGTTGTTCAATTATTTCCAGTTAAGGGAATCAGTGATTCAATTCAATTGCTACCCCTAATAGGAACAGCCCCATTAGAGTATCGCCTAATGCTGGGGTTAGCGTTAATATGGTTGCTGATAATTGTCTTTGCTATGAACTTGCAAAGAAAAAAACAGGATATTAAATTTAAAATAATATTAACATTATATATAGTATTAGGAAGTTTAATTGTCGCGTATAGTTATTCGCCAAAATTTGCTTCCAGTAGATTCATAGGTTATTTAGAAGGTAAGTACAACAACTTTAAACAAGAAGACAACCTTAATGCAGATGCAAGAATGCTTAATTCTGGGCATAAGTCATTGAGTTTACAATTGCTTCCGCAAACGGACAGCAATCGAATCCTGCTGATTGTTGATGAATCCTGGGGTTCAGCTTTAAATCCGAAACTACAAGACGCGATAGTGCAGAAAATATTAGATAAGCGGGATAATTTTGAATATTTTGAGCGAGGAATAAAAAAATTTTCTGGGGTTACGGTTCAAGCAGAGTTAAAAGAACTGTGTCAGTTAGACCTGCCAGTTATCGATACGCAAAATATTAAGAAGAAAGATTTAAGCAAATGTTTGCCTAAATTGTTACGCGATCGGGGTTATACAACCTACGCCGTGCATGGTTCAACCGGCACATTCTATGATCGAGATGATTGGTATCCGGCAGTGGGTTTTCAGCATTTGCTGTTTTCGGAAAACATGAAAAGTAAACCAATATGTTCTGCATTCGAAGGAATTTGTGATAGTGCTATATTTCCTGATATCAAAAAAATGTTACTGGCAAATCAACAATCTTTTGTGTATTGGATGACCTTAACCACTCATTTTCCTTATGCTCAACAAGATATTGAGCTGAAAAGAATACATTGTGAACAATATGGGCTAAGCCCCGATAGCAGAGCTTGTCGCAACAATATACTTCATGCCCAATTCTTTGATCAACTGGCGCAATGGCTGGATGATCCTGCATTGAAAGGGCTTGAAGTGGTCGTCATCGGCGATCATATGCCGCCTATGTTTGATTTAGCTGCCCAACAAGCTACTTATCATGACTACACTGTGTCCTGGTTACATTTCAAGCTGAAATAATAAAAATGTAAACAACTAACCTTTTTTATTATCAAGTAGACAGAAAAAGCCAATTCAGTAATTGGCTTTTTTTATTGAAACTAATGTTTAGATATTTGTTAAACTTTGCTCAATTAGCTATCGCTTCATCTTGTTTAAATTCTTTAAGCATCATTAAGTATTGTTTTATCTATCGATCATGTGAAACTATATCTTAAATATTGCTGAATGCGATGTTTAACTTTCCGTTTATTTCTCACCCTTATGTCAAAAAGGTTAATAAAAAATTTTAAGCCAAAACCTAGGTTTTGGCTTAGTTTAGGTATCCTATCCTGAAATTCAAGAAATTACGGCACAATTACCTATCTGAAGAGCGGAAATTTTTTTTGCTTTACTTCCTGCTGGGGTAATTTGACATCCCCAGGTACCATTTTCTGATCGTTTCAAACTGATCACTGTTCCTTCAATCGCCGCAGAAACATTTCTTCCTAATGTCCCTACTAAACCCTTTACATCCTCTAAATCTGCTGCTGATTCTATAGCTATTGTTGCTAACAACTGAGAATCTGGGTTGCTTCCGTCTATACCGGTATACTCATATAATTTGCCATTACTGCTTCTTCCTGTTTGATCTTTATTCATGGTGGGAATGTTACCAACAGCAATGATGGTATCAATCGCGGTGGTAGAGGACTTAATTTCATAATAAGCGGATGTCAGCTGGGTTTTAATTACATGATCTTGATAGATCGGAATGGCTATCGCGGCTAAAATGCCGATTATAGTAATTACGATCATCAACTCAATTAAGCTAAAACCTTTTTGTAAAGCTGCTTTAGAATGAAAAATTTTCTGCTGGTGCATAATCATCAATAATTAACTGTTATTAAAATAAACTTAAGCAATAATAATGCCAGTTTATAAAATAATGATTTTTTTCAGATAATAATATTGATTATTATGTAAATTGGATGTAGATGTTTTCGAGATTTATATCTATTATCAATAGCTTTTAAGGTCATAAAAAATAATATAATATAGATACATATTGAATTTGAATTTTTTTTATGGGAAATAATCAATAATGATCCCATAAAATTTCTTGCTTATTTCACATTATCTAATATTTTAATATGTTTTTTGATTAATTTTTTGCGCAATATTCAAGGCGATTTTTTTACTGGCACCACGATGTTGTTGAATAAAACGGCTAGCACAGTTAGACATCTCTTCTCTTTGTTGCGGATTTTTGAGTAAGTCCAATACGGTTGTGGCCCAATCATCTGCAGACTGAACTTGTTGAGCAGCATCCGCAGTAATTGCTTTGGCTGCAACATCGGCAAAATTGTAGGTTGAGGGACCGAATAAAGTCGGTAAATGACATACCATTGGTTCGATAATATTATGACATCCGCTATCTACCAGACTTCCACCCACGAAAGCGATATCGGCACATTGGTAGTAAGCAAATATTTCACCGATGCTGTCGCCGATCCATATTTGTGTTTTGGCAGAGATAGTTTGATTATCGCTGCGTTTTTGACATGTAAAATTTAATTTTTTAGCATATTCAAAAGTGGTATCAAATCGTTCTGGATGGCGTGGAATAATCACCAGAAGAATGTCACCAGTTTCTAGTTTAGCCCAGGCATCTAAAAGAAGATGTGCTTCGTCTTGGTTATGGTAGAAGCGTGTACTGGCACAAACTACTACTGGTCTGTTGCCAATACGATGTTTAAAAGATTGAGCTAGTTCATGCATTTGTGGTGGTACGGTAATATCGTATTTGATATTGCCACATACCTCAATATGTGCAGCACCAATGGTTTTTAAATGTTGAGCGTCGGCATCGGTTTGTGCAAAGCAACCGCTTAAGCTGGATAGGGCAGGAGCGACTAATGTTCGTATTTTGCGATAGCCACGCAATGATTTTTCAGACAATCGAGCATTAGCCAAAAATAAAGGAATATTTTGTTGAGCACAGGCAGTATACAAATTAGGCCAAATTTCAGTTTCCATGATGACGCCAAATCTAGGCTGATGGTCTTGTAAAAACTGTTTGACCCAAGACTTTTTATCGTAAGGTAAATAGCGGCATTGTGCTTGTGGAAATAGATGTTTGACCGTAGCACGCCCCGTGGGGGTGGTTTGAGTCATTAATAGTGGGGCATGTGGGAAAAGCTGTTGCAACTGATGGATCAAGGGGATGGCAGCCCGAGTTTCACCTACGGAAACGACATGAATCCATATAGCTTGTTTGAGTGGATGAGGATAAGGATGACCAAATCGTTCTGTCCAATGGTTGGCATAATCTGGAGCCAATTTGGCACGTCGACGTAGATATCGTCGTAAAAAAGGCGGAGCAATCTGCCATAAAATTTGATAGAGACAATTTAATAACATGTAAAGTTAACCATCAGAATAGTTTTTTAAAATGCATTATACAATAAATTCTTTAGCCTAATTTTGAAAGAGTTAATTGATTCTTTAATTGCATAATGTTTAGTTGTAGTTTTTATGCTTCTGCCATTTCGAGTGCCTGACGAATATTGACTTCGACAATGCGTGATACCCCTTTTTCTTGCATGGTGACGCCAACAAGCTGTTCGGCCATCTCCATAGTCAAGCGATTATGGGAAATATAGACGAATTGTGTTTGCGCTGACATTTGCTGTACCAGATTGCAAAACCGGCTGGTATTGGCATCATCTAATGGTGCATCTACTTCATCTAATAGACAGAATGGTGCAGGATTCAAACTAAATAGAGCAAAAACCAGACTCATGGCAGTCAGCGCTTTTTCGCCACCGGAAAGTAGATGTATGGTACTGTTTTTCTTACCTGGTGGACGAGCCATGATGGAAACGCCCGCTGTAAGCAGGTCATCTCCCACCATATCCAGCCGTGCTTCACCACCTCCAAAAAGTGTGGGGAAGTAATTTTGTACTTTTTCATTGACGGCATCAAACGTGGTTTTAAAGCGAGCTTTGGTTTCATTATCTATGGTACTAATGGCTTCTTCTAAAAGAGCAATAGCCGCCTGCACATCTGCAGTTTGAGCCTGATAATATTGAGCTCGTTCATTTGCTTCTTCCAGCTCTTGTAAGGCCGCCAAATTTACTGCGCCTAATGCATTGATTTTTTGTGTGAGTGCAGCTATTTGTTGACTCAATTGTGGAACTGTTTGTGCTAGATGGTCAAATTGTTGCGCCAAAGCCTCTGTATTAACATGCTGTTGTTGTAAAACTTCATGATAACGCTTGGCATTAATTAATGCTTCCTGCTGTTGTAATAAGTGTTTCTGTGTTGCCGCTTGTATCTCGGGTAGACTGCTATTGAGATGATTTTGCTGCTGTTGGATTTGTTGGATCTGCTGTTGTAATAGTTGTAATTGCTGTTGCTCTTGATCACACAGCTCGGTTGCCGCTGTAATCTGGGTATTGAGTGTCTCAATTTGTTCGGCCTGGCCTTCTTCCAGTTGTTGCTCAGCAATCCCTAAAGCCAATTCTGTTTGACGTTCCTGCCAGCGCTCTTTTTCCCTTTCAATACGCTCTCTTTCTTGATGGGCATTTTGAACACGTTGCTGGAGCCGCACAATAGTCATTTCAACAATGCCTTGCTGTCGTCTGGCTTCTAAATGAGCAAGTTGTGTTTGTTTGAGGGTTTGCTGAGCCAATTGCTGCTGTGCAGTGTGATTTTGTAGTTGAGGTTGCAGCTGTTCAATAGCCAATGTCAGATTTTCGATGTCTGCTTGTGCCTGTTGATTCACATGTTGCTGTTGCTCTACTTCTGAGGCAATGGCTGTATTCTCTTGACGAATATGTTCACTGCGTAATTGACCTTGATTGCTGCGCGCTATCAAATCATTTGTTTGAGTTAGCGCATTTTGCCAGGTTTGTTGATGTTGTTTTAATTGTTGCTGACATTGTTGAAGTTGATTTTCGATATTATCCAGATTAATCTGAGCGAGTTGTACAGCCTTTTGAGCCTGTTCTAACGGTATATGTACCTCGATCAACGCTTTTTCAAGCTCAAGCAGTTGTTGCTGTCGCTGTAATAAGTTGTCTGCCTGATCTTGTGCATATAACGTCACACTAACGGCGTCGACACAGTGCCCTTCGGGTGTAACGATAATTTGTTGATCGTGTAAACTGGCTTGCCGTTGTAAGGCGATATCCAGTGTTTCGGCACAGGAAATTTGCTCCAGCCAATGGATGATAGCAGCGGTAAAAGGCGGTTTAATTTCAATATGTTGTAATAATGAGTGTGCAGCTTCCTGAACTGAAGGCTGTTTTGCTGAAGGGTTTTGATTAATCCATACCTGAGGCTGGTTGTGTGAGGTTATATCAGGTGGGAGGGCAGTAGTTTGCTGAGCTTGCAATTTGAGTCCAAGTATGACGCTGGTTGCATGCTGCCATTTTGGTGTGACCTGCATATATTGCCATAAGACAGGTATTGACTCATCGTTGTCAGTTAGATCAGGGTGTTGCTCTGAGGAAGGCAACATGGCTCTAATGGCTTGCACCTGTGCAGCTAAAGTTAATTGCTGTTTGTCTAACTCACGATATTGTTGTTGCGCCGTGGCCAGATGCTGACGCGCTATATGACGTTGTTGCTCATGCTCGAGTACATTTTCTTCTAGTCCACTGACGATGATTTCCAGTTCAGTAGCTGTTTGCTGAGCTTGGCACAACTCCTTTTCATCGGGTAAAGCTAATTGAGATAATTCGTGCTCAAGTCGTTGTTGTCGCTGCTGTAACTGAATAACATTGCTGCTGGCATGTTGCTGCTGTTGTTGTCTAACAGCCAATTCACGTTCTATTCTGGTTAATTCATTTTGCTGATTGTAGCGGGTACGTTCACAAAATTGAGCCTTTTCTTCCAGCTCAGGCAATTGTGTTTCATATTCTGCTACTTGAAAAGCCCATTCTTCTAGTTTTAATTGTTGTTCTTCCAGCTCAACAGTGACGGTCTCCAATTGTTCAATGTGTTGGATATCTTCTTGCTGTAGTTGTTGCAGCTGTTGTTGCGCTTGAGCCTGCTCTTTGTTAATGCGTTGTTGCCAGTCTCGACGATGGCGAATCTGTTCTTCAAGTCGTGCCCATTGCTCGCGTAGATTCGCACGTTGCATTTCAGTATGACGAACCTGTTGTTGTTGATTTTGTTCCTGCTCACGCAATTGTTGCAAGTTTTCTTCTAGAGATTGTAACTGAGCGGTAAGGATTTCCTGCTCCTGCATATGTTGCTGATAGTGCTCTGTAGCGGTATCAGCTTGCTTTAACGCCAGCTGCCATTGACTGTAGTCGAAAAGGTTTTGCTTACTGCCTAATTGGGCTTTCAACTCTTGATAATGTTGTGCTGTATCAGCCTGGCGTTGGAGTTTTTCAACTTGCCTATCCAATTCAGTCTGTAAATCCGCTAGTCGTTGTAAATGCTCGCGCGTATCATTTAGGCGGTTTTCTGTTTCACGCCGGCGCTCTTTATATTTGGAAACCCCTGCTGCCTCTTCAATATAAGCTCGTAATTCTTCTGGACGTGCTTCAATGATTCGTGAAATCATCCCTTGTTCGATGACTGCATAACCTCGCGCGCCGACACCTGTTCCTAAAAATAAGTCGGTAATGTCACGGCGTCGTACTACCTGATTATTGATGTAATAGGTGGATTCACCTTGACGTGTTAGCTGTCGTTTAATGGCGACTTCTGCATATTGTCCCCATGTACCTGATAACTGTCCATCACTGTTATCGAAAACCAATTCGACACTGGCACGTGGGGCAGGGCGACGAGTATTGGCACCATTAAATATGACGTCCTGCATACTTTCACCGCGTAGTTGTTTGGCCGAAGCTTCACCCAGAACCCAGCGAATGGCATCAATAACATTACTTTTACCACAGCCGTTAGGCCCGATTATGGCTACAAGTTTGCCAGGAACAGCAATCACCGTTGGATCGACAAAGGATTTAAAGCCAGACAGTTTGATATGGGTTAGACGCATAAACAGATAATTCGCGGTAAGAAAGTTAGCTTAAAGCCGCTTATTCTAGCGGATTTCAATATGAAAGATAATATTTATTAGTTAACAATCATCACTAAAAATTAAACAATGAAATGGGGTGTAAATTTGATTTAAATACATTTAACGTGATTATTTAATTATGCACATCTTTTCCTTCATACTGATTCAGACCATTAATAATGGCACATTCAGGCGATTCGTTACCATTACACTTGTTATACCATTGTTCTAATGTGCTTTTCATGCTATTTAAATCATTTATTTTTTCCGTGAGGCGAGCAATATGCTTACCGACTAATTCCTTAACATCAACACTGGCACGATGAGGGTCATGGCGCAAAGTCAGTAACTGCGCGATTTGGGCTAAGGAAAAATCAACAGCTCGCGCATGCCGAATAAAACATAAAGTTTCAATATCTTCCTGACTATAAGTACGATAACCATTTGATTGACGTAGCGGATGAATTAAACCGGCTTGCTCATAATCACGTATGGTTTTACTGGATAAGCCACTGAGTTTTTCTGCAGTACTGATATTCACAACAATATACCCGTGTAAATGATTAAATCTTGACTTTACCACAGGGTTAAGGTTTAAGCTGTTTTTGTTTCATATCTAGCTCAATTATTAGGAGAAAAGTATGGCAAAGATTGAATTAAAAATTGCCGGTATGACTTGTGGTGGCTGTGCTAAAAGTATTACCTCCGCCTTACAAAACTGTGCAGGTGTAGAGCAGGTAAAAGTAGATCATGTATCGGGAATAGCTCAGATCGTTTTTGACTCCGCCCAAACCAATGCGCAAGAATTAAAAACCGTGGTCGAAGATGCAGGCTTTGATGTGCTCAATTAAAGTTTATTGAATTAGTTGCCATTTATTACGGGTAAAAAGATGGAAACAGTAATGCAAAATCAATCAAATCATGATAGTTATGCCCGATTTGCCATAACAGGAATGGACTGTCAGGCATGTGCTAACCGCATTGAAAAAGTCTTGCGACGTCAACATGGCATCATGGTCGCTGATGTTAATTTTGCCAGTGATGAATTACAAACTCGCTATGACAGCAATATACTTAGCCCGGATCAGATTGCACAAATGGTGGCTAAAACCGGTTTTACTGCAACTCTCATACCACAAAACAAGAGAGCAGTTATAGCTGAGGCAGCAACGAATAACAATTCAGGTCTTCCATGGCGACTTATTTTCATCTGGATGATCGCGTCACCTTTTCTAATTGGTATGCTGGGCATGTTATTCAATCAACAGTGGATGTTGCCACCAATGTGGCAGTTTCTTCTTGCTTCAGTTATACAACTCGGTTTTGCCTGGCCGTTTTATTTGAGTGCGGTCAAATCTTTGCAAGGTGGTGTAGCCAATATGGATGTGCTGGTGTCTTTGGGTACCGTGGCCATTTGGCTCTATTCCACCACCATGCTGTTTAATCACCAAAATCATGCACATCAATATATTTATTTTGAAGCCAGTGTGATGGTTATTGCCTTTGTTTCATTAGGCAAATATCTTGAACAGCGCACCAAAAAACAGAGTCTTAACAGCATCAGCATGCTGCTGCAACTGACACCGAAAATGGTACGTAAATATACCGAGCAAGGATGGCAGGAAGTCCCTTTGACTACGATTGAAACAGGCGATATCCTGCAAACCAATGCTGGTAATCGCATTGCTGCCGATGGTGTAGTACAGACTGGCGAAGCGTGGTGTGACGAAAGCTATCTCACTGGTGAATCCAAACCATTATTAAAACAAAGTGGTGACAAAGTGCTGGCAGGTGCCCTGTTGAGCAATGGCAGCATCACCTATGAAGCTCAAACGCTAGGCAGCGAAACGCTATTAGGTGACATGATGCAGGCATTGGCACAGGCGCAAGGCAGTAAGGCGCCTATTGCCAGGCTAGCAGATAAAGTATCGATGATATTTGTCCCCACAGTGGTAGCCGTTGCCGTAATCACCTTTATATTAAACTGGTGGCTAGGCAATAGCTTTAATGAAGCGGTAACTCGCGCAGTGGCTGTACTGGTTATTGCCTGCCCATGTGCATTGGGTCTGGCCACACCTGCAGCCATGATGGTCGGTATGGGACGTTCTGCCCGCAATGGTGTTTGGTTTAAAGATGCGGCTTCACTCGAACACACCAGTCAGGTCAATACTGTGGTGTTGGACAAAACAGGCACCTTAACCACTGGAAAACCTCAAATTGTCGCTCACTGGTGCGCTGCTGACAGTACCGTTAACAGTCAACAAATATTGCAACTGGCCGCCGCTGTAGAACAGCTCACTACTCATCCACTGGCACAGGCTATTGCTCAGGCAGCACAACAGCAGCAATTACCATCATTAACAGCTACCAATAGCCAGAGTGATATTGGACAAGGTACACAGGCACTGGTCGCTGATTATGGTATGGTTAAAGTGGGCAATCCCGCGTATTGCAGCTTCCATTTTCCAGAAGCATTGCAACAAGACAAAGTATGGCAGATAGCCAGTATTGTTGTTGTAGCCATAAACGAAAAAGTAGTAGGTGCTTTTGCCGTTGCTGATGCATTAAAAGAAGATACTCTAAATGCCATTGAGCGTTTGCAACAACAGCACATCGACATTCATATTATGAGCGGCGATCAGCATAGCGTGGTTGAATACATGGCTAAACAACTGGGGATTAATCATTATCAAGCAGAAATGAATCCACGCGCTAAAGCTGAGGCTGTTCGCCAACTGATGCAACAGGGTAAAGTGGTGGCCATGGTCGGTGACGGTATTAACGACGCGCCAGCACTGGCTGCAGCTGATGTTAGCTTTGCCATGTATGGTGGTGCTGATGTAGCCACCAACACTGCCTCAGCCACGCTGATGCGCCACTCTGTTTCACAAGTCGCCGATGCTTTAGCTTTAGCTCGCGCAACTGTTCGCGTAGTCAAGCAAAATCTATTTTTTGCTTTTTTCTACAATATACTTGGCATCCCGTTAGCCGCCATAGGTTGGCTTAGCCCTGTGATTGCCGGAGCGGCCATGGCCATGAGCTCAATTTCCGTTTTGCTCAATGCGTTACGTTTGAGAAAATGTAAATTGCTTTAATCATTTATCTAACTGGCACTTTTAGTGGGCAGATTAATTATCCTAGCAATGAACAAATTGGATGGTTCTTAGACACGTTAGCTTTTGGTGATACAAAATAATCAATTTGTATTTTAGGCTGAGATAATATTTTCTGCCCGTCTTTATAGAAGTACTTTTTCAATTCCTCCATTGCTGGCTTTTTGCACAAATTCATTTTGCCAATTTTCTCCCAATAAATATTTGGCCATTTCAATGACCACATAATCAGCGGAGATATTGGCTTCATCACGATAGCGGTTTAAACCTTGCAGGCAAGAAGGGCAGCTGGTGAGGATTTTAACCGGTTCATCAGCTGGTAGTTTGGCTTTGCCTTTCTCAATTTCTTCCAGTTTGCGGAAGCGCACCTGTGTGGCAATATCAGGACGTTTGACGGCGAACATACCAGATTCACCACAGCAACGGTCGGATAACGGTACGTTTTGACCCATGAGTTGGTTAACCACTTTGATTGGCTGGGTGGTTTTAATCGGGGTATGGCAAGGATCATGATAGAGGTATTGTTGCCCTTGAATACCTTCTAGCTGTAGCCCTTTTTCTACTAGGAATTCATGAATATCCAGTACACGACAACCAGGGAAAATTTTATCAAAATGGTAATCGCTAAGCTGGTCGTAGCAGGTGCCACAACTGACTACGACAGTTTTGATATCTAAATAGTTGAGGGTGTTAGCCACACGGTGGAACAAGACACGGTTGTCCATCGTAATTTTATCCCCTACATCTTGATTGCCACCGGCAGTTTGGGGATAGCCGCAACATAAATAACCCGGAGGCAAAACGGTTTGTACGCCGACGTGCCACAGCATGGCTTGGGTAGCTAATCCTATCTGACTAAACAGGCGCTCTGAACCACAGCCTGGGAAATAGAAGACAGCTTCTGTTTCTTCACTGAGTTGTGGATTACGAATAATCGGAATGGTGGTCTTATCTTCAATATTTAATAGGGCGCGTGTGGTTTTAATTGGAACGTGACGAGGCAATGGTCGATTAATGAAATGGACAACCTGTTCACGAATTTCCGGTTTACTGGTGGTGGCTCGTGGTGCGCTTTTCTGACGTTTTAGCCAGCCAAGGCTGAAATATTTACCGATTCCATAGCCCCAATTTTGCAGTTTAAATCCCGCTTTAATGACGCCTAGCCGTAAAGCTTTGATGGTTCTCGGGTCGGTAGCATTGAGAAAAGTCATGCCCATGTATACGGTGGGATTAAATTTCTTTTTGCCAGCTTTACGCAGGTAATTGCGCATAGCAACCGTTACGTCGCCGAAATCAATCTTGACTGGGCACGGTTTAATACAGCGATGGCACACAGTGCAATGGTCTGCTACGCTGTTAAGTTCGTCAAAATGTTTTAAAGAAACGCCACGACGTGTCTGTTCTTCGTACAAAAAAGCTTCGGTAAGCAGACCGACGCCAAGAATTTTATTTCGTGGGGAGTAGAGCAGGTTGGCGCGCGGTACATGGGTACTACACACCGGTTTGCATTTGCCACAACGCAGGCAATCTTTAATGGAGTGGGCAATTTGTCCGAGATCGGATTGTTCCATGATCAAAGACTCTACACCGAGTAGTTCAAACGACGGGGTATAGGCTTTATCGAGGTTAGCTCCAGGCATCAGTTTGCCACGGTTGAAATGACCATGTGGATCGACTTGGTTTTTGTAATCCCAGTAAGGCTGCATTTCGGCCGCAGTGAGGTAATCAATTTTGGTAATGCCAATACCATGTTCGCCGGATATAACCCCATCCAGGCTACGCGCTAATGCCATAATGCGGTCGACAGCGTGGTGGGCCGTTTGCAACATGTCGTAATCGTCGGAGTTTACCGGGATGTTAGTGTGCACGTTGCCATCACCAGCATGCATGTGCAAAGCAACAAAAACACGACCTCTAATAATATGGCGGTGAATTTCACTGAGTTTTTCCAGAATAAGGGTATCAGTTTTACCGCTGAAGATTTCTGCCAGAGGTTGCATGATGTCGCGCTTAATCGACACACGCAAATGAAAGTCACGCATAGCGATAAAGCAGCTCTGACCATGCATGGCTTCGTCGTCCTCCAGTTTTTGCGGGAATTGTTGTAGGTATTCTTCCAGTGGCGTATCGAGATGGTTCAGTAGCCATAACCAGCGTGTTTGAATATTGATAACATAATCAAGTGCATGTTGTTTGCGTGAGCCAAGCAGTTCATCGCTAGACAAATCGGTACCCAGTTTATCTACCGGTAGCTTGGTTTGCAGGTAGTCAATGATTGCGGTACACAGAGCGAGTTTGTTTTGAATTGAAAGCTCAATGTTGATGCGTTCGATGCCATCAGAATAGCGACCTAGCTGTTCCAGTGGGATAACCACATCTTCGTTTATTTTAAAGGCATTAGTATGACGAGCAATGGCGGCAGTACGGGAACGGTCGAGCCAGAAAGTTTTGCGTGCTTCGGGGGTGACGGCGATAAAGCCTTCGCCACAACGGGCATTTGCCAAACGAACAATGTGGGCAGCAGCAGCCTGTACTGCATTCTCATCGTCGGAGACGATATCGGCCAGTAAAACCATTTTCGGACGACCTTTGCCAGCCGCTTTGGTGGCGTAGCCTACTGCGCGTACGTAGCGCCAGTCGAGATGCTCTAATCCCGCTAATTTGACCGTTTTATGGTTAAGCATGTAATTGCGAACTTCGACGATAGAAGGAGTGGCATTGGCCACGGTACCGTAAAATTCCATACATATGGTACGGGTAAACTTAGGCATCCGATGTAAGACAAAAGCGGCTGAGGTAATGATACCGTCCGTCCCTTCTTTCTGTACACCGGGTACACCAGCAAGAAATTTGTCAGTAACATCTTTGCCCAGACCAACTTTACGGAAACGCGAACCAGAAACTTCTAGACGTTTGGTTTGCAAAATGGTTTGTCCATCGTCACCCAAAGTATGAATATCAAAAATGGCGGTGTTTTCGTCGTGTATTTTGCCGAAGTTATGCCGTACTCGCTCAACTTTTAACCACTGACCTTGTGGATTGACCATTTTCCACCAAGCCAAATTATCCAGAGTGGTGCCCCATAATACGGCTTTTTTACCGCCTGCATTCATCGCGATATTACCCCCAATGCAGCAGGCATCAGCCGAAGTAGGATCTACAGCAAATACCCAGCCGGCAGCAGTGGCTGCCTCTTCGATACGGCGGGTAACCACACCAGCACCACAGCTAATAACAGGATGAAGTCCTTCCAGTCCAGCTAATTCTTGCATAGAGACGGGGCTGTACTGATCAAGCTTTTCCGTATTAATGACCGCACTCATGGCATCCATCGGGATAGCACCGCCAGTATAACCGGTACCGCCACCACGAGGGATGATGGTGAGATCAAGTTCAATTAAGGCACGTACCAGTGGAGCAACTTCTTTTTCGTGATCAGGGTTGACAACCACAAAAGGGTATTCGATACGCCAATCGGTGGCATCAGTAACGTGACTAACACGAGCCAGTCCGTCAAACATGATGTTGTCTTTGTGGGTGATTTTACGCAAACGGTTAAATACTTGTTCGCGTTTAATGCGATTTTGACCAAAACTGTGGTCAAAATCGGTGATCGCCTGATCAGTTTGTTCAATCAGTTGCAAAACTTGTTGGTTTTGATCCCGCCGTTTTTGAATTTCGTTGATGCGGTGACGCATTTCTTTGACTAAAGCCTGCTGACGGTGTTGATGTTCAAGTAGATCGTCGATCAGATAAGGATTGCGAATAACCGCCCAAATGTCCCCGAGAATTTCAAATAACATACGCGCTGAGCGACCAGTACGCCTCTGTGTTCGCAGCTGCTGAATTAATTCCCATGATTGCTGACCTAGTAATCTAATAATAATTTCTCGATCAGAATAAGAGGTGTAATTGTAGGGAATTTCGCGAAGACGATGATTGGTTGAGTGGGTCATGTTTGGTGTGGTTCCGTAAAGCTTAGTGGTTTGTATTTTAGATAATCAGAGGCTATTCTAACTTATTTGTGCTCATTTTCGTTATTGTGACAATTCTAGTTAATATAGTGTATTCAAATTATTGTTTTACTTAATGATGAGGTTAAAAAATAAAGCTCTTTAGCAAGGTAAAGAGCTTGGTTAACGGAAAGACAAATTTATTCTTGCTCGTTTTTATTTTGATCTAGGGCTTGATACTGAGGACTATAGGGACCATACAACAGGGCATCACTGTTTTTAGCCGCAAGTAAATTGTCATCTACAACGCCCGCTACCTTATAAGCTTTATCAGTTAGTTTGTCGGAAATTTGATTGACAACTGCGTTAAACACTTGCGAAAAAAAGCCACCATTATTGTTACTGTTGGAATCAATGGTGATGTCTTTTTGACCTGTCCATAAAGTGGTGCCATCTCTAGCATCAATCAATTTACCACTAACACTGACGGTGGTAACGCTATTGATTACTTGAAATTTGGTACCGTATTTATCCACATTTAAATAAAGAATGGCATCGGCATTATAAACCTTTTGCAGTTTATTCAGTGTGGCAGCTTGTATTTCTGCGCCATCATTTAAACCATTTTCCTTAAATGTTTCGTTTACTAAAACCACGGGAAAGACGTAAAAACCAGACTCAGCCAATGGCTGAGTGGTCTGAGCCAAAACAGCATACGGTCCTTTAACATCAACTGAGGAGTTAGTAGGTTGAACAACTAAAATAGATCGTGGATTACTTTGTCTGAATTTACTGTAGTCTCGTGGTTTCGCTTGATAATGATTGTTGGCGCAGGCCGACAATAAAATAGACATGGTTATTGGTAAAAGGAGCTTAAATATCGGCTTCATCATTTACCTCCATTCATATTTTTTATCATAAAATTCATGTAGGCAGTGGATTCAGGAAAGGCCTGCTTTTCCAATTCAAACTGATCTTTTGCTCCGGCACGATTACCAATTTTGGCATATAACATACCTAAATGCGCATGGGCTCCAGGAGCTGGCTTACTATTATGATTACTGGCTTCAATAAAATATTTCTCCATGCTAGCAATCTGTTCTTCCGGCATATTCTTTTCAGTTAAGGCTTGATATTGCAGTCTTTGATAATCTCCCCAGTAATACATCGTTGTATTCTGCTGATTATGCGCACAAGCGGCTAAAAATAGAGTGGCTATGAGTGTAATGACTACTTTTTTCATATTTATCTTAATAGTTTAACAACTTATGGTTTTGGACTCCATTGTCCTTTTTCAATTCCTTCAACCAATTTTTTGACAGCTTCGCGTATGGCCAAGTCCAGCACTTTGCCATTTAATGTTCCATCATAGCTGGCATAACCGCCAGTACCCAGAATTTCTCGGGTAGACAATTTGAATTCTCCTGCACCTTGACTGGAGAAAATAATTTCTGAAGTTTTAACGTCGACAATATTCAGAGTGACTTTAGCATAAGCGACTTGGGTTTTGCCTTGTCCGAGGATACCGAATAATTGTTGATCACCGACATTTTTCCGTCCAAACTCAGTGATGTCTCCAGTGACAATGTAGCGAGCCCCTTTAAGGGTTTGATGCATGCCTTTGATGCTGGCTTCGGTACGGATCTCATCCATATTAGTACGATCCAGTACAGTAAAGCGATGGGTTTGCTGCAGCTCAGCCATCAGGATGGTTTTAGCTTGGCTGGTCAGCTGATTAGTACTATTACTGAATATTCCTCCGCCAAGATTACCGCGGGTATCAAATTTACCCACTGCAATGGGGGCTTTAACGCCATGATAAATAGACTCGTAATCAGCAACTTTTTGCGTATTGATAACTTGTGAACTTTCAGTGGCACAACCAGCCAACAGACATGCACAAATCAAACCAAAAAAAATATTTTTCATTGTAAGTTTACTTTAAAATGTATTAATTAAGTATATAATTGCTCTCAATATCATGTCAAAATAATTGTTTGCCATATGGCAATTCAATGAAGAAGACACTGTTAAAAATGTTCTTGGCTAGTCAGGTAGCGCCAATGTCCAGGTGGTAATGCACCCAGCTTGATTTTCCCCATGCGTACTCTTTTCAGACCAGTAACCCGCAAGCCTACCAGTTCACACATGCGACGAATTTGGCGTTTTTTTCCTTGTTTAAGAATGAAACGCAATTGATCCTGATTTTGCCAGGTGACTTTGGCTGGACGGAGTTTTTCGCCGTCAAGGCTTAACCCATGATTGAGCAAAGCTAGACCGTTGTCGCTGAGTTTGCCGCTAACGCGCACGAGATATTCTTTTTCAATATGACTATTATCGCCAATAAGTTGTTTGGCGATGCGCCCATCCTGAGTCAGCACAAGTAAGCCGACAGAATCAATATCCAATCTACCGGCTGGTGCCAAATGGCGGGTGTGCGCAGCTTGAAAATGAATGCGGCTTTTGTCTTCTTGCCAATGATTGGCTTCGGTGATCAATTCAACCGCAGCACGATAGCCTTTTTCTGGTTGGGCGCTAACATAACCTACCGGTTTGTTGATTAAAATAGTGACACGCTCTGCCTGCTGACGATGGGCTTGCCGGTCAAGGTCAATACGGTCTGAAACATTTACCTTTTGTCCTAATACAGCCGTGACGCCATTAACTTTTACCCAACCTTGTTCAATATAATGATCGGCTTCACGGCGTGAGCATAAGCCCAGTTGTGCCATTCGTTTGGATAGACGCTGTGGTAGATTTTCGTCATTAGTGCTCATGCTTTGTGCTCTTTCTGTCGATTGGAACCGGCGACCATATCCAATAGGAATAGGCGACAATCCAAATTGCCATTGAAGAGGGGGATTTTGCGTTTTGGCGACAGGCGCATCAGCTTAGGCATACTCCGGTCAGCACTAAACATGCCTATCAGCCAGCCAGCAAAATGTTGTTTTAACCAGCTGCCTAGCTGAGGATACAGGGCATGTAACAACTGGATTTCGGATAATCTAACCCCATACGGAGGATTACTAATCATAATGCCGTTTGCGCCGTTAGGACGGATATCGAGTACATCCTTGGTTTGCCATTGAATGTATTGCTCGATATTGGCTTGACTGGCATTGATCTGTGCTAATTTAATCAATTTAGAGTCAATATCGCTGGCAGAAATGGGTGCTTCAGGTGAGGTTTGGTCTAACACAGCAGCTTGATGAATTTTGTGCCATAAGTCAGCATCAAAATTGTTTAAATTTTCAAAACCAAATGCTCGATTTAAACCCGGTGCGCGGTTGCTGGCGATTAAGGCTGCTTCAATCGCGACAGTGCCACTGCCACAAAAAGGATCCATAAATGGCTGTGTTCCATTATAGCCGGCTAATAATAACAAACCGGCTGCCAGATTTTCACGTAACGGCGCTTCTCCGGTATCGCTGCGGTAACCACGTTTGAAAAGAGCTTCGCCACTACTGTCTATATAAATGGATAATTCATTTCTGTCGATAAATACATGTATACGCACATCGGGCTGGTATTTTTCAACACTGGGTCGAATACCTGTGCGTTCACGAAACTCATCGCACAATGCATCTTTGACCTTTAAAGCAGCAAAATTAAGGCTATTAATTTGTGCCTGTTTACCTTCTATATGAATTTTGAATTTTTTATTGACATCAAACCATTGTGTCCAGTTTATTTTTCGCGCAATTTTATATATATCGTTTTCGTGCCGAAACCGACCCTGTTCAAGTCTAATCAGCACGCGGCTGGCTACACGACTATGCAAGTTTAAACGATAGATGGTGGCTAAATCACCGCTCAAAGCGATTCCGCCATCATGATTGATGCTTTGTTCACATTTTAAACTGATCAGTTCTTGATTTAATGCAGACTCTAATCCACGAGGGCAGCTGACAAAAAGAGAATAAGATTTCATTTAGTACTTTAAAAAAGAAGAAAAGGACATACGCAATAACATTGAATATGTTTTAATAGTTGAATTGTAATATTGAAGCAGGTCGGTTGACTATTTTTTATTATTTCTTAGGTGAAAAATTGAGTGATTAAGTGTGAAAAATTTTGGCACAGCTACATACCTGATTGTTACCGGTTAATAAATAATTTAATGTAATAGAAAAGAATTTTAAACAAACCTTTTAATTAAAAGCTGCTGACAAGTGATTACTACCAATGAGGGAACCAAGAATAAAGAACACTGACCAAAAAAGGGGGAGGGTAGATGAAAAATGGAAAATAGATAGATCAGAATAATAATCAAACTGATTTTTTGGTAGAAAATCTTACTTAACAACAGAAGTTGAGACACCATCATTAATAGCAGTTTTTGAAAATCACCCGTGAATAATGCTGCGTCTAATATTCGGCAAACTCACATGGCTGGAGCATAATGCTAAGACTTATGTTGGCGATATAGTTAAAAGTTGAAGAGGTAAAAGCTTTAAGGTTTTTGAGACCTAAAAGGAAAAATATTAAATCGGAAAGGCATAAGAATAGTTATATCTGAATAATAAATGATAAAGGGAAGTATTTAAATATTGATGGAAATGTTGCTTTAGAAAATTTCCCACATGATGAATTTATGAGAATAACCCATATTATTTCTGTAGGGTTAAAACCTTAACAACTTAAGAATAAGATTTTAGAAAAAGAGAAAAATACAAAATTTAGATAACTTTTTTGATGAATTGGTTTTTGAAGAACAAATTATATTTGATTTCATTTATGATCCAAAACAGTCTGCATTCATATTCATTGTTGACGAACCTTATATATCTAATATCTAACCCACAACACTAAAGAAATTTTTTAAAACTTTCTTTTCTCAATGTTCAAAATTATCACAGAGAAAAAGGTAAATCAAAGATTGATGATATTGAAAATATTTATATCAAAGAAAAAGACAACGCGACAATAGATGTTCGTGAGCTTACTGTAGGCTAGGAAGAATTAACGAACAAAAAATCTTTCTTTTTATATATGGGAATTTCTTATGGAGTTATATCCTTCTATTTTAATGAATTATATGTAGATAGATTAGAAACTTACATAAAGAAAAAAGAAGATGACTATATTTATATTAATAAGGAGACTAATCAACAAATTAACTTTTACAATCCATTTAACTTGAATATTATTAATAGCTGATAATATATTGTTGAAAATTAATTCAAAAATAAAAAATACTAGAAAAAAAGGCAGAAAAATTCTGGCTTAATCAGAATATTCATCAGGAAACATTTAAAGATAATTAAACAGCTTTTAGCTTAATTGATGATTTAATTTATCAATACGTAATTGATGTTTTCGATAAAGAGTTTTCTAAAATTCATCCTTGTACAACCCATTGAAAATGGACAAACTTAATAACCAATCATTATTTTTGAAAAAGAATCAAAAGGACTAGATTTAATTTGTATCGGCTCTAGCTGGCAACGGATGTATGGTGCCTTCATTTTAAATATTTAATTCGAAAACTTCCCAATGAGTAACGTACAAAGTTATATACGTTCTTAGAAGTTATAAACATTCATTATTTGCATCAGCTTCTCCAAGATCATTCATATTTTAAAATGAATGGGGGGAGCTGATTGTATTTTTAAGCAAAAAATGTCTGTAAAGATCAGTCTGATAAATTCAATTAGGCATGATAATTAATTAAAACTGATTTTGGTAATACGTAACGTATATGACCTAGTTTTTTACTGTTATTTCATCTTGATGAGTAGCGACTTAGATTCACCAGAATAAGCTGCTGAAACTGCTGTGGCTCCAATACTGCCACTCCACTTTATTTCTACATGAGTACCTTGAAAGTAAAACCCGTTGTGTAAACATCTGTTGGATAAAGCAATAAGAAGTCGATACAGGTTGTATAGCGGTAGTTATAATATCAACATTAAAAATTTTAGCGGATAAATTTTTGAGTAATCAATTTTATAAAGAGTTTCTGCACTTATAATTAATTGGTTTGAAGGTTAATTTTTTAGACTATATCCTAAGAGAATAAAAGATATTATTCACTCTGAAATAGATTAACTATTACAAACAGAAATTACATTGTTGACTTAGATTATGCTGTGCTTGGTTAAAAAAATTGTGAGGCAATACAATTGCCTCACAATTATTTTAAATTGATTTTATTAACGAAACTGTGGAGGAAGAGCTTCTAAGGCTTGTTTACAGCTTGCTCTAGTTTGTTCATGTTGCTCAGGGTGCTCTTTGATTAATTTTTTGAAATTATCATAACTTGCACTAAACAGAGCTTTTTGATTATCTGGAAGTTCTTTCAGCATTTTATCAACAGCTGCAAAATATTGATCACATTCTTCAATACTTGTAGAAACAGGGGCGGTTTCTCCACCGTTATTGACAGGAGCCACAGCAGGAGCAGAAGTTTCATTAGTTGCAGGAACACTTGCTTCTGTAGTCGTTGCAGGGGCACTTGCAGCTTCATTTGCTTTTTTGGCGTCATCACAACCAAAAAGACCTAAAGCCAGTAAACAAAACACGGCTGTTGTAGAGAATTTTTTAATCATTTTTCAATCCTTATTTAAATCATACCAACATCAATATTCGGTAAAATGATGTTCTTAAGTGATTATAATATAGGTAAATCGATAAAGACAGGTTTTTATATGTAATTTTTATCATTTCGGGCATTTGAGATAGTGTGATTCAAAATTGAGCTGTAAAAAAATCTTAATTATTGCCAGTTTTATTCGGCTGATTGTTAGGCGATCTATACATTTATTTATTGATATCGTTACTCTATATTGGGTGTTTTTGCTTTGACTTGAAGTTATATTGGATTTAGTAAAATTAAAGAGAAAATTTTTTCGCTATGTTGTAATTTTGTTATATATAGTCTAATAAATGACACAAAAAGAACATTTGCTCTTGGTTGTTGAGCGCGATTAACTTCTCATTAAATTCTCTAATGATTGATTGATTAATTTTAAGTTAATAATAAGATTTTAGAGAAAATATATGTCTCATACTTGATTATTACGAAGTCATTATTGCATGTTAGTAGAAAAAAAGGATTAAAGTTAGCCTGTTCTGAACAAACATGTTGCCTAAATTTTTTTTAAATATGTAGACAATAGTTGTGGACCAAGTCTGTGAATCAGCCTTGAAGCAAGACTTATTGTTGATTAAAAAAAATTAAAAACGAAAACGACGATGATGTAATAAAATTTTTTCGGAAATAATCGATGTCATTCATAACAAATCGATTTATTGAATGATTGGCAGGAATAGTTGGCATGATTAACAAACGATCAGCTTAAGAAAGTTATGCTTCACCCTATAAAGTGACTTTTATTATATTTAAAGAAATGAATTTAAAAAATTTGCTGTATAGGTGTTAATGATCTGATTAAATAGCAAGATTATGCCGTTTAGTACTCATTTCAATATGGATCAATAACCATATTTTTTTATCTCATTTATTGTTATTAAAGAAACCGAACGACCTGTTCCAAATGGGTGTTATTGGTCGCTTTTAACAGAGCTTCTGGTTCAATCTATGACTAATTTATTCCTTTTCTATTATTTTCCACTAGGCTTCGTAATCATCTGCATTCCTCAGAATTAGTGTTCAATTATTCTCACTAAGTTGAATATTTTGTTTAGGTAGTTCAAAAGGGCAATATATCGATCTGTGTTTGAATTAATAGCATCGTATTTTCTTAGTAGCTATCGCTAATCTGACTTTACTGTTTGAAAAAATGGCTAGTTTTTCATTAGCAGCTGAGCAACTTAAGTTTTGGGTTGTGATCAGAAAAAACATGTTATTCATTTCTAAAATGAACTGAAACGCTTTTTCAATATTTTCCGCTAATTCTGTTAAATTTTATTTAGATGTCAATCCCTCCCAAATACAATTTTGAACTTCAAATTCTGGATATTGCCAACACTTACTTCACTTTTGACAATCATGTTATGACGCGACACGCTAATTTCATCTGTCTTCTGCCGTGCTAGCTGTTAATTTCATGAGTATGCTTTTATTCAAAAGAAAAATGCTTTTGCGTTGTTATATATGATGCTTTTATTAACGATGTTTTCTCTGATTGAGATGATTTATATTCTCTTTCTATTGAACTGTCAGCTAGCTAATTAGGGTTAGTTTAGAATATTAGACTTTTTTTCAAGCTCAAATATTAACTGTATTACTGCTATCGTAGGTATGCAATTACTATGAATCTGAAATTGCAAAGAGGATGGGTGTAAAATCCATAACGACAGCTTATAATGCAATAAAATTGAATTTATATAAAAATTTTGCAGCTGGATTTCTAACTATTTCAATTCTTATTTTTTGATTTTTATCTCAAATCTAAATAAATCCATTTATTTTGTGTATCAGTATTTTTCAGGCTGTACCATTTTTTAATCATTTTTTTAAATTATTATTAATTCAATTGTCAATAAAATACAGGTTAAGATTGCGATTAGGTTGTGATGGAAAAAGGTAATGATTTTGCGCAACGGTTGGTTTTGTGGCAAAAACAATTTGGTAGGCATGGATTGCCGTGGCATAGTCGCGATCCTTATCGGGTTTGGCTGTCGGAAATTATGTTACAGCAAACTCAGGTCAGTACGGTTTTAAATTATTATCCGCGTTTTGTTACGGCTTTTCCTGATGTGTATGCGTTGGCTGCTGCTGATGAGGATGAGGTGTTAGGTTTGTGGCAAGGGCTGGGATATTATAGTCGTGCCCGTAATTTGCATAAGGCTGCCAAGCAAGTAGTCAATGAGTTTGGTGGCGAATTTCCCCGCGATAGGCTCCACTTGCAAATGCTTTGTGGAGTAGGGCGCAGTACGGCAGCGGCGATTGCTGCCTTCTGCTTTAATGCGCGTGAGTCTATTCTGGATGGAAATGTTAAGCGCGTTTTGTGTCGTGTTTTTGCTTTAGACGGAGATTTAAACGCTAAAAGTTTCGAACAGTTGCTTTGGCAAACGGCTGAATCCTTGCTCCCTCAGGAGGGTAAGGATATGCCTGCTTATATTCAGGGGTTGATGGATTTGGGCGCAACGATATGCAAACGCAGTAAGCCAGTTTGTACTGCTTGTCCTATGGGAGATATCTGTCTTGCTCGTGCTCAAGATCGGATTGCTCTGTTGCCACGTAAGAAAACTAAAGTAGCTGTCAAAGACATGCCGATGTATTGGCTAGTGATGCGAGATCAAAGTGGATCGATTTTTTTATCCAAACGTCCCACTAACGGCATTTGGGGTGGATTGTGGTGTGTACCCTGCGCCGACAGTTTGACTGCTTTGTACCAACTGGCTGCACTTTTTGATTTGCCAGCAGATGATTTGAATGCAGATGGTGAATTTCTGCACCGACTAACGCATCGGCAACTGCATATTTTTCCCTATCATGCACAAATGTCAGTATCTCTGCATCGTAATCTGCAAGGCATCACGGGCGAATGGGTGTCGCCGCAACATTTAGCAGATTATGGTATACCTAAACCATTACATAATTATCTAAATCATTTTCAAGGTTTGCTGTTTTAATTTATCGGTCGAAATGTTGAAAATTGGGCGCAAAAATTAACCATTATGGACATTAGCTGGGCATACCCAATTGGCGATCAAGATAGGGTGAAAATGAAATGTGTTGGTTTATTTAAATGAATCTTGGTTAATGTAGTAGCTTGTGAATATTATTGTTTTTTATTGCAGGTAACGTAAATTTAATTGACGTTATTATCTTAAACCCGTATAAACCTTACCTTGCTGAAGATATTGTTGTCTTTTATGCGTGTTGACGACAGCAATTGCAGATTAGTCTGCTTCGGTATCGGTGAACGCAATGCCTCGCATTACGTTTATGACTATTTAACTGGGAATAAAACAATGGAAGAAGATTCGAGTCTGCCGTTTATTTTATTGATACATCAATTGCAACAAGGCCGTTGATGTTTTCCAGTTAACAGTATCTGCCAACCGGGAAACATCATGGTTGGAAAGGTACTGTTTATGAAAAAACTAAAAAAAGTAACCCATCAATCCGTGACTATTAAAGCTGTGCTTGAGTCACGCAACAGTCTTGAGAAAACGCTTTCTAATTTACAGACTAGTCTCAGTGGTCTGACCGAGCAAGATATCAAAGAGAGATTAGCTTCATTTGGTAGTAATGATGTTGTGCACGATAAAGCGCCATCTGCTTGGATCCAATTACTACTCGCGTTTAAAAATCCTTTTATTTTTGTTTTACTTGCACTGGCAGCAGTCAGTTTCTTTTCAGATTATCTGATTCCCTTACGTCAGGGTGAGGAAACCAGCCTCAGTGGCATTATTATTATTTTGGTAATGGTGTTGCTAAGTGGTTTGCTCAGTTTCTGGCAGGAATACCGTTCTAATAAAGCAGCGCAAGCGTTGAAATCGATGATTAGCACGACTGCAACGGTATTGCGTCGTAGTCATCGGGATTTGGCTGGTGAACAACAAGAAGTGCCGATTAAAGAAGTGGTGCCCGGCGATATCATTTTTCTGTCTGCCGGTGACATGGTTCCTGCTGATGTACGTCTAATTGAGTCACGTGATTTATTTATCAGTCAGGCCGTGCTGACCGGTGAATCTATTCCGGTTGAAAAATCGGATACTTTGGGCGCTTCGGTATCGACCAATTTGCAATCTCAGCCATCGTCTGACTCATCTAATCCGCTGGATGCAGAAAATATCTGCTTTATGGGGACCAATATCGTGAGTGGAACGGCCAAAGCTGTGGTGGTGGCTACCGGTAATGATACTTATTTTGGTTCTTTAGCTAAATCTATCGTCGGTACTCGCGGTAAAACGGCATTTGACCGTGGGGTCAACAGTGTCAGCCATCTGCTTATACGCTTTATGCTGATTCTGGTGCCAATTGTGCTGCTGGTAAATGGCTTTACTAAAGGTGACTGGGGCGATGCTGCTTTATTTGCTTTGGCAGTAGCAGTTGGTCTGACACCAGAAATGTTACCTATGATTGTCAGTGCCAATCTGGCCAAAGGTGCCATGGCCATGGCACGACGGAAGGTTGTGGTAAAGCGCTTAAGTGCCATTCAAAATTTTGGTTCGATGGATGTGTTATGCACCGATAAAACCGGTACGTTAACGCAAGATAAAATTATTCTGGAGCATTATACGGATATTCATGGTCACAATGATCATGAAGTCCTACAGCTGGCGTGGTTAAATAGTTCCTTTCAAAGTGGAATGAAAAATCTGATGGATAAGGCGATTATTCGCTTTGCGCAAGAACCAGAAAACCGTGCCTATATTCATTCTGCTGCGTTTCAGAAAATAGATGAATTGCCCTTTGATTTTGTACGCCGGCGCTTATCAGTTGTGTTGCGTGATGAGCACCAACGACATGTATTGATCTGTAAAGGCGCCGTAGAAGAAATGCTGTCGATTTCCAGCTGTGTATATGAGCAGGGGCAGTTTTTGCCACTAGATGCAGCTCAACGCCAACGGCTGTTGTCGCTGACAGAAAGCTACAACAAAGAAGGGTTTCGTGTGCTGGCAATCGGCACCAAATACATTAATCCTGAAGCACAAAAAGCCCAATATGCTGTTGCCGATGAAACTGAGTTAACTTTATGTGGATTTCTGACATTCCTTGATCCCCCTAAAGACAGTGCAGCCCAGGCAATTGCTGCTTTAAGTGAGAATGGTGTTGCGGTAAAAGTTTTAACCGGAGACAACGCAATTGTCACCCGAAAAATTTGTCATGAAGTGGGCATTGAAGCTGGACTGCCTTTGTTGGGTAGTGATATTGAGGGCTTAAGTGATGAGGTGCTAAAACCTTTATTGGAACAACATACTGTTTTTGCTAAGCTCACTCCCTTGCAAAAATCGCGAATTATTCGTTTATTGCAAGAAAATGGTCATACTGTTGGTTTTCTCGGCGATGGTATTAACGACGCTCCCGCTTTACGCGATGCCGATGTGGGTATATCAGTTGATACCGCCACGGATATTGCTAAAGAATCAGCCGACATTATTTTGTTAGAAAAAAGCCTGATGGTGCTAGAAGAAGGGGTGATTAAAGGGCGTGAAACCTTCGGTAATATTATTAAATACCTGAATATGACTGCCAGCTCTAACTTTGGTAATGTTTTTTCGGTGTTATTCGCCAGTGCTTTTTTACCATTTTTGCCCATGCTGGCGATTCAGCTTCTGATTCAGAATTTGCTGTATGATTTTTCTCAGTTATCGCTCCCTTGGGATCGAATGGATGATGAATTTTTACGTAAACCACGTAAATGGGATGTGTCTAACATCAGTCGTTTTATGTTGTTTATTGGTCCTATTTCATCCATATTTGACATCAGTACCTTTGCGTTGATGTGGTTTGTATTTCATGCTAATGCACCGGAAGTGCAAAATCTGTTTCATTCTGGTTGGTTTGTTGAAGGTCTATTGTCCCAAACATTGGTGGTACACATGCTGCGTACCCGTAAGATTCCGTTTATTCAAAGCACGGCAGCATTACCAGTATTGCTGATGACAGGATTAATTATGGCCATCGGAATTTATATTCCCTTTTCACCGATCAGTAACTGGATTGGACTGACTCCATTACCATGGCAGTATTTCCCATGGCTGGTACTGACATTAGGTTGCTATTGTGTGGTAACTCAGATAGTTAAACGCTGGTACATCCGACGTTTCGGCCAATGGTTCTAACTTATTCTTGAATAAAAAAAGCGGGTTTGAATACCCGCTTTTTTTATGCGGTTTTGTTCTAAAACATTTTACTGCGCAATCAGAATTGCTAAGTTATCATTAATCAATCACTAATTATCCTATTTATGATATTTAGGTAAAGGTCTTAATCAGTAGAGACGGTGATAAATACATTTGAATAAAATTATGAAGAAGGTTGGCAGCTTATGGTGTTTAGTGAATCTGAACGGGCATTATTGGTCAAAGTCAAAGGTGTAGGGGACAAGGTGATTGATCGTTTGGAACAGATCGGAATCAATTCTTTGGCCCAGCTTGCTGAGGAAAACCCACAGGATATTACACAACAGATTGCTTGTTTAGTTGGTAGTAGCTGTTGGAAAAATAGCCCGCAAGCGAAAATGGCGATCAGCAGTGCTGTGGAATATGCACAGCAGTATCAGCAAGAGAAATCAAAGTAAAGCACTGTATATTATTTTATCATTAATTGCTTTGCATTTTTTGATGCATATGGGTGGTGTGTTAAAGCGACAGTTTGTGAATTTAAAGGATTGTTAGTTTTAGCCATTAAAAATGGGGAAATTCAACAATTATCTTCGGCTTTGTAATCGTGAATGTGAAATATTAACCATAAAAGCGGTGTATGATTTTGTTAAATAAAGCTATAATATAAATCACTTTTGACAGGTACTAATTCTTTAGACACCCGTTAAAAGGTTTTTTATTGTGCTTTTTAAAAAAACAGCTTGTTGGTGTTAAAAACCTGGAACTGAGAACTTATATGGATGAATTAATCAAAGAAGCTGCATTACGTTTTCACGAAGAACCTCGCCCTGGTAAAATAGAAGTTTGTGCGACTAAACCATTGAATACCCAAGAGGATTTGTCGCTGGCTTATTCGCCGGGTGTGGCAGCACCTTGCATGGAGATTCATCGTGATCCTGCAAATGCATATAAATATACCGCTCGAGGCAATCTGGTTGCAGTAATCTCAAATGGTACTGCAGTACTTGGTCTGGGCAATATTGGCGCGCTGGCAGGCAAACCAGTAATGGAAGGCAAAGGTGTACTATTTAAAAAGTTTGGCGGAGTAGATGTTTTTGATATTGAAATTGATGAAACTGATCCGGACAAACTGGTTGATATCATTGCCGCATTAGAACCAACTTTCGGCGGAATCAATCTGGAAGATATCAAAGCTCCCGAATGTTTCTATATTGAAAAGAAACTTAGCGAACGTTGTAAAATTCCAGTTTTTCATGATGATCAGCACGGTACGGCCATTATTACTGTCGCCGCTATTAAAAATGCTTTGAGCGTGGTCGGTAAAGATATTGCGCAGGTTAAATTGGTATGTTCTGGTGCCGGTGCTGCGGCTATTGCCTGTCTGGAATTGCTGGTAAGCATGGGCATGAAAAGGGAAAATATTACTGTTTGTGATTCTAAAGGCGTGATTTATCAGAATCGTGAAGCAAACATGGTGGAATCTAAAAAAGCCTTTGCCCAGCCTGATCAAGGTCAGCGGACGCTGGAAGATGCGGTAAAAGGAAAAGATATATTTCTTGGTTTATCCGGTCCTGGCGTATTAAGCCCAGAGATGCTGAAAACCATGAACAATGATCCTATTGTTCTGGCTATGGCTAATCCGACTCCTGAAATTTGGCCACATGAAGCCAAAGCAGCCCGTCCTGATGTCATCATGGGTACTGGACGCTCTGATTTTCCTAATCAAGTCAATAATGTATTGTGTTTCCCGTTCATTTTCCGTGGGGCTTTAGACGTTGGTGCTACTACCATCAATGCGGAAATGAAATTGGCTTGTGTTAATGCTATCGCCGAATTGGCGAAAACGCCACCAAGTGCAGAAGTTGTTAAGGCTTATAAAGATGCTGATATGACTTTTGGTCGTGAATATTTGATTCCGAAACCTTTTGATCCGCGTTTGATTTATGTGGTTGCGCCTGCCGTAGCTAAGGCAGCAATGGATTCTGGTGTAGCCACTCGTCCAATCAGTGATCTGAATGCTTATGCTGAAAAGCTAAAAAAAGGTTTTCAAGCATAAATAAAAAATTGACACTGATTTGACCGTCATGACTATGGTTTGATCATCTATGACCAATTTGTCTGTCTAAATTAAGATAAAAATTATTGAATCGTTAAAGTTGAGCGTTGCTCTTCAGATCGTGATCTTTTTTTATCTGTGCAGGCTGTCTGATTACAGACAGCCTGTTTTATTGTTTTAGGAAAACTAATGAGTAGTGAGCAAAAAAATACCCCAAATTATATTACCCCAGGTGGTCATCAGGCCTTACAGGATGAGCTGTACCAACTGGTTCACAAAGAGCGCCCTGAAGTGGTCAATGTGGTGAACTGGGCAGCTGGCAATGGGGATCGTAGTGAAAATGGTGACTACCTGTATGGCAAACGTCGATTACGTGAAATTGATCGAAGAATACGTTTTCTAACCAAACGATTAGAAGCAGCTCAAGTTATTGATCCGGAATTACGAGGAGATTGTGATCAGGTTTTCTTTAGTGCCACGGTGACCATTTTGCGTGCAAACGGGCAGGAGCAAACGGTTAAAATCGTTGGTACAGACGAAATAGATTTGAGCCAGAATAAAATTTCTTGGGTGTCACCCCTTGCACGCTGTTTGCTGAAAGCTCATGAGGGAGATGAAGTGCGCTTGGCTGGCGTGGATGGTGTAGAAATCATTGAAATACTGGCGATAGAATATATTCGTATTGACTAACAAAAGTTATATTGTAAATATAAGTTAATACTCTTTACATATATTTAAAATAGTTTAATATTTGTGAAATTATCTTAAATATGCTGGTGTGGAGAATCTAGCGGCTTGAGATAATCATTTAATTGTATAGTTAATGTTTACATAAATCCAGTTTTTTAAATATAGATAATGATGAACCCGAAACTTGATCCAATATTCAAACAGCTCAATGCCCTTATTCTGGGTAAACAACAATTACTGGAACAAATAGTCACTTGTGTACTTGCTCGCGGACATGTTTTATTGAATGACGTGCCAGGCGTCGGTAAAACTACCTTG
Organism: uncultured Neisseriaceae bacterium; assembly: GCA_945267035.1. Lineage (GTDB taxonomy): Bacteria > Pseudomonadota > Gammaproteobacteria > Burkholderiales > Neisseriaceae > Snodgrassella. The sequence continues at coordinate 6,794 of CALYOS010000008.1, read as the reverse complement.
GCTCATGCTTTAGCCGCTGTGTTAGGAATGGGCTATAAACGTGTTCAATTTACTAACGATATGCTACCGACAGATTTGTTAGGGGTGAATATTTTTCAACCGCAAAACGGTGAGTTCATTTTTCAACCTGGACCGGTTTTTAATCCTTTTCTATTAGCAGATGAAATAAATCGCGCTTCTCCTAAACTACAGTCTGCTCTTTTGGAGGCAATGGAGGAGGGGCAAGTTTCTGTAGACGGCAAAACGTATCATTTGCCGCAGCCTTTTTTAGTGGTGGCAACGCAAAATCCAGTAGAGCAATTGGGAACTTATCCTTTACCTGAATCACAGTTAGACCGGTTTATGATGTGTTTGAGTATGGGATATCCAGCCGAAAAAGAAGAAAAACAGCTTTATTTAAGTGGTGGTCGTCGCCAATATATTCCGAAAATTAAACCTATAACCAATAGTAAGATACTACAGCAATGGCAAGCTGAAGCCGCGGAAACGACTATTTCACCAGCCGCAGCCGAGTATATTTATCGATTGGTGCAAGCTACACGTGTTCCCGGTCGTTTTGCCGTTGGTCTGAGTCCTCGAGCTGGTCTAGCCGTAGTCAGAGCGGCAAAAGCGCATGCATGGGTACATGCCCGTGCGCATGTTCTGCCTGAAGATGTTAAAGCCATTTGGGTTGCTGTGGCAGCGCATCGATTGCAGCCTATTCAAAGTCAGCAAGACAGTAGAACTGTATTAACCGAGATGCTTGATCATGTGGCCGTGGTCTGAATTACCTGCGCCAATTCACATTGATGGCTATCAAGCATTACGTCTGAAAAATGTTCGTTTTAGCCTCACACGACTAGGCTGGGGGCTCAGTATAGCTTGTATATTACTGTGGATTATGGCCGTTAACTATCAGGTCAATATTGCCTATGCATTGGTGTTTTGGTTGATGGGGATTATATTTTTTGGTGCAGCAGCCGGCCTACGCCAATTAACTGGTTTGGTTTTGGAGATTATTCCAGCGGCAGAATACTTTGCTCAAAGAGAAATAGTTTTAACGTTACGCGCTTGTGATGATTGCAAACGCCGTCGCTGGCTATGGTTGCGTACCGGTTTAGAAGAGACTGAACGAGCCAAAGACTGGCAATTATGGAACATCACCCCTGAAAATAGAGAGTTTAGCTGGCGCTTACCGCCGCAAAATCGGGGATATTTACCCACGCTCAGATTAGCTGGTGCCAGTATGGCTCCATTTGGTCTGTTAATGGTGGAAGCAAATTGGGAATTTCATGATGAAATTATTATATTTCCTTCACCTTTAATGCATGACTTACCTGTAGCCAGCGTTGATCAAAGTGATGACACTGTACAAATTACCATGAGTGGAGAAAATCCAGCTTATTTGCTTCCTCATCAAAATACCACGCCTTTGAAATATATCGCATGGAAGCATTATGCAAAAAGTGGTCAATTGCTGGATAAATACTTTGAACAAAGCGGTTCTATGGTTGAACCTGCTTTAATTTCCTATCGCAATTATCCTGCTAATACATCAAAAGAAAAACTTGCCAGTATGCTATGTTTTCGAGTGCTCAGAGCAGAGGCTAGAGGGGAAAAATATATTTTAGAATTACCCCATCAGCGTTTTGAAGCCGGAACAGCGCAACGGACATACTGTTTAACAGCTTTAGGAACTTGGTAATGTGGTTGGCTGATCCTATTTTTTTGCGCAAAACGCCTAAAGTTCGCGCGCAATTCTTATTATTACTGATGCTTAGCTGGGTGGCTTTGCCATTATTATTGGAGTTGCCATTCACGGTTTCTGTGGCATTCGGCTTTTTATTAATCATGCGAATGCTATTATTAATGACCACTTTAAAAAAATTACCTTTGTGGGCGTTGGTGGTTTTATTGGCCGTTTCGGCTGGATGGGTCTATTATAAACTCGGCACTGTAATCGGGCGTGATGGCGGTGTGGCATTGCTCTTGCTCATGGTGGTTTTAAAAGCCTATGAGGGCGAGACATTACGTGACTGGCAAGTATTGTTGTTGGCGCAGATCATTTTGATGGGCGGTGCTCTGTTATTTAACCAGCATATGCTGATGGCACCGTGGATAATTATCTCATTATTTTGCCTGCTTTCTTCGCTCGGATTGTTGGCGGGTATTGAACCTAAGGCGGCGATCAAGCAAGGTGCAGTTGTCTTGCTTTTGTCATTGCCATTGGCGGTAATCTTATTTATTGTGGTACCGCGAAAAAATACGCCATTATGGGGTATACCGCCCACGTCGACTGCCACCTCGACCGGGCTGTCAGACACGATGGATCCCGGTAGTATCAGTCATCTTGTTCAAAGCAATGAACTGGCTTTTAATGTGACTTTTGCGCAGGATGTTACGGTCAAACCTGCTGATCTTTATTGGCGAGTTTTGGTAATGGGGCGCAACGAAAACGGGGTATGGAAAGCTGTAAATGATCAATATACAGATAAACAGACTTTGTTGTTACCCAGAAGAAGTGAACTGGAAAAAAATGCAGATACTCGCTTAGTTAGCTATGAGATCACCATTAAAGATGATAATGGACGTGTTCCGGCCTTAGATCAGCCATTAGCTGATAGTCAAGCTGATATTTCACGGCAGGTTGGTAATGTGGTGAGGTTGGAAAAACGCCGCGAAGGATTACGTCGCATACATCTTTATTCTTCTTTATCCGCTCAACTACGACAAAATTTAAATCCGACACTCAGGCGGTTTTATTTGGAACTTCCTGCTGGCATCAATCAACAAACACGGATATTAGCCAAACAATTGGCGCAGCAATCGAAAAATACTGAAGATTTTATACAACGTATTTTAACTTATTATCGTGAGCAACATTTTCAATATACGTTGACTCCGCAGCGGGGTGGTGAGAAGGCAAATCACACTGATTATTTTCTGTTTACCAGCCATGAGGGATTCTGTGAGGATTATGCTGATGCCACGGTATGGCTGGCGCGTGCTGCGGGCATTCCGGCCAGAATTATTACCGGTTATCAAGGCGGTGAATATCATCCTGATGGACAGTTTTGGCAGATTCGCAATAAAGATGCTCATGCTTGGGTAGAAATATGGATTGCAGAAAAAAATCTGTGGCAGCGGATAGATCCTACGGGAAGCGTATCGGCTACAAGGGTTGATAGTGGAATTGAAAACGCTTTACCGGCAGAACAAACGGAGCATTTAACCCCCAAATATCCTTGGATTAAGAAAAAATTCGATCAAGGTCAGTTTTACTGGCAACAATGGGTGGTGAATTATGACACAGGGCAGAGAAGTACCCTATTTTCTAAATTTGGCCTAAAAAATCTACCATCATGGTTGGTGCTGTTTATCATCATAGTTGGCATTATTGTCACCTCATTGCCGCTGATGATCTGGGTATGGCGTCAGGGACGAAATAATACTTCTCCTTTAATAGATGGATTTAATCTACTCAAAAAAACCATCATTGAGGGCGAAGAAGATGAGATCCTGGCTTATGGTCCGCAAGAAATTAAGCAGATGTTGGAAGAAGCCAATATGCTAACGCCTGATATAGCCACATTAGTTGATCAATTTATTTTATGGCAATATGGTGCTAATCAATTACCATCAAAACGGCAACAGCGGGTGTGGTATCGCCACATGAAGCGAGCAATACGCAAAATGTAATGGTTGTAATTTGATCAAGGGTTATCGATACTTTATTGAGTGGTTGCATGATCAACTGCAAAGATTTCTGCGTTATATCAATTAGTCTTATAGGAGCTGTGAACAAAAACATGCGTCAACGTTGCGTAAGCAAAACGTATTGTGTTCACTTATGCTCCTTTAAGCTGGTTTATTCTGATTGCTGATTGAGGCTGTTAGACTTTAAACTGACATTAAGTGATAAGATTAATCACACTCTGTATGATTATTGAAGTTGCTGATGGAAAACACGATAAATGGGTGACAACCAAGCTAATCGCACTGATTGATCATTAGCTGATTGGTTAAAACTGTCATGATGATTGATCTAATATGTTTGGAACCAATTTTATTGATAAATCATTAATAGATTATTATTTTCTTTAATCGGTTTTGAAAGCAATTATTTATCGATCATTATCACGATAAGCAAAAAATGTACCTACGGCTTAGAATAGATGAATGAGTATTGAAAAATGTGTATTTATCGATTGGGCAGTGCCGCCCAATCGATAAATTGGCTAATGCTTAAATATTATGTTTGATCATGTCGATTACTTCTTTGCCTTTGCCTTCAAGAATGGCTTTGGAACCATACCAGACCATGTTTTTAACATTTTCATAGCTGATTGCTGGGGGCATGATCAGTTCATCTGGGCTAATAATGACATTGAGTAAAGCTGGTCCAGATGTCGACAGGAATGTTTTGACCGCATTTTCGAGTTCAGAAGATTTGCTCACTGTCTGTGCGCTAAAGCCGCAGCCTTCAGCAATGGTTTTGAAATCACCATTTTTCAAATCGACATAAACTTCGACTAAACCTTCACCTTTTTGCTCCTGTTCAACGAAATTTAATGAGCTGTTGTTAAACACCACGATTTTAATCGGTAAATTTTCCTGTTTCGCGGTCAACAGATCACCCATGAGCATCGCCAATCCACCATCTCCTGATAGGGAAATCACTTGTCTGTTTGGGAACGCTTTCTGGAATCCGTACGCCTGAGGCATGCCGTTTGACATGGTGCCATGTTTGAGGCTGGTTAGAAAACGTCGTTTACCATTCATGGTTAAGTAGCGCGCGCCCCACAGCATGGGTGTGCCAACATCTGCGGTAATTAAGGCATCATCATTGGCATGTTTATCAATCAGTTCAACTAATTGTTGCGGATGAATGGGGCTTTTATCATTTAAATGCTCGGCAAATGTTTCAAATTTTGCCATGATTTTGGCAAAAAGCGCGGTATATTTATTTAAAAAGCTGTCATCAGTGCGCGCGTTAATATGGGGTAGAAGTTTGTTGATGGTGGCTTGAACATCACCAACTAAACCTAAATCGATGGGATGGCGCAAGCCAAGCTGAGTGGCATCATGATCGATTTGAATGATTTTGGCATGTTGTGGATAATATTCTGACCAGGCAAAGCCACAGCCCAGTAACAACAAGGTATCGCAATCTTTGATGGCGTCGTATCCGGCTTTGGTGCCAAACATACCGGTCATTCCCACCTGATAGGGATTGTCATAGGCAATGCTGTCTTTGGCGCGTGACGTATGAACTACTGGCGCTTTTAGTTTTTCTGCCAAAGCGACCACTTCGTCATGGGCGTTCTGACTGCCGATACCAGCATAAATAGTAATTTTTTCACCTTGATTGATGGATTGTGCCAGCGCATTAATTTCCTGGTCATTTGGACTAATAACTGGTTGCGGACGCCAGATATGGATCGGTTTTTCCTCAACAGTCATTTTACTGATATCACTAGGCAGAATCACCACCGCCACACCACGTTTATTTAATGCTGCTTGCGCTGCTTGGGTGAAGATACGCTGTGCTTGATCAGGCTGGTTAACCATTTGACAATAGACGCTGGTGTCCTGATAAACTTTTAGAAAATCCACTTCCTGTGGAAATCCTGTGCCCATAGATGAAGCAGCCAATTGGCTGGCTATGACCAGTACCGGTGCATTGTTACGGTTTGATTCGTACAGACCATTGATTAAATGCAGACTACCTGGGCCACAAGAACCAGCGCAAGCAGTTAATTTGTTGGTGATCATGGCTTCGGCACCGGCAGCGAAGGCTGCAGCTTCTTCATGGCGGGTATGAATCCAGTTGATGTTGCTTTTCTCAATCGCTTTACCAACGAAATTTAAGGTATCTCCAATGATGCCGTAGCAGTTGCTGACACCAGCTTCAATCATGACATCTACAAGTACTTCTGAAACTGTTTTGGTTTTAGACATCTTTATTTCCTCATATTTATTTATGATTTTTAAGCATAAATTTTAGTTTTGTTAATCTATACTTAAGTTAAGTTAATTGTAGTATTTAGTTTTTTTATATACAAGATGACTATCTTAGGATAGTGAAATAAGTTTGAAATCACTATTTTACTGAAATGTGGTTATGCCTTTCTGAGGCTACTTGCTGCATTGAATAGGTAAGATATAGGTTTACTTTGTCAAAATTATGTTGGTTTAGTTTCGTTTTTGTTAATCTGTTATGTCTTTATTTTTCTATTAATATCATATATATAAGCTGGAGAAAGTTAATGAAAACTTCGAATAGCATTAATATGTAAATTTAATAAAATAATTCTTATTTTATGCTATTTAAATGTTAAAAAGCCGTTGGATTCTTGGTTACATCAGCGTTGCCTAGTTGTAGTATTTTAGTGTCACTCAGCAAGAATAACTTCTTGTATCTTTAAGGAGGGGGAATTGTTCTGCTTTGGGCAAGATTGTTGATATGAAGGAATCGGAAAATTAAACGCGCTGACTCAGGAAATTGCGCAGAATTATTGCGGGTTGTTATGTAGTTTGTGAAGGATGAAATAAATCCCCATGATGAACAGGACTACTAATCTGTAGCTGGCAAATTGGCTTTTATACGCACTACCTGTATTTGCTTTGTAGCTAGAAATGAAATGATTAGCGTAATCAGCCAATACTCAATAAAGGTTTTTTCTCTGCGCTATGGTTGTGAGAGAAGCATATTCTTTTGTACAAGAATGATGAGTCCATGGAGCAGATGAACTTGCGTGGATAATGGCTGCTTAATCTGTATCAGGTAGGTAGTTTAGAGAAAAACTGCCTAC
>CALYOS010000007.1 GCA_945267035.1 uncultured Neisseriaceae bacterium | reverse complement strand
GCTTCGACACCATGCTTTATGCGCAAGTTTTCAGACTTGGTTGATTTGCCAAAAATTACTCAGGTCATTAACACGAAACCAGTTTAAACCAAGCTAATATAGTCAGACTGTTCCAAATGACATATAATTGAACGGAATAACAAATTAGATATAATTATATCTGTGAATTTAGATTCTTATGCTAACTGATAGAATTGATGAAAAAAAAGACTATTTAGAAAATGAAAATTCTGAACTTTAAAATTTTCAAATGGGAAAAATATTGATCACTGTATAGCGTTGAGATGGTGCCCAGAAGAAGACTCGAACTTCCACACCCTAAACGGGCACTAGGACCTGAACCTAGCGCGTCTACCAATTCCGCCATCTGGGCTTTTGCAACTATTGCTGCTTTCGGTTAAAGTAGATGTTTACCGAAGACCTGAATTATATATTCTCAAAAAAGATTGTCAACACCTTATGAAGAAAAAATCAGATTTACGCCATCAAGATCCTTATCTTGAACGTGAGTTACAACGATATATCAATCCATTACCCAGTAGAGAATGGATTCTTAAGATTTTGGAAAAAATTGGTATACCGGTTAACACATCCGTTTTGGCAAAAAAACTCAGTATTACTCCCGAAGAAAAAGCATTTTTCGAGCGTCGGCTCAATGCAATGGCCAGAGATGGACAGGTACTGATCAATCGCCGCGGCGCTGTGTGTGTGGCTGACAAATTGGCTTTGGTGAAATGTCGGGTCGAAGTACATAAAGATGATTTTGGTTTTGCCGTTCCTTTAAATCCGGCTGATGGTCATGATTTCGTCTTATACGCTCGACAAATGCTCGGTTTAATGAATGGTGATATTGTCACGGTACGCCCCATTGGTCTGGATCGGAAAGGTCGTCGGGAAGGACAGGTGCTGGACATCATCGAACGAGCTAATAAAGACGTAGTAGGCAGATTAAAATTGGAACATGGTGTGGCGCTACTGATTCCGGAAGATAAACGCCTCGGTGCCAGTATTGTGCTGCAACCTCATTCAGTCGGAAAAGCAAAAGCTGGGCAGGTTGTGGTTGCTAAAATCGAATCCTATCCCGATGCGACTCAGGCAGCGGTGGCTCGAGTCACTGAAATTCTGGGTGACTATGCCGATAGTGGCATGGAAATCGAAATTGCTGTGCGTAAGCATCACTTGCCACATCAATTTAGTCCTGCCTGTCTGCAACAAGCACAAAAAATCCCTGATCAGGTCAAGGCAGCAGATTATAAAAATCGAGTGGATTTGCGCGACTTACCCTTAATCACTATTGATGGCGAAACTGCCCGTGATTTTGATGATGCGGTGTATGCGGAGAAAAAAGGTCGTAATTATCGTCTGGTGGTGGCCATTGCCGATGTCAGCCATTACGTGAAACCCGATGATGCCATTGACACGGATGCTCTTGAACGCGCTACCAGTGTGTATTTCCCACGTCGGGTGATCCCCATGCTACCGGAAAAACTTTCCAACGGTATCTGTTCACTCAATCCCAATGTTGAACGCTTGTGCATGGTTTGCGATATGGAAATTACCTATGCAGGTAATATCAAGTCCTATCAATTCTACCCAGCTGTAATGCGTTCACATGCGCGTCTAACTTACACCCAAACATGGGATTGGATCAGCAATGATCAATTCGATGACCCGCTTAAACGACACGTATTAAATCTGTATCACGTTTACCAGATTCTATTGAAAAAACGCCAGCAACGAGGCGCTATGGAATTTGATACGGTTGAAACTCAAATGATCTTCAACAAATTAGGCAAAATTGAACGCATTATCCCTGTGAAGCGGAATGAAGCGCATCGCCTAATTGAAGAATGTATGCTTGCAGCCAATGTTTGCGCAGCGGAATTTTTACATAAGCATAAACACCCTGCTCTGTATCGCAATCATGCCGGTCCAACAGCTGACCGACTAAATAACTTACGCGAACAATTGGGTTTATTGGGCTTACATTTGCAAGGTGGAGATAAACCCACACCAAAAGATTATGCCCATTTATTTGAAGAAATTAAAACGCGTCCAGACCGGCAAATTATTGAAGTCATGATGTTACGCTCTATGCAACAGGCAGTATATGAACCGCATAATATCGGGCACTTTGGTTTGGCCTATCCCGCTTACACCCATTTTACCTCACCAATCCGCCGTTACCCAGATTTAACCGTCCATCGAGCCATCAAAGCAGTCCTTAACCATACTACCTATCAGCCAAAATCCTGGCAGGATTTGGGTATTTGGTGCTCACAAGCAGAACGCAAAGCGGATAATGCCAGCCGTGATGTAGATAATTGGCTCAAAACCTATTACATGCGCGATAAAATTGGCGAAGTTTTCTCAGGTACCATTTCTGGCATGGCCAATTTTGGACTATTTGTCACCTTAGATGATATTTATATAGACGGCATGGTACACATTAGTGATCTTGGCGAAGACTATTTCAACTATCATCCTGAGCTTATGGCCATCATTGGCGAGCGCAGTGGAATACGTTTTAAACTGGGTGACAAAGTAACCGTAAGAGTCGCTCGGGCAGATCTGGATCACAGTCGCATTGATCTAACATTGCTCAGTAGCAATAGCAAAACGAAACGCCATAAAACTAAAAAATCCACTCAAATCAAAACAGAGAGCAACAACAAAAAACGTTCTGGCAAATCCCGAACACGTAAAAAAGAGAGAAAATAGCGTTTTTTAATTACCAAGGCAATATTGGAAAACTAAAGTCAGATCTGATATGGGCTTGATCTGCTGAGATATACCAGCTCGCTATGTTTACTAGCGAGCTGGTATAGCTTCATAAATCTCGGATTAGTCTGCATAAACAGCACACCATGTTTCACCCACAAGCTGCGGTTAAGACTACTGATTTATTCCATAACCTTGAAATTAAAGGTCGTTTTTTTACCCACAATCTGTATTTTTACCGAACAAGCTTTGTTAAAATACCTGTCTATAATAATTTATCAGGAAAACACATCATGAATCCAACCGTTCAGGTTACCGATATTCAGCGCCCCGAATTAATACCCCCGAACCAAGCCAATAAGGTTCTGCTGCATTCCTGCTGTGCACCTTGTTCTGGTGAGGTTATGGAAGCCATGCTGGCTGCCGGCATAGATTACACCATTTATTTCTATAACCCCAACATTCATCCAAAAAAAGAGTATGAAATTCGCAAGGATGAAAACAAAGCCTTCGCCGAAAAATTCAACATCCCGTTTGTAGATGCCGACTATGATATGGATAACTGGTTTGAGCGTGCCAAAGGCATGGAATTTGAACCCGAACGCGGTATCCGTTGTACCATGTGTTTTGATATGCGTCTTGAAAGAACTGCGCTGTATGCCTTCGAAAATGGCTTTCCTGTCTTCACCACCTCATTGGGTATTTCACGCTGGAAAAACATGCAGCAGGTTAATTCTTGTGGTTTGCGAGCCGCAGAAAAATATCCAGAAATCACCTATTGGGACTATAACTGGCGCAAAGGTGGAGGCAGCCAACGCATGGTCGAAATTAGCAAACGTGAACAGTTTTACCAGCAGGAATATTGCGGCTGTATTTATTCTTTAAGAGATTCCAATAACTGGCGTCGTGAACAAGGACGTGAAACAATCAAAATTGGAACCAAATTCTATGGCATTGAAGAAGTTTAATTGATTATATTCAACAAATAATTGAGGTATAAGCATTGATGTTTAGAATACTATCGAATTTTCTGGCTGTTTACCTCAATTTCAACCAATCTTACGGCATACAAATTTAGGTGTTTGCTGCAATTCAAACTTATTATGCCCATGCTGCTGGTGTAAAAACCCTTAATATAAACAGATTAATATTTATCAGCTGTGTATACACTCAGTGCTCTCTAACCTAAAATACCACTTTGATCATTGTTAACGCCAGATTGGCCGTAACAACACACTAGATATTATTGGATGCTGACCAAACATCCAGCCTTGGGGTGAGCTATGCAGTTTTTCATGATTCTGTTACCGATATTTGGTATCTTTATTGTTGGTTATATCGCTCAAAAAACCTTAAGTTTTGATGTAGCCAATTTATCCAAAATGTCGTTATATGTGCTTTCACCATTTCTGGCCTTCAAAGCTTTTTATACTCATAACTTAAACTTCGATTATCTCTTTTACCTATTCTACATATTTGGGTTATGTTTTTTTCTGGTCATTGTGGTGTCCATTTGGTCAGTATGCTGGAAATACACCACTTCAGAACGTTGTGCCATGATTTTAAGTTCTTGTTTTATGAACAATGGAAACTACGGCATGCCTGTATTACTGGTATTTTTCGGTCAGATTGGCTTTGATTTGGGCGTTATCATGATGGTATTACAGCAATTTGTCATGTGCACAGTAGGGGTTTACTATGCAGTTAAGGGGAGCGCAGATACATCCATAACCGGTCAAAAAGCCGTATTGAAAACAGTCATCCGTATGCCGGTTGCTTATGGTGCTTTTTTGGGTATTTTATTTCAGCTGTGTCACATTCCTTTGTCTAAATCTGTGATGACCTCAATCAGCATGATCGGCGATTCTTCTATAGTCATCATCATGATTATTTTGGGTATGCAATTAGCAAAAATCAAAATTACTCAACTTGACTATGGCAAAATCAGCTTTGCCTTAGTCACCAAAATGATCGCTTCCCCTTTAATAGCAACCATACTGGTCTATTTCTTGCCTATTCCTAGCGTTTATAAGCAAATTCTCATCGTTTTGGCCGCCATGCCTTCGGCAGCCAATACCACATTGCTTTCCGTGCAGTTTGATACTCATCCCGAATTGGTCTCCAGCGCAACATTATTCAGTACTTTACTCAGTCTAGTTACCCTGCCGATTGTGCTATGGCTGGTTGGCACGCCAGTGCCCAGCTAATCATTTCCTACAGAGCCAAACCAGCTAAGCATAGTTAAGTGGCCACGTATTCTTGTTTAATCACAAGAGCGACTTCATTGCTTTGATTATTGGATTGAATAGTAGATTAAAAAAGTCATCAAAAATCCGGTTTATTTCAATCGCCAATAACATGAAAAGACGACTGACTATCCGCTTGCGTAAGCTGGAAGTAAAAATTCAAGTTACCTTAGCAAACTTATTTATAATGCTTACTTAAATTGCAAATTAATTAAGTTAAAGGAATAACGATGAGTCAATGGTTATATCTTGCTATCGCCATTTTAGCGGAAGTATTTGCTACCAGCATGCTTAAGCTCAGTAACGGTTTTACTCGTCTCATACCTAGCGCCTGTTCGATTATCGGCTATATGGTTTCCTTTTATTGTTTGTCTCAGACGCTTAAAACCATGCCGGTAGGAATTGCTTATGCAGTTTGGTCAGGAATAGGTATTGTTTGTGTATCCTTAATTGCCTGGGTTAAATTTGGACAAAAATTGGATCTGGCAGCAATTATCGGTATCGGGTTTATATTGGTAGGTGTTTTAGTCATAAACTTATTGTCCAAATCGATGACCCATTAAATAAAAAAAAACCGTGATTCACACGGTTTTTTTATTAATTGCAATTATCTTACTACTCAGTAGGGGCAGATTTTGGTTCATGTTGCAAACTTACTGCACGGGCAGGGACAATAGTAGAAATGGCATGTTTATACACCATTTGGGTCACAGAAGTGTTACGCAGTAACACAACATATTGATCAAAAGATTCAACCTGTCCTTGAAGTTTAATGCCATTAACTAAATAAATAGAAACTGGCACATACTCTTTACGTAGTGCATTCAAGAAAGGATCTTGTAACATTTGTCCTTTGGCGCTCATTTAAATACTCCGTTATTTTGATTATGTGATCGCTAAACTATTCTTGAGTTAAGCTCTTAGTTAAGCATGTCCAATGCTAACACATTACCGTGCATTTGTTTTCTTAGATTTGACATTATTTTTACGCTTTACCTGCTTTTTCGATTTTTTAATCTCTTCACGCTTAGCAATTCGGTTGCTCAGTTTTACGCGTCGCAGAGATTGCTTAGGTTTGGACTCCTTTTCATCGTAAGGATTAGCATTAACATTATACTGTATTCGTAAAGGTGTACCCTGCAAATGAAAAGCTTTACGGAATGTTTGGGTCAAATACCGTGTATATGCATCACTGATATGTTGCAAAGCATTACCATGAATGACAATAACAGGAGGATTCATACCTCCCTGATGTGCGTATCGCATTTTAGGACGGATTAAACCTGCTCTTGGTGGTTGCTGACGTTCCAAGGCTGTTTGTAATACGCGAGTGAGTTTAGGCGTAGACAATTTGATCATTGCAGCATCATAAGCAGCCTGAATAGATGCAAATAATCCATCTATGCCCTTTTCTTTTAAGGCAGAAATAAAATGAAATTTCGCAAAGTCTAGAAAATAAAGTTTGCGTGCAATGTCCCTTTTCACCTGTTCCTTGCGTTCATTATCAATACCATCCCATTTATTGACGGCCACCACTAGTGCCCTTCCAGCCTCCAAGGCAAATCCAGCTATAGTAGCATCCTGATCCGCTATATCCTGCTGCGCATCCAGCACCAATACGGCAACATTCGCTGCCTCAATCGCCTGCATGGCTTTAATCACTGAAAATTTTTCGATAGCATCATCTACTTTACCGCGACGACGTACCCCAGCTGTATCAATAATAGTAAAAGGATGGTTATCACGAACAAAATCTATATGAATTGAATCGCGCGTAGTGCCAGCCATATCAAAGGCAATGACGCGTTCTTCACCCAAAATCGTATTCACCAAAGTAGATTTACCTACATTAGGACGACCGATGATGGCGAAAGTGGGATGTTGATTGGTCTTTTCCTCTTCTTCATCAGGAAAATCTTCCAATACTGATTCCATTAGATGGTACACACCATCTCCATGCGCACCAGAAATAACAATAGGTTCACCTAGACTGAGCTCATAAAATTCGGCTGCTAACACAGATTGATTAGCCCCTTCACCTTTATTCACCACCAGATACACTGGCCGAGTGCTTTTGCGCAAATGATTGGCAATAATTTGATCTTGTGGCGTCAATCCGGTACGTCCGTCTACCAGAAAAATAATCGCATCTGCTTCATCAACAGCCTGTAAAGTATGCCGCGCCATCTCATACAGAATGCCACTATCCACCACCGGTTCAAAACCGCCAGTGTCAACCACTAAATAAGGCTTAGTTCCTACTCGGCCGTGACCATAGTGACGGTCACGAGTCAAACCTGGCACGTCTGCGACCAGAGCATCTTTAGTACGAGTCAACCGATTAAACAAGGTAGACTTACCCACATTAGGTCGACCAACCAAAACAATTGTTGGTTTCATCATCTTTACTTTCAATATTTTACGCTGTCAATAAACAGCAAGAGCTTGCTCAAGGCAAGCCGTTCAAAATCTCCACAAGCCTGAATGTCCTTTACAATATTGACAGGAACATTCAGGCTAAATTCCATGCATTAATTCAGAGTATAGATTTTCATCTGAATAATTTCTCGCTGCACGTTTTCTTTTGGCAGTAAGTTTAGTGCTTGCTGATAAGCAGCAACGGCGTCAGCATTTTTCTTTTGTGCTTGCAAAATATCGCCTTTGGTCTCCAGCAAGGTTGGTTTATATTGATTATCCACTTGCACATCAAGTGCCTTTAGCGCCTCTGGAAATTTATTTTGCTGTAAATAAACCGTAGCCAGACGCTGGGCAACGATAGTTTGCAACAACTCGCTGTCTTGTCTGGATTTAACCCAATGCAAATGTTGAATCGCTTCATCATATTTGCCGTTATCAAAAGCCGTTCCCGCCATCATCAAGGTTGCCTGAACGGTATTCATGGTATCCGGATACTCTTTTTGCAATTGCATCAAAGCTTTTTTGCTGCCTTCGAGATTATTTTCCTGTGCCTGAGTAACAAAAGTTTCAAACACACCTGCTGCTTTTTCATTATTACTGCGCAAATGTCCTTGATAAAGAATATAACCCAGATAAGATAAAGCTAAAATTACCAATACTGCAAAAAGCCAGCGCCCCCAACGTTGCCAGAAAAATTTGAAATTGGCTACTTCTTGTTCATCTTGAATATGTACAACCATTATGCTTTCTTCCAGTCTTGAATTAACGATAAGGCCATTTTAGCCTCAACAGTTTTTTGTTCATGGCTACGCAGATTTTTTAACGTAATCGTCTCATCTGACTGCTCTTGCTCACCAATAATCATAGCAATTGCAGCTCCACTGCTATCGGCCTTTTTAAGTTGTGCCTTTAAGCTCTGATCGCCACAATGGACATAGATATTGAGACCGCTAGCACGCAAACTCGCCGCATGCTTCATTGCCGTCAGACTAGTGCCTTCTCCTTGATGCAGCACATAAACATCTGGCACTTCGTTAACAGCTAATTGCCCGAATTCCTGCACTAACAGTAACAAACGCTCAATCCCCAAAGCAAATCCGATGCTCGGAGTTGGTTTACCACCTAGTTCTTCTATCAGTCCATTATACCTTCCCCCGCCACATACTGTGGCTTGGGCACCTAATTTTTCGGTAGTCCACTCAAATACGGTCAGATTATAGTAATCTAATCCGCGAACCAGACGAGGATTTTCTACATAGGCGATGCCAAGTCCATCTAACATTGCTTTTAAGGTACGATAATGACTTAACGACTCTTCACCAAGAAAATCAACCAAACGTGGTGCACCCTCAGCCATGGTTTGTAGCGCAGGATTTTTGGTATCTAGCACACGTAAGGGATTGGTGTGCATGCGCCGTTTACTGTCCTCATCCAAAATATCGACATGTTGCTGTAAATAATCAACTAACGCCGCCCGATGAGTAATACGTTCTTCTTTATTACCTAAAGAATTTATTTCAAGAGTTAAATATTGGCGAATACCTAGTCGATTCCATAAATCCGCACTCATGGCGATGAGTTCCGCATCCACATCGGGTCCGGCAAAACCTAAGGCTTCAACCCCAACTTGATGAAACTGCCGATAACGCCCTTTTTGCGGGCGTTCCCGTCGAAACATCGGTCCCATATACCATAATTTCTGCGCGTTATTGTACAGCAAATTATGTTCAACCACTGCGCGCAAGCAGGATGCAGTACCTTCAGGACGCAAACTCAAGCTGAGTTTGTCATTGGAATCAGCAAAGGTATACATCTCTTTTCCGACCACATCAGTTTCCTCACCAATTGATCGTACAAACAAACCAGTTTGTTCCACAATTGGAGTGCGTATTTGACTGTAGCCGTAACTTTTTGTCCACGCGGCAACCACTTCTTCAAATGCTTGCCATAAAGCTGCGGTCAACTTAAAGTCTTTCTGAGCAACCGGCAGCAAATCATTCATGCCTTTTACAGCTTGGATTTTTTGACCCATAAAATTTAGATTCTGAATACTTGTTTCAATTTAAGCCTGATATATTAACATGACAATTTAGAATTTATTGCACTGTGATGGGAATTACTTTAGCTGATTGACGTTTTTTACCATTTTCACCATAATTTTCATGAATATAGTTTTCAACTAAGGCCAGAAATTCTTGCGCCATATGTTCTCCTTTAAGCGTAACGCGGCGCTCTCCGTCAACATATACCGGTGCAACAGGCGTTTCACCTGTACCAGGTAAGGAAATACCAATATCAGCCAGCTTACTTTCCCCTGGTCCATTCACCACACAACCCATGACAGCAACATTTAAATTTTCCACGCCAGGGTACTGTGAACGCCAAAGGGGCATTTTTTCACGTAAATATTGCTGAATGTCTCGTGCCAACTCTTGAAATACATTACTGGTGGTTCGACCACAACCAGGACAAGCAGTGACATGAGGAGTAAATGAACGCATCCCCATCGTCTGTAAAATTTCTTGCGCTACCACAACTTCCTTAGTGCGCGCGCTGCCAGGTTCAGGTGTCAAAGAAACACGAATCGTATCGCCAATACCCTGTTGCAGCAGAATAGCCAGAGCCGCAGTCGAGGCAACGATGCCTTTACTACCCATACCGGCCTCAGTTAAACCCAAATGTAATGGATAGGCACAGCGCGCGGCCAAATCCTGATAAACCTTAACCAGATCTTGTACATTCGAAACTTTGCATGACAAAATAATTTTATCAGCTGGCAGTCCTAATTGTTCTGCTTTTTGGGCTGACTCTAGCGCCGATACAATCAAAGCTTCCTGCATAACCGCATCGGCGCTTAAAGGCTTAGGTAGATGCTGATTGGCATCCATCATGCGTTTTGCTAGTGCCTGATCCAGCGATCCCCAGTTCACACCAATACGTACGGCTTTATTATGTTCTGCCGCAGTGGAAATCATAAAGGCGAATTTCTCATCGCCTTTTACGCCCTTACCAACATTGCCCGGATTAATCCGATATTTAGCAAGGGCTCGCGCACAATCTGGATAATCTTTGAGTAAACGATCGCCGTTAAAGTGAAAGTCGCCAACTAAAGGAACATCGCAGCCCATATCATTGAGGCGTTGTCGAATCTCGGCCACTTTAGCAGCTGCTTCGGGAGAATTAACCGTTAGACGAACTAGTTCAGAACCCGCATCAGCGAGTTCTTTAACCTGAATAGCCGTATTTTCAGCATCAGCAGTGTCAGTATTCGTCATAGACTGCACCCTGATAGGTGCATTAGATCCAACTGTGATATTTTCGATTTGTACCAGATGTGTTTTTCTACGCAATACGGCCATAGTCATGTTAATTATTACCTACAGTTAAAGCTGCTGTTCGTTTATTATTGTCTGGGATAGGAATATCTTTGCCGTCTAGCTGAATGACAGCTCCGGGGGTATAACCAATAATGACACGATATGGTGCAGCACCTTTAAACTGATGTGTTGTCCCAGCATTAACCACGTCGCTGATTAATACTTTAGCATTTTTATCACTGACTTGTAACCAAGATTGATGTCGTAATTTAATGACTAGGGTGTGATTAGAAGTTGCGGAATCAGTAGTAACCTGATTGATAGCAGAAGCTTCATTACTTGCGGCAATTTGATTATCTGACTGCGGTTGTTGAGTAGATTCTCCCTGATCGTTCTCATTCATTGGCACAATACGTATATTGCTGGCTGCAACATCAGAAACCATCGGCGCTTGACTTGCAATATCTTGTGAGCTGTTTGCTGTCTGCTTAGCACTTTCTGAAAATGACTTACTCTGCCAAGCATAAATTCCGGCAGCAATCACAGCGATGGCTATTAGGCCGATTATCCAACGCGGAAACCGTCTTTGCTGTGGTTTGTTCTGAAAATTTAAATCGCCTGCGGGAATACTGGCAGTTTGATCAATGAATGCATTTTTTTTAGTTGGGAAAATTTGACTCAGATATTGCTTAAGTTCACCTTCATCGATATCCAGTAGACGAGCGTAGCTAGTCAAAAACCCTCTAACAAAAACGGCTTCCGGCATACCATCATAACTACCCTTTTCAATGGCCTCAATCTGCCGTGCGGGCAATTTCAAACATTCAGCTACCTCACCCAGCGACATCCCTTTTTTTAACCGCGCCTGATTAAGCAACATGCCTAAAGCAACTGCTGGATTTTGGGTAGTTTCAGAATTTTTGCTTTGGTCGTTCATTAAAAGTTTCCTGTCGAAATTTTCCCTAATTCATCTGAATAAGGAAAATTAGTCCGTAACTGGGCTTCATATTCAAAGGCTGCTTGCGTATTACCCAACGAGCGCTCAATTCTCCAACCCAGTAATAGGTCATCCGCAGACAGATTATTTATCTGGCTCTGGTATTGGTTGAAATAATGCAAGGCATCACCCGAATTACCAGATTCCAGTGCTGTTCTCGCCATCTCTTTAAACGCAGGGATAAAATTAGGATTAGCTGCCAACGCTCTTTCGAAATAGCTATTAGCTAGCTGGTACTGCCCCATACGCTGACTGCAGATACCTTTATTTAATTGCGCAACTTCTGGCGTAGGATAAGTTGGGTCTGACAGGGCTTTGTCAAAATACGCCATCGCCGCATTGGGATTTTTTCTGACATCACAAATAAACCAGCCATAATTATTGTTGATTTCAGGGCTACTTGAATTCAACGACAAAGCACGCTGAAAACTTTCCTCGGCTTTAGCAGGTTCTTTTAAAAACTGCCAGATTTGCGCCCGAATCATCCATGCGTCAGTAGATCGAGCGTTCGCTTTGAGTGCATCATCGATCGCATCTACTGCCTGACGATAATTTTTGGTACTCATATATTGTATGGCCAGCTGCGTTTTAATCTGCGCAATTTCGTTAGCACGCTCTGCTGCTGTAGGTTTTCTGACTTTTTCATGAGATGAACAAGCCGATAATACAACACTCATCAAAACTAATAAACACAATTTTTTCATTAACTTACCCCTTGAACAAGTTGCCATTTCTGTTGACGTCGGGTTTTATCTTTTACTTTACCCGCCAGCTGCCCGCATGCCGCGTCGATATCATCACCGCGGGTTTTTCTGACGGTGACGACGAAACCGGCTTCCTGTAATATTTCACGAAAAACCCTGATCCTATTGTTATCTGATCGCTCAAATCCAGCATGAGGGAAAGGGTTAAAAGGAATGAGATTAAACTTGCAAGGAACATCCTTAACCAATTGAATTAATTCTCGGGCATGCTCAGGTTTATCATTAACGTCCTTAAGCATAATATATTCAAAAGTAATAAAATCTCGTGGTGCCTTGACCAGATAACGCTGACATGCAGCCATCAGATCTTTTAGCGGATATTTTTTATTTAACGGAATAATGCGATCACGTACTTGATCATTAGAGGCATGTAAGGATATGGCTAATGCAACGGGTACCTCTTCCTTTAACCGATCCATTTGCGGAATCATTCCTGAAGTGGACACAGTCACACGACGACGCGATAAGCCATAACCATGATCATCAAGCATGATGCGCAAAGCAGTAACCACATTGTCAAAATTAGCCAAAGGTTCACCCATGCCCATCATGACTACATTTGAGATTACACGTTCGTCTTTAGGTGTGACACCTAATGCTTTGTTCGCCCACCATAGCTGACCAATTATTTCGGCTACACTGAGGTTACGATTGAAGCCTTGCCGACCAGTAGAGCAAAACATACACTCTAAAGCACAGCCAATTTGAGAAGAAATACATAACGTTCCACGGCTATCTTCTGGAATAAAAACGGTTTCGATACCATTGCCAGTACCCACATTGAGTAACCATTTGCGCGTTCCGTCATGAGATTTCTGCTCTACAATTAATTTAGGAACCACTATTTCGGCTTTATCTAGAAGCTTAGTTCGCAATGATTTTGCCAGATCAGTCATCTGAGCAAAATTATCTACCCCGCCAAGATGCATCCACCGCATAACCTGCTTGGCGCGAAAAGGCTTTTCACTTATTTCTGCGAAATAAGCAGTCAAACTGGGTAAATCAAAATTTAAAAGATTTGTTTTCATCTAGACAGCACAATATTCACAACATTCTTATTGGTGATTATATAGAAATAACCGATTTTAAGTAAGAAATTTAAACTTAAACAACTATATATACTTTTCTTAAATTTTTAATTTGCAGAAAAATAAAATACTCAGTCAATTAAAAAGCTTAGCTCAAAATTAATTCATCATACCACCAGCTTCAATTAACAAAGTGCACAAATCCATACGAATAAATTTCCATAGCCTTAATAAACCAAATTGATGAAAAAATTTTACTGCTTTCAACATGTCATACTACAGCAACATATAATGATTTAACGCATGCACAAACATTTTATCAGCTTGCCACTCGTTAAATTTTCCCCGCTTTCCAGACCTCCACTTAATCCAGAGATTCTTTTACGGCAAGGGAAAAGCTAGATCAATCACCATTCTGAAATTTAACTAAAACTTGATAAGCAAAGGTATCCATAATCGGCATAAAATCTTCAACCCAACCATAAACACCTCATCTTGATATGATGTTCATCAAGCCATTTTTGAATCACTTGTTCATCTTACTAATCAAGTTTTTTATAGCAGCATCTGTCTTTATCGCAGGTATCGATTCTAAAAACCAGATCTAGCCTTAACTTTCAATTGTTAACCAATTTGAATGAATCTATAAAATACTCATAATTAGTACAACTATTTTAGCAAACTTCTACTTCTTTTAATATATTATCAGGATTTAAAAATTCACTTTTTTTTCACCAGACCGCTATTTTATGCCATTTTAAGCATTTTTTATTAGTCATAGACTAAATTTTTATCAATTTATAGATTATTATGGCTAATTGTAAAATGACAATCAGCTATGCATTTACCCTATTCTGCCAAATTCTGTCTTATATTGTATAAAGTGGAACTTTACAGCCTTTTTGGTCGATATAACCGCCGCAGTATTAGCTTTATCATGAAATCCAATCATGTTTTAATATAAATAGATTATATGATTGAGAGCAAATCGATATTGCATAGTATAGATAAAACGCTGAGATTCATGGTTGTTCTCAGTCAGGCTAAAATGGCTATGCTTGGCTGCTTATCGTCACGCAAGTTTACTTCAAGATTACGTTTATGCTCGCTTATAGATAGCTATGATCAAATCATGCGGTAACCATTTGAGTTTTTCTAATGACTACCATAAGGTTATGATTCAAGGCCACGTTACAGCATATCATTTTATCTTAAATGCATTGGAACCATTTTAAAGATACTGACTTCGCTATATCAAGCTTAAGTTAAATTCTTGCATAGCAGAATTCATGCAGCTTAATTTTGACTATAGAGGCACAAGAAGATGGGTTATATAGATTTTATCCAAACTCTAAACTTCCCCCTCAATTCGGCTTGCAGAAAGCTCATCAACTTGTCAATCAACACTGAATGGTCATACATTGATGGTTACTTTGAAGCCGAGATCTGCACAAAAAATTGTCTGCATGATTATGCTTGCAAAATAAACTAGTGATGATTAATCTTTTAATGGCATCACCATAAGCCGCAAAATGTATACCACCACTCAACTTGAGATTGTGCAGGATTTAGCTTGACTGTAGTAGCTGTAACTTTTTGCCTGGTTCAAGCATAAAAATACGCCGCAGTGAATGCGGCGTGAATTACTTCTATGAAACTATTTTATCGATTCTGAGATAGTAATGTTTTATCTACACGTTCACGTAATTCTTTACCTGGTTTGAAGTGAGGTACATATTTTTCAGGTACAGCCACTTTTTCACCAGTTTTAGGATTACGTCCAAGACGTGCGGGACGATGATTCAAATCAAAACTACCGAAACCACGGATTTCAATTCTTTGCCCCTTAGCTAAAGCGCGAGTCATTGTATCAACAATAATCTTAACACTCTGTTCAACATCTTTAGCATTCAAAATAGTACTATCGTTATTAGCAGTATAAATCTCTGCTAAACGAATCATTAATTCTGACTTCGTCATAACTACTTATTCACTTTCACCAGATAATTTGGCTTTCAACAAGTCACCCAAACTGGTTGTACCAGCAGATGAGTTATTTGCAGACAAAGAACGTAATGCTGCATTATTTTCCTGTGCATCTTTAGCTTTGATAGACAGGTTAATATTGCGGTTCTTACGATCTACTGTGGTAATCACAGCTTCTACATCATCACCTTCTTTTAGGACGTTGCGAATGTCTTCAACGCGATCATTGGAAACTTCAGAAGCGCGCAGATAACCTTCCACATCGTCAGCCAAGGCAATTACTGCACCTTTGGCGTCCAGTGATTTAACTTTACCCGTTACAATGCTGCCTTTATCATTAACGCTGACATAATTGCTGAACGGATCGCCTGCTAATTGTTTTACGCCTAGAGAAATACGTTCTTTTTCAACATCAATAGCCAATACAACAGCTTCTACTTCCTCACCTTTTTTGAACTGACGCACAGCTTCTTCGCCGCCATCGGTCCAAGAAAGATCAGACAAGTGTACTAGTCCATCAATACCGCCAGGCAAGCCAACAAATACACCAAAGTCAGTGATAGATTTCACTAAACCTTTGATTTTTTCGCCTTTTTCATGATTAGACTCGAACTCTTGCCATGGATTGGCTTGGCATTGTTTCATGCCTAAAGAAATACGACGACGATCTTCATCAATTTCAAGGATCATCACTTCGACTTCGTCACCCATTTGAACTACTTTGCTTGGGTGAACATTCTTATTAGTCCAATCCATTTCGGACACGTGTACCAAACCTTCGATACCCTGTTCGATTTCTACAAATGCACCGTAGTCAGTCAGGTTAGTTACTTTACCGAACAGACGAGTACCTTGCGGATAACGACGAGCCAGACCATTCCAAGGATCTTCACCTAATTGTTTCAGACCCAGAGAAACGCGGCTGCGTTCCTGATCGAATTTCAGAACTTTTGCTTCAACTTCCTGACCCACTTCCAGCACTTCGCTTGGGTGTTTCACACGACGCCATGCCAGATCAGTAATATGTAGCAAGCCATCGATACCACCTAGATCAACGAACGCACCGTAATCGGTAATGTTTTTCACAATACCTTTCACTACTGAACCTTCTTGCAGGTTTTCCAGCAATGCTTTACGTTCTTCGCCCAATGTTTCTTCCAGTACGGCACGACGGGAAACGACAACATTATTGCGACGTTTATCCAGTTTAATCACTTTGAATTCAATTTCTTTGCCTTCAAAGTGAGAAGTATCTTTAACCGGACGCACATCTACCAATGAACCAGGCAGGAAGGCACGAATACTGTTGATCATAACAGTCAAGCCACCTTTGACTTTACCGTTAATCACACCAGACAGGATTTCACCATTTTCCATGGCTTCTTCCAGCTTGATCCAGTCAGCTGCACGTTTGGCTTTCTCACGTGACAGTTTTGTTTCACCGAAACCATTTTCAACAGACTCAATGGTTACAGTCACAAAATCGCCAACTTTTACTTCAATCTCGCCCGCTACGTTTTTGAATTCGCCTACTTCGATCAAGGATTCTGATTTCAGGCCAGCGTTTACAGTAACGAAGTTGTTGTCAATGGCAACAACTTCTGCAGTAATCACTTCGCCAGGATTCATTTCTTGTAAAGTGAAGCTTTCTTCCAGTAGCTGGGCAAAATTTTCCATAGTCATATATATATTCTCAAACAAGTACCGCCAAGGGATACGAAGGTTGGTTTATCGAAGTCAGCACACCTTGGCTGCGCCGACATACTAACTGATTCATTAATTTATGTTTATTGAAGCTGAATATCTTGTATACACCAATATCCAGCCAATACGCATAAGCCAAAGAATTTTTATAAAACTAGGTATTGTAACCTATTTTTTTATGATTCGATACCAATTAAGTATTTTTTGCACACTTTCCTGAATATTGAGTGCCGAGGTATCGAGTGTATAGGCATCAGCTACAGGTTTAAGTGGTGCGACCGCTCTGGATTGATCAGCCGCATCACGTTTTTCAATGTCATTGAGAATTTTTTCAAAGGACGCACCATGGGTCGGTAATCCAAGTTGTAAAGCTCTGCGCTTGGCTCGTACCTGAGCACTCGCCGTCAGAAATATTTTAAGCTCTGCATCTGGAAAAACCACCGAGGCCATATCGCGGCCATCGGCGACCAAACCTCTTTCAGTCAAAAAGTCGCGCTGTCGTTGTAATAAAGCAACTCTTACTGAAGGGAAAGCCGCAATTTGCGACGCACCCATGCCAATTTTTTCATCGCGTATGGCCTGAGTGACATCTTGCTGATGCAATAATATTTTCCCCTCACTAAACTGGACAGGCAAGGCACTGGCCAAACTGGCTATTTCCGCCTCATTTGACCAATCAATTTGCGACTGCTGAGCATATAAAGCCGTCAAACGATACAGCGCACCTGAATCCAGATAGTCACGATGTAATATGGCTGCTACTCGCTCAGCAATGGTTCCCTTACCTGAAGCACTCGGTCCATCAATAGCAATCACTTTTGAGCTTTGATGAGAGAGTGAAGAATTCATAATTAACCTTATCTATAAATAGTTGATTATCAATAAGTAATAAAACGATATTCTGTTAACAGACAATAGTCAAATTAGATGCATTGATGCCGTCAATGCGTCGTTTGACCAGTTAGCATATGTACTCATTTGGCCAATAATCAAATTGAATAATGTATTGATCATAAATGGCATTTGCCCCTAATATTGTCATGGATTCGTCATGTACAATCCGATCTGACAAAGTTTTACATATTAATGAAATGTCCAATCTTTGTCATGCAGCAATGTGATCGGAGGATAGATAAATTCGGCTAATCCGGCTCTTCTTCTTTTTTATACTCATGTCGTCGTAATTAAATTATCACTATATAGTCGACAAATAAGATGTCTCGATCAAGTTTTGCTGGTTAACATCACAGCTTTGATTTAAATATAAACGCTTTATTGTCTCAGTTTTCTTGCTCAGATCAACTTTGATGTATTTGCATAGCACGAATTCGCTTTGGTGTTGAGTCTACACAAGGGAGGAAAAAAGTTCCCTATTCAGTGTAGATAGGCTACAAGGTAATGGCGAAAATCTAGGATACAGGTGTTATTTGCCATAGCTTTAAATCAATTGGAAGGATTTTTCCACCCTATCCCTTTTCTTTTAGGTGAATCAGTTCACCAATCGAGCAAAGACAAACTTAAATGCCTCGTCATGTTGATATTGATTTGTCTTTAATTTTATTTTTTAGCGCAAAACCTTGTTTTGAACAAAACTGGGTATATCAGGCAGAATTTCGCTAGGAGGGGATTGATAGCCATCTTGCCCGCAGGGTTTTATATTCAGTTCTAAATGGTTTCGTCTAATGCAATTAATTTTTTGATAGAAATGAATTGTTTGCTAGCATGGATTAAGTCAGTAGATGCTGTACCCATATTGTATTGTAATAGTGCATCTTCGGTAATCGGCTTTGTCATTGTTATTTATTTTATTCATTCAACTTTTTATCTCTATATTTAAATCCAGCGTTTCCACCACGATAGACTATTTTAAAGCGTTCCCACTCTTTTTTGGTCTAGGCTTGCCCTGATAAATCTGCTAGGTGTCTTTCGGCAGTTCTTTCATTCCGGTAAGTTCGCCGCCCGGCTCTGGTAGGTTTTTAAACTTCAATGAAGATGATTAGTCTCCGGCTTTAGAAGTTGGTAAGCCTTGCTCTTTACGTTGCTGTTCATGATATAAATCAAGCTGCTCAAAATAATCATTTGCACCGGCCATACCTAAATTCCAATAGCGTATCCGACCCAGTTCTTTTCCTGTATCGGCATCTATTTCTATTTCGTAATAATACTCCGGCTCATCTGCCGGAATAGTTACTTTGTATAAGTTATACGTTTTATCGGATATTTTCAGTATACTGGGAATATTTATATTTCGGCTAACATCGATATGTTGATTATTTTTAGCATAAATATCTACTCCAAACTCATTTAATACTCTTTGCCGGATCTCTTCAATCGTTACCTTATAGCCTTTGTCATAGTTGTCCGTTGAAATCAGTTTTCCGTTAATATCATAATTTGGTGATTGACCATAAAACATACTGGATAATTCTTTAGCTTTAGATCGTAAATTGCCATTCGGGTAAAAAGTGGTAATGTAAGTTATATTAGAATTTGCTGGAGTCACTCGTCTTACATAGCCGCCAGAAGAACCTCTAAATTGCTGAATTTGATTTCCCTCATCATCGGTTATTGTATAAGCACTTTTTCCCTTCGCTTGTTCATTGAATTTTTTTATATCGAAATATTCTATTCGGTCAGTATTTAAGAAGGTTGAATCGGTTAGCTGGGCATTGCAGGAAAATATACTGCAAAAAATGCCAATAATAAGTATCTGTTTCATGTTATTGCCCTTCTTAATTACTGTTGGGGTGAATAATTTTTATCTGCCAGCGCCACTTAGTCTATTGATTACAATTATATTACTTTTTTTTGTGTTATCGGGATTGTAATCATATTTCTCTATTCTGCTATAACTTATCACCATTCGGTTATCCATCAAATCTATTACTATAGCGGGTGATTCTAAGCCCTCAAAATATTCATGAGAAGGCACATTGATGATTGAAGAAGAATTTTTTGGCAAATAGTACTTCAGCAGTAATACATGCTTTTAAAATTAGTTTAATGCTGTCCGATATTGTATTGTTCTGTTACCTAAGGGCTGTCATGATTACATCAAATCAATCAGTTAATTTTTTCCAACGACAAACCTATTTACTGCCCACTGGTTAGGAAGCTTAGCAGTATATGTATTGTTTTAAATATTGATTTAGTCCACTTCTTCGATAACGATGATGTCTATTATTCTAGGGTTGAATTTGAGTACAAAGACATAGATGATGAAAAAGAAATTTTGTCGCGTTATAAATAGACTAATACAGACATTGTGCAACCAACAAATTTCAAAAGATTTTAATCAATGATAGATACTGATTGAATATCGAAGAGTGGTGATAACCATAAATAAAGCCAACTATACAAGTTGGCATACTATATATTAATTGTGGTTGTAATATTGAGTTAGCATGAATATGTCTGTTTAGACCATGCTTAATCTCATCAACCATGGCACTGCTGATTAAGCTCTTTTTTGTTTCAATTCTTTAATTGTTTGCCATTGCATATAGCAAGACACTGAGAATAGAGCCAACATAAACGGACATTCATATAATTCTTCCAGTAAATCATCATACTGCGGATAATATAAAATAAATTGTGCAATCCAACGCCCACGTTCAACAGCATCAGCCAATAAAAAGGCCACTGTAGCCAGAATGAAATCCCACACTGGAAATGGGCGACGAGAATAATAACCAATACCTTGGCGTAATTGTGGCCATGACAACATCAATACCAAACCCAATATCAATACTGCGGCTATGCTATGGTAAACGGCTATAGAATAACCAGGCCACATTTGCCGTCCCCAATTTTGATCGCGCCCTAATAGCACCAACCACCACAGCGCAGCCCATAACCAGAATGCGCGCTGCTTCGCGTTAAATGGGTATTTCAATGTCAATACCAAAGTGAAAACAAAGCTGCCAAATAAAAAAATGGTTTGAGCTTGTTCGACTATTTTTTCCCATTTGGTATCGATATGTAATGCTTGTACGAATGGCACGACTATGATGATCAGTAAAAATAGGCTACTACGAACAGACCAACGCCACTCTAAGTTAAGTTTCATGTTTACTTCACAACAAAATATTCAAACTTTTTGATTATAGCTAACCTAACTATCATTTACTTCATCAAATCATTAAAATTAACACTATCTTTGCAAATAGGCTGGGCGATTTATTTGCAAGATAAGACCCTCAAGTGCATTAGCCAAACAGGTTTTGAGCAAAAAAAGAGGAAAATACGGTGTTTAGCCACAGGTCTTTAATCATAAATATCAAATTTTTGCTTCTCTATACTGGTCAACGTGACATCATGATAAATCTCAATTCTTTTAGCTCATGGCAGCTGAATAAGAAATTGATGAGAAGCAACCGTATCCTCAATCATCTTAACCCTAGTTTACTCATATTAGTTGAGTTTTTTCTCAGTCGGCTAAGGAAGTGCTGAGCCATTTCAGCCATGGATGGAATACACCCCTTTGGTCTAGGCTTGCCCTGATATATCTGCTACCTGTCTTTCGGCAGTTCTTTCATTCCGGTAAGTTCGCCGCCCAGCTCTGATATGTTTTTAAACATCAATGAAGATGATTAGTCTCCGGCTTTAGAAATAGACAATCCTTGCTGTTTAATTTGCTGTTCCCGATATAAATTAAGTTGTTTTAGATATTCTTCTCTTCCTCCCATTCCATTACTCCAATAACGTATTCTACCTAATTCTTCTCCTGTATCAGCGTCGATTTCTATTTGATAAAAATACTCCGGTTCATCTGCCGGAACTGTTATCCAGTATAAATTATAATTTCTACCGGATACTTTTAAATAAGTAAAAGTATTTTTGCTTCTATGAACATCTGTTTTGGAATCTTTTAATAAAATATCCAGTCCAAACTCATTGAGTACTCTTTGCCGGATCTCTTCAATCATTACCTTATAACCTTCGTCGTAGTTGTCCGTTGAAATCAGTTTTCCGTTAATATCATAGTTTGGCGATTGACCATAAAACATACTGAACAGTTCTTTAGCTTTAGATCGTAAATTACCATTCGGGTAAAAAGTGGTAATGTAAGTTATATTAGAATTTGCTGGAGTCACTCGTCTTACATAGCCGCCAGAAGAACCTCTAAATTGCTGAATTTGATTTCCCTCATCATCGGTTATTGTATAAGCACTTTTTCCCTTCGCTTGTTCATTGAATTTTTTTATATCGAAATATTCTATTCGGTCAGTATTTAAGAAGGTTGAATCGGTTAGCTGGGCATTGCAGGAAAATATACTGCAAAAAATGCCAATAATAAGTATCTGTTTCATGTTATTGCCCTTCTTAATTACTGTTGGGGTGAATAATTTTTATCTGCCAGCGCCACTTAGTCTATTGATTACAATTATATTACTTTTTTTTGTGTTATCGGGATTGTAATCATATTTCTCTATTCTGCTATAACTTATCACCATTCGGTTATCCATCAAATCTATTACTATAGCGGGTGATTCTAAGCCCTCAAAATATTCATGAGAAGGCACATTGATGATTGAAGAAGAATTTTTTGGCAAATAGTACTTCAGCAGTAATACATGCTTTTAAAATTAGTTTAATGCTGTCCGATATTGTATTGTTCTGTTACCTAAGGGCTGTCATGATTACATCAAATCAATCAGTTAATTTTTTCCAACGACAAACCTATTTACTGCCCACTGGTTAGGAAGCTTAGCAGTATATGTATTGTTTTAAATATTGATTTAGTCCACTTCTTCGATAACGATGATGTCTATTATTCTAGGGTTGAATTTGAGTACAAAGACATAGATGATGAAAAAGAAATTTTGTCGCGTTATAAATAGACTAATACAGACATTGTGCAACCAACAAATTTCAAAAGATTTTAATCAATGATAGATACTGATTGAATATCGAAGAGTGGTGATAACCATAAATAAAGCCAACTATACAAGTTGGCATACTATATATTAATTGTGGTTGTAATATTGAGTTAGCATGAATATGTCTGTTTAGACCATGCTTAATCTCATCAACCATGGCACTGCTGATTAAGCTCTTTTTTGTTTCAATTCTTTAATTGTTTGCCATTGCATATAGCAAGACACTGAGAATAGAGCCAACATAAACGGACATTCATATAATTCTTCCAGTAAATCATCATACTGCGGCTATGCTATGGTAAACGGCTATAGAATAACCAGGCCACATTTGCCGTCCCCAATTTTGATCGCGCCCTAATAGCACCAACCACCACAGCGCAGCCCATAACCAGAATGCGCGCTGCTTCGCGTTAAATGGGTATTTCAATGTCAATACCAAAGTGAAAACAAAGCTGCCAAATAAAAAAATGGTTTGAGCTTGTTCGACTATTTTTTCCCATTTGGTATCGATATGTAATGCTTGTACGAATGGCACGACTATGATGATCAGTAAAAATAGGCTACTACGAACAGACCAACGCCACTCTAAGTTAAGTTTCATGTTTACTTCACAACAAAGGATGGAATACACCCCATAACATAACTTAGCCTCGTAGTCCTTGCAAAGCGGAATAAATCTGCTTTTGCCATTCGGTTGTAGCAAATAATTGTTGTGTCCACGTCAGATTCATATCTTCAGGCGCAATAAACTGATAAACTAAAATATACTCATTTGCCCAACAAAAAATATCCAACATGAATAGCTTGTTTCTTCCCGCCAGTACTTGTGTACCGTCCGTAATCACCCTTCCCGGTTCCAAAAGTATCAGCAATCGCTGCTTGTTATTGGCAGCATTGGCCGACAACCCTAGCGAAATTTTGCATTTTTTGGACTCAGATGATACGCAGTACATGCTTTCTGCCTTGAAAACGTTAGGTGTGCAGATTACTTCTTTGCCCCACGACGATTCAGAACCGGGTATGCATCTACAGGTACAGGGTTGCCGTGGACGTTTTCCGGCACGGCAGGCGGATTTGTTTCTTGGGAATGCCGGAACAGCATTTCGCCCTTTAACAGCAGTGCTGGCTATTATGGGGGGTGAGTATTTTTTACATGGTAGCGCGCGCATGCACGAGCGTCCGATAGGTGATTTGGTCGAAGTGTTACAACAAGCTGGTGCAAGTATTAGCTATCAACAACAAAGCGGTTATCCACCGTTACAAATATCTGAGCATGGTACTGAGCAGCGTCATCATCATTTACATATCAAGGGCAACGTATCCAGTCAGTTTCTAACTGCAATACTCATGGCCTTGCCTCTCACTGGTGAGGAATATCATATTGATGTGATTGGTGAACTTATTTCAAAACCGTATATAGCCATTACCTTAAATTTATTGGCCAAATTCGGCGTTGAGGTCAAAAACGAAGATTTTCGCCATTTCCATTTGCCTGCTAATCAACATTACCATGCTCCTGAAAAAATCTATGTTGAAGGTGATGCATCCAGCGCGTCTTATTTTTTGGCTGCCGGCTTATTGTCTGGTACACCGATCCGCGTTAACGGTATAGATGCCCATAGCATTCAAGGCGACATCGCTTTTGTAGATGAATTAGCGAAAATTGGTGCTCTGGTTGAATGGGGAGAACAATATATTGAAATTTCCCGTCCGGCAAATCAGGAAATTCAGCCATTTGATATTGATGCCAATCATATTCCAGATGCAGCCATGACTTTAGCGATTATTGCGCTGGCATGTAAGCAAACCTGTCGTATCCGCAATATTGCCAGTTGGCGGGTCAAAGAAACCGATCGCATTGCTGCGATGGCCACCGAACTCCGAAAATTAGGTGCTCAGGTCACTGAAACCGAAAGCAGTATTAGCATCACTGCTCCGGCACAACTCAATAATCAAGTACACATTCACACCTATGATGATCATCGCATGGCAATGTGTTTTTCACTGGTGAGCTTACTCAATACTGCGGTTTATATTGATGATCCGCAATGTGTGAACAAAACCTTTCCGGATTATTTTAAAGTTTTTGCCCGCATGTGCACGCCTGTATAATATTGGTTAAAGATTAATATTAAGCTTTACCGTGACGACACTTTTTTTTGTTATATAAGTTTTAAATTAAATATGCTGCAAAAAGATCAACTCTCTAGTACCGAACCGCAACGGATTATTAGCCCGCGAGCCACTTCCTTGCAGGAAGAACAACTGGAACGGGCTTTACGTCCGCGTGCATTAACCGATTATATTGGGCAGCACAAAGCAAAAGAACAATTATCCATTTTTATTCAGGCAGCCAAAATCCGGCATGAGGCACTGGATCATACTTTGTTATTTGGTCCTCCAGGTTTGGGCAAAACGACACTGGCACATATCATAGCTCATGAGCTGGGAGTCAATATGCGACAAACTTCAGGACCGGTTTTAGAGCGCGCAGGCGATCTGGCAGCCTTATTGACCAATCTTGAACCACACGATGTCTTATTTATCGATGAAATACACCGC
The DNA here is from genome assembly GCA_945267035.1 of uncultured Neisseriaceae bacterium. Lineage (GTDB taxonomy): Bacteria > Pseudomonadota > Gammaproteobacteria > Burkholderiales > Neisseriaceae > Snodgrassella. The sequence continues at coordinate 45,489 of CALYOS010000007.1, read as the reverse complement.
CTCAATCCGGTAGTAGAAGAAATACTCTATCCGGCATTAGAGGATTACCAGCTTGACATCATGATTGGTGAAGGACCTGCAGCACGCTCAGTTAAAATCGATTTACCGCCGTTTACTTTGATCGGTGCCACCACTCGCGCCGGTATGCTGACTAACCCGTTGCGTGACCGCTTTGGTATTGTGTCTCGATTAGAGTTTTACAGCAATTCTGACCTGACCACGATTGTGTTTCGTTCAGCGCAATTATTACAATTGAATATTGATGAAACCGGAGCTGCTGAAATTGCCAGACGTAGTCGCGGTACGCCACGAATCGCCAATAGATTACTCAGACGCGTACGCGATTATGCCGAAGTAAAACATCAAGGACAGATCAATGCTGCCATCGCGGATGCCGCTTTAAAAATGCTCGATATTGATCAGTCTGGTTTGGATGTGATGGATTGCAAATATTTGGAAGCCATATTGCATAAATTTTCCGGCGGTCCGGTTGGTCTGGACAATATCGCCGCTGCTATCGGTGAATCTACCGACACCATTGAAGACGTCATCGAACCGTATTTAATCCAGCAAGGATTTCTGCAACGAACCACTCGCGGAAGAATGGCAACTGAATTGAGCTATCAGCATTTCGGGCTATCTTTACCCAAAGAATAATCAAGATCTTAATTTAGGCTCATCAGTAGATGAGGTAAAAATCTTCTATTTTATGATTGTAACTAAGGAAAAAATATATGACCGGCAAGCAAATCGATGCCTCCATTTTTAAGGCTTACGATATTCGCGGGATTGTGGATGTCTCTTTGACCAAAGATAGCGCCGAATTAATCGGCAGAGCACTGGCCACAGAAGCAATCAAAAAAGGGGTAACCCAGATTGCGGTTGGACGTGATGGACGTTTGTCCGGTCCAATTCTGGCTGCCAGTCTGATTCAAGGTATCAATGCATGCGGTATCGATGTTGTTGATGTCGGTATGGTCGCCACGCCAATGCTGTATTTTGCCGCGATTGAACATTGTCAGGGCAGCGGCATCATGATAACCGGCAGTCATAATCCGCCCGATTACAATGGTTTCAAAATGATGTTGGCGGGTACAACACTCTCTGGTGACACTATTCAAGCATTGCGTTTGGCAATTGAAACCAATCAGTTAGCCAGCGATGCGCCACGAAGCGGATCAGTGAGTAAATTGCCGATTGCAGAAGAATATATTCAATACATTGCTGCCCATATCCGCCTGCAACGCAGCATGAAAATCATCATTGATGCGGGCAATGGCGTTGCTGGCGCCTATGCTGGTGATTTGTACCGTGCCATAGGCTGTGAAGTAGAAGAAATGTATTGCGAAGTAGATGGTCATTTCCCCAATCATCACCCAGACCCTGCAAAACCAGCCAATCTACAGGATTTGATTGAACGACTGCGCCACAGCGATGCAGAAATCGGCTTGGCTTTTGATGGTGATGGGGATCGTCTGGGTGTGGTCACCAAAGACGGACACATCATTTATCCAGATCGTCAACTTATGCTGTTTGCCGCAGACGTGCTTAAACGCAATCCGAATGCCAAAATCATCTATGATGTTAAATCCACTCGTTTACTTAAGCCATGGATTGAGCAACATGGCGGAATTGCGATCATGAGCAAAACTGGACACAGTTTCATCAAAGCCGCCATTAAAGAAAGTGGCGCTTTACTGGCTGGTGAGATGAGCGGCCATGTGTTTTTTAAAGAACGCTGGTTAGGCTTTGATGATGGACTCTATGCTGGAGCTCGGCTGCTGGAAATTCTGTCCGAGAGCGATAATCCATCTACCGTATTGCATCAGTTACCCGAAGGTATCTCCACTCCTGAAATCAATATATCGGTACCTGATGGTCAGTCAGGGCATGAAATCATTCATCAGCTGGCGCAGACAGCTCAGTTTGAGAATGAAATTGAACGCATAACCATCGATGGATTGCGGGTAGAATTTGAAGATGGTTTCGGTTTGATGCGCGCTTCCAATACTACACCAGTTTTGGTTCTGCGTTTTGAAGCTGATAATCAGGCAGCATTAGATCGAATCATTAACCAGTTTAAAGCAGTACTTGCTCAAAATCCTGATTTAATCTGGAACTAAGCGATAGATTTGCTAATCTGGCAAACAGAGCAAAACAAAAACGGCTACATATTGTAGCCGTTTTTACGATTACTTGAATTGTCATGCTACTTTGGCTTTACTGCCTGTTTCGCGAACAATCAAGGTTAAAACAAATGCCAGAACTAAGCCACCGACAAAAACCATATCTGCTTTCTGGAATACATTCAGATTTAACTGACCACCTTCAACTTCAGTCAAATGTCTGATCAGGATATTAAACAGATTGGTCATAATGGCACTGGTCACAAACACAATGAAATTGATCACACCGGTAGCAGTACCTTTAACTTCATCCGGATTGACTTCCTTAATCATGGTATAAGGAATCATTGCTGCGCCAGACGCTACACCGAGCAACAAGCCCATTAAATAATTCGGTACAATATTTGGCAGATAAACAATCACACCACCGGTGATTAACATCATAATAATACTGCCTAATACAACTGGTTTACGTCGACCAATACTATCAGAGATATAGCCAAGAATCGGACAACCAATCACCCAGCCTAACGGCACCATAGCCAAGCGCAATGCAACATCATGAGGATCAGCGTTTAATCCATCAATCAAAAACTGGCTGCCCCAAGCAATATTGCCGACGTTAGTAGGCATAAACATCATAGCGCTGATAATGGCACAAACGTAGGATTGCGGATTTTTCAAAACCACTAAATAAGGTTGAGTCAACCCGCCCCAGTTCACCTTACCTTCACGTGTGCGCGGAGTAATGAACACTGAAGCAAAGAAGATCACCACCAATACACCAGCAGCCACCATCCAGAACATCTGCCAGCTCATCACATTATTCTTAATGATTGGAGAGACCACAGCCTGACCCATGAACCCACCAAGCATACCGAAACATTGGGTCATGCCCACCGCAGTAGCCAGCCATTTTTTGGGAAAGCCTCTGGTAGCCAAAAATACCGCACTAGTAAAGGCCAGACCCGAACCCGCGCCTTGCAGGAAACGTCCTGTCTGTGCAGTGAAAACCGTACCGGAGCAGAACAATACACACCCTGCCACCACCAGTAATATTCCTAACGAAGCTGTGAATCTTGGACCAATACGGTCAAGTAATACGCCTGAAACCAATGCGAAGAATGCATAAGAATAGAAATACAGCCCGATAATACCAGCCATTTCGATGCTGGAAATATTTAACGTAGCAATAATTTCTTGCTGCATAATACTTGGTGCCGAACGCAGCGCATACTGTACAAAATAGAAGATCGTACAAGTAAACCAAGCGACAATAAAAATCGTATTCAGTTGCTTGGATTGGTCGCCGCCGGTTGGAGAAATCGTTTTATTAGGATTCATAATATTCTCACTTTCCGTGATCCTGATTTCGAAAAAGCTAAATAAAGCATATTTATATTAGCAAGGGGGCAAAAAGGTGTATAGATGAATGAAGTTTTCTATTCCTGTATGAAAAAAAATAAATTTACATTATTTTAAGTTTAATTTTATTAAAGTGTGCGTAACTCAAATTAACTTAACCATCGAATTTTTGAAAATAGTGAATGTAAAATTAAAAACACCCATTGATGATAAAGTTTTCAATAATTCGACAAAATTAAATTTTATTTATAAATAAGAATTTACATTAAATTACCAAGTAATAAATAATTAATCCCATAAATAAATTTATTTTCATTTATAGCTGGTCAAATCATTCATCAGCAACATGGGTAATCCCCTCAACCCCGCCTTTATTGGTCCTCCTCCAGTATGACTCAATAATTAAGGGTTAATATTCCTTTTCATATCTATATTAACATATATTACAAAAGATAAAGTAAAGAAATGACTGAAATTTCAATAATATTGAAAAAAAAATGAATTACAACCCTTTTGTTTCGGTACCATTAAAAAAGCCTTAACTCATTTTGGCAAAGTGCTTTAACAAGATTGGCTAAGACTGAGCCATGTATGCGGTCAGGCGAAACAAAAACCTCTGTGGGTGGCAATAAATTGCCATCAGTCATCGCTGAACCAGTTTAAAATAGAAAAAACCTGCATAGCATATGCTATGCAGGTTTTAATCAGACTGACCAGGAAATGAAATCCTAATTAAGTCAAATGCATATTTTGCAGATTAGATTGATGCGTTAATAAATGCCTCTAACTGCCCTTTACTTAGCGTGCCTACTTTAGTCGCCACAACCTGACCATTTTTGATAATGATCAACGTAGGAATTTGTCGAATACCAAATTTAGCGGGCGTTTGAGAATTATCCTCAACGTTAACTTTAACAATTTTTAGGCGATCACGGTATTCTGGAGCCAAACTTTCCAAGATTGGCGCAATCATTTTGCAAGGTGAACACCATGATGCCCAGAAATCCACCAATACAGGTACAGAAGATTGAATCACTTCTTTGTCAAAATCCGCATCAGATACATTTAAAATCAAGTCATTACTCATTGTGGTTTCCTTTATATTTTGCCTACAACTACTAAAATATAGTTTTTTTGCTCTGAATTCAAGTTTCACTTAACCCAACAGCATTCATGCAAGTTTTAGGATGCCTAATTAATCAGTAAGCACCCTTTCAGACACCCTTTAATGGCAAGTATATTGGAGTTCATCAGAGCCGAGTTTACATTTTTGCTGGAGTAAGCTATCTGGATGTAAAAACAATCAGAAACGATCTTACCATCACTCGGCTATTTATGTCATTTTCATCGAAATGGAAATTTTATCTTCCAGCTGATGGATCGCCACTGACCTAAGCAAGCGCGGTTAAGGCCTGCTGCAAATCAGCTTGTAAATCATCAACATGCTCCAAACCAATCGCTAAGCGAACCAATCCAGGCTGGATGCCGGCTGCCAATTTACTTTCTGGTGACATACGTCCGTGAGTCGTCGTCCATGGATGGGTAATGGTCGATTTGACATCGCCGAGATTGGCGGTTTTGCTGAATAAGGCAACTTTATCGATTAGTTGCCACGCAGCTTCTTCACCACCTCGCAACTCAAACGCCACCACCGTTCCTCCACCTTGCTGCTGCTTTTGTACCAGAGGCAGTTGCGGATGATCAATTAAACCCGTGTAATGCACCTTCACTACCTGAGATTGCGCTGCCAAGAATTGGGCAAGCTGCAATGCATTCGCGCACTGTTTCTCCATGCGCACATATAAGGTTTCCAATCCACTCAAAAGTACCCATGCATTGAATGGTGACAGCACTTCACCGGTCGTTCGAACCTGTAGATAGATGCGCTCAATGATCGCGGCACTAGCACAGATGACTCCGCCCATTACTCGTCCCTGTCCGTCTATCGCTTTAGTGGCTGACTGCACCGATATATCGGCTCCCAAGCGTAAGGGTTGCTGTAATGCAGGAGAGAGGAAACTATTATCCACCACCAGCAAAGCATGATGCTCATGTGCAATATTCGCCAGCTTTTCAATATCCGCTAGCTCATTTAAAGGATTAGAGGGAGACTCGACAAACAACATTTTAGTATTTGTTTGTATTGCCGCAGCCCACTCGTCAGGATCGGTTTGGCTCACGAAGGTGACTTCAATACCATACTGAGGCAAAATATTGGTTATGAGCCCCACAGTAGTACCAAATAAACTTTTACTGGCAATCAGGTGATCACCGGTTTTTAATAAAGCCAACATAACAGCGTTGATGGCGGCCATTCCGGTTGAAGTGGCCAGCCCAGCTTCACCCTGCTCTAATTGGGCTACCCGATTTTGAAATGCCGCTACCGTAGGATTACTGGTTCGACTATATGTATATCCGCTCTGCTGACCGGCAAAAAGTGCCGCTCCTTCTTCAGCGCTGCTGAACATAAAACTACTGGTCAGAAATAAGGCTGAATTGTGTTCGTTAAATTCGGTTTGTTCCTTGGCACCGCGGATAGCGAGTGTTGCGGGATGAAGAGGCAATGTAGACATAATGCATGAGAAATATAATTGATCGTTAGAGTAAAGAATTGTCCACTTTTTTGTTACATTATGCAAATCTGCCTGCTCAGCTAGACCGCACTTTAATGCTAGAAAAAACTTATGTTACCGCTGCTAAAAAAGGGCTATTTCTCATCATCATGATTAACACTGACCCCCTCTCCTCACCAAATTCTTATCTTGATCTTGCCCATCATTCTTGCCTATGCCTTTTGGCTGTTATGCCAGCCATTAAGGCACATTCGTGCCAAGCCTAGCAAAAAGTAAATGGTTAAATATAAGATCAACTTTAATTGCCGGTGTGTTACAAACAGGATCTCTCTGACAGGATCATTAATATCTGCGCGCTTTATTTCAGGCTTTTCATAACTTATCTGGCGGCTAAATGCTGCTAACACCACCATGTCTTGGCTTAATCAATCAACATGATTAGTTTATGAAAAAAATTTTTCCTTCAATCCTCATCGACTAAGATCTTATCTTTGATATTTTAGGGTACAGGTATTTTAATAGATTGGTTTTTATCAATTTGCCCCGATAAGATGTATAGAAAGCCGCAAACTTTAATTTATGCTGATCTGACTTTTTCATGCCTAGTGCATATTTGATTGATCAAAGGCAACAACGTGTAATTTTAAACCACGTGATATGATGGGTTTAACTGATCAGGTTGCGGCAACACAGGGAAACCAAACAGATTGATCTATTTTTAAGTGTCGTTAATGGCAATTATTTTAAAGGAAAAAAATGTACTTTGTTTTATCACCAGCCAAAAATTTAAATGCCAAAGCGCAAAGCCCTACTACTGAATATACTCAGCCACAATTGCTGGAACAAAGCCAACAACTGATTAAAATTTTGCAACAAATGGCTCCGCATGAGCTGGCTAAACTTTTGGCCATCTCGGATAAACTGGCGTTACTCAATACTGACCGTTATCATCATTGGCATTTGCCGTTTACACCAGAAAATGCCACTCCAGCCGTGTATTTGTTTAATGGCGATGTCTATACCGGTCTGCAAGCGAGTACTTTAGAACCCCAAGCGCTGAATTATTTGCAGCAGCATACCGCCATTTTATCCGGTCTGTATGGCGTATTAAAACCTTTAGATTTGATCCAGCCCTATCGCCTGGAAATGGGCATTAAACTGGCCAATGATCAAGGCAAGGATTTGTATCACTTCTGGGGAAACAGCATCACGGCAACCATTAAAAAAAATATGCACGCGGTCAATGATGATGTTTTGATCAATCTTGCCTCACAGGAATACTTTAAGTCCATTCAACCGCAGCAGCTATCCTGCCCAATCATTACCCCCATTTTCAAAGATCTGAAGAATGGACAGTATAAAACCATCAGTTTTTATGCCAAGCGTGCGCGCGGTTTATTCATGCGTTTTGCTGCGGAAAATCAATTGAGCAAACCTGAACAACTTAAAGACTTTGATTATGCAGGCTATTATTTTGATGAAGCCACTTCAACCGAGCATGAATGGGTCTATTTGCGCGATGCTCATTAGATTAACCAAACTATTTCAAATAGAAAAATAATTACTTAGCCTTCAATCACGCATTTGCTTGAATAAATCACTTGGCAAAACCTTATTTTTCGTCTAATATTCGACTTCTTCAAAGACGGAAGCGTGGCAGAGCGGTTTAATGCAACGGTCTTGAAAACCGTCGTGGGTTGATAGCCCACCGTGAGTTCGAATCTCACCGCTTCCGCCAAAATATTTATAAGTACTTTTATCAGTGCTTAGCCCTATAAAAAATAACCTAAATGATCTTTTTAGGTTATTTTTTTATTGTTATCTTCTTTCAATCCCATCTTTTGGCTATGGCTCTATCCAGCATGAGAATCATCAACGCCTCAAACCCCCGTTTAAAATAAGTCTTATCCTGCTTTAGGTCTTTACCCGTATTGTTTCAATTCCTAGCTTAACAGCAGACATAAGCTATTAAAAAAACCATATCTTTAGGTTAAATTTATTCCCTCAATCCGCAACCATCAATCTATCGTGGCATTCAAATGAGTTAAGTCGCCCATTAACGCAATATGGCGCCGGCATCATTCATTTAATCCTGATTTTTTGCCATTCTGGTTGCACAGAGAAATGCGTTTGCAGAAATCTTTTATTATTAGATAATATGTAATTTTTAAACACTTAATCGTCTGTTTAGCATGAATGATTATATAATCATATAGCATAAGTTGCTTAATTTTTATGCAATACATGTTCGGTTTGATTCACCTATATTTTTTAGAGTTATCCACAGATATACTCACATTTTTTGTGAAATTTTGCAGGCAGTGCTTTTACTTTCAAATTTTAGCCCAAAAAAAAATATATAAACTATCTATCAGATTTACTTTAATTTTATTGCAGCATCATGTGCAAACTTAACCGGATATATTGACTTTTGACAAAATTTAAATTTACATTCTCTTTGAATAAATGATGTATTGCCTATTCTTTTATGTAAATTTAATACACAGGCATTTGAATCAAATAACCTTGTCGTCAACCTCGATAATCGCAGACAGCTTATGCTTAAGTTTTCAATAATTTCTTATCACCATTGTTCAAGCTTTATCATCAACATGCCTTAGCAAAGTGACTGCCGCAAATACCCTGCACCGATGCCATGAAGGATAATTTTGAATTTATACCGCATCGATCTTAACGCGTAGTTAGGGTAAACCAGTGAAACTGAAGTTGCTCCAATGAGGAGATAAACAAATTAAGCGTTGTTTTGTAGCTAATCTATTCCTTCCCAATTTTTTTTTCATGGCATGCAGTTAAAAAAGCCATGAGATCAGACCAAATGTCACTACTGCTTTAGCGTATTTGGCGTTAGGGACTGGAGTAATTCAGGTTGCGCTTGCTAGCGAGTAAACATCCTTAAAAGAGATTTACCATTTAGACGACCGCTCTCTAGCTTTATTTATTTTTTATTGATAACAAAGCTTTTACTTGAGCTACAGCTGCTTTGTTAAAAATATATAAAAATTATAGTGTTACAAACCAAAAAGTTTTTTTTATTTTCTCTCTTGACATTAATTTTCCCAGACCCATATATTTCATAACAACAAAATCTTCTGGAGGAAATTTAATGAGATTCGACAAACTAACCGCTAAATTTCAAGAAGCATTACAAGATGCTCAAAGTATGGCTTTAGCGCAGGATGCCGGCTACATTGAAGCGATTTTTGTGTTAAAAGCTTTAATGGACGATCCCAATAGTGGCAGCTCTGCCCTTCTAGCGCAAGCCAATGTCAATATTTCTCAAGTCAAACAGCAAATCGAAAGTACGATATCCAGCCTGCCTAAAGTATCCGGACAAGGTGGTGAAATCCTTCCCAGCACTGAATTACAGCATATCTTAAATTTAATGGATAAAGCGGCCGCCAAGCGCAATGATGCTTATATCGCCAGTGAGTTATTTTTACTGGCTGCGGTGCAAGAAAACGGACAATGTGGGCGGATTTTAAAACAGGCAGGTGCCACTGAAGACGGACTAAACACAGCCATTGACGCTGTACGCGGAGGAGCAAGCGTGGATAACCCAAATGCAGAAGATCAGCGCGATGCGTTGAAAAAATATACTACTGATTTAACTGAGCGCGCACGTGCCGGTAAACTGGATCCAGTGATCGGTCGTGACGATGAAATTCGTCGAACAATTTTGGTGCTAGAACGACGCACTAAAAACAATCCTGTGCTGATTGGTGAACCTGGTGTGGGTAAAACGGCCATTGTGGAAGGTCTGGCTCAGCGGATGGTGAATAATGAGGTACCGGATTCTTTGCGTAATAAACGTCTGCTTATGCTTGACCTCGCCAGTCTGATCGCTGGGGCTAAGTTTCGCGGTGAATTTGAAGAACGCTTAAAAGCGGTGCTCAATGATTTATCTAAAGATGAAGGTAATACGATTATTTTCATTGATGAAATACATACGTTAGTGGGTGCCGGCAAAGCTGATGGTGCAATGGATGCAGGTAATATGCTTAAACCTGCTTTAGCTCGAGGTGAATTGCATTGTATTGGTGCCACTACTTTAGATGAATACCGGCAGTACATTGAAAAAGACCCGGCATTGGAGCGTCGTTTTCAGAAAGTGCTGGTTAAAGAACCGACGGTTGAAGACACCATCGCCATTCTGCGTGGTTTACAAGAACGTTATGAAATTTATCATGGTGTGGAAATCACCGATCCGGCCATTGTAGCTGCAGCTGAATTATCTAATCGTTATATAACCGATCGTTTTTTACCGGATAAAGCCATCGACTTAATTGATGAAGCCGCGTCTTTAATCAAAGTTGAAAGTCAATCTATGCCAGAAAGCATGGATAAACTTAAACGCCGTGAAATACAGCTAGAAATTGAACGTGCTTCTTTAGTGAAAGAAACTGATGAAGCCAGTATGAAACGTTTAGCATTGCTGGATGAAGAACTGGACAATGTGAAACGCGAGTTTGCCGATCTGGATGAAATCTGGAAAGCCGAACGCGCCAAAGCTCAAGGCAGTGTGACCATTAAAGAACAGATTGATCATTTAAAAATCAAAATGGATGCACTCAAACGTGAAGGCAAATGGGAAGATGTAGCTAAGCTGCAATATGAAGAGTTACCAAAACTGGAAGCACAATTACAGGCAGCCGATAATGGTCAGGTTAGTGAGCAGCCCAATAAGTTGCTGCGTACTAAAGTCGGCTCAGAAGAAATTGCAGAAATCGTGTCACGCATGACTGGCATTCCTGTTTCTAAAATGATGGCTGGTGAGCGCGAAAAACTTCTTAAAATCGAGCAAGTATTGCATGAACGCGTGGTGGGTCAGGATGAAGCGGTACGTGCTGTAGCCGATGCGATTCGTCGTTCGCGCTCTGGTCTGGCAGACCCGAATAAACCTTATGGCAGCTTTCTGTTTTTAGGTCCTACTGGTGTGGGTAAGACCGAACTGTGCAAAACGCTGGCAACTTTTCTGTTCGACAGTGAATCACATTTGATCCGCATCGATATGTCTGAGTATATGGAAAAACACTCTATCGCCCGACTCATCGGTGCGCCTCCCGGCTATGTCGGTTATGAAGAAGGTGGTTATCTGACAGAGCAAGTCCGCCGTAATCCCTACAGTGTGGTGCTGTTAGATGAAGTTGAAAAAGCACATCCAGATGTTTTCAATATTTTGTTACAAGTATTGGATGATGGGCGGTTAACCGATGGTCAAGGACGAACAGTTGATTTTAAAAATACAGTTATCGTGATGACCTCGAATATCGGCAGTCAGGAAATCCAAAAGATGGATACGGAAGACTATGCAGCAATTAAAGCGGCAGTCATGGAAGAAGTGAAACAATATTTCCGTCCTGAACTCATCAACCGAATTGATGAAGTGGTGGTTTTCCACAGTCTCAATCAATCCAATATTCGTGCCATTGCCAATATTCAATTGGCGGGATTACGCAAGCGTTTAGAAAACATGGATTTGCATTTACAGGTTGACGATGCTGCTTTAGATGCTTTGGCACAGGTGGGCTTTGATCCGGTGTATGGCGCACGTCCGTTAAAACGCGCTATTCAGACTGAAATCGAAAACCCATTGGCAAAAGAGTTACTGGCTGGTGATTATGCTCCAGGTAGTACCATCATGATTACCGCACAAGATGGTATTTTGACTTTTGCCTAAGCACTGCATTCATTCAGCATGATCAGCGGATGGAAACCCCATCCGCTTTTTTAATGCTGCTCTTCTTCAAACATCATCAGTTAAAACGACCTATGGGTTAGATTAAAATTTACCGCCATGTTGGCAAAAATTTGGTTTAAGATTCAAACTGCATTATGATCATCATTTGCATAGTCGCAATGACAAGTTCCATCTTGTTGACACTGACTTTATTTTGTCTCTTGCAACAGATGATTATCCAATTACTCAAGTTATTAATGCAAAGCGTAAATCAACTGTGCAGCATTAAAAATTCAGTGATGGCTAACTCACTAGAATTGAACATCAATATAGGAAGGTAAATGGCAGAAGAAATTGAACGCAAATTTCTGGTTAATGGCAATGCATGGCGAGAATTAGCCAGTGGCATATTGTTTAGTCAAGGTTATCTATCCACAGACAAACATCGCACTGTTCGGGTACGCATTCAACACGATCAAGCTACTCTAACCATTAAAGGGCTCACTGAAGGAATCAGTAGAAGTGAATTTGAATACCCGATTCCTTTAGCTGATGCCGAGATGATGCTGGAGAAGCTGGCTGAGCAACCAATAATCAAGAAATATCGCTATCGCATCCCTGTAGATGATGTTGTCTGGGAAATTGATGAATTTCTAGGCGCCAATCAGGGATTGATAATGGCCGAAGTAGAATTGCTCTCGCCAGATCAGGTTCTACATTTGCCCGCATGGATTGGCAAAGAAGTTTCACATGATCCCCGCTATTACAACAACAATCTGGTTAAGCGACCTTTTAGTACCTGGTAAATCCATCATTGCCAATTCATTGACACAATCTATTTTGCTCAGCTCAGCAGTAAATCTTCGCGCGTCAGCAAAAATACAAAGCCATCACCGCCGCTGGTATTGAGCCAGGTAAATGGCAGCTCCGGAAATGCCTGTTCCAGAACATCGCGGTTATGCCCTATCTCAACCAATAACACCCCTTGTGGATTAAGATATTTCGCTGCCTGCTGAATAATCTGGCGGGTGATATCTAATCCGTCTATTCCACTTCCTAAAGCCAGTTCCGGTTCATGTAAATATTCTTCTGGAAGTTCTGCCACCGACTCTGCATCTACATACGGAGGATTGGAGACAATGAGATCATAAGTCTTTTCTAAGCCAGTAAATAAGTCTGTGTGAATAAGATGTATCCTGTCTTCCAGACCATAGGCTTCCACATTAATTCCAGCCACTTCGAGCGCATCCAGACTGATATCAACCGCATCGATGGTGGCTTCGGGATAAACATGAGCCATTTGAATGGCCAATGCACCACTGCCAGTACACAGATCTAAGGCATTATGGACCAACTCTTCATATTCAATCCACGGCTTTAATGGTTCCCCTAAAAGCTCGTAAATAAATGAGCGCGGCACAATTACCCGTTCATCGACATAAAACTCATATTCACCCTGCCATGCTTGATGGGTCAGGTAGGACACCGGAATACGCTCCTCAACTCGGCGACGAATCAATTGAAGTAACCTCACTTTTTCATCCGTTAACAGGCGCGCTTGTAGAAAAGGTTCTAAAGTATCCAAGGGAAGATGCAAAGTATGTAGAATCAGATAGGCTGCTTCATCATAGGCATTGTCATTCCCATGACCAAAAAAGAGCTCAGCCTGATTAAACTGACTGACTGCATAGCGAAAAAAATCTTGTACTGTTTTGAGACTAACTAAAACTTCATCACATTCTGACATGGTCTGTATTCATGGAAAAATTAATGGCTAATTATAACAGTTGCCGCTTCCAGTTCGGAAATATTGGCTAAAGACATGCCTGGCAAAAACAAACTCAAAATTTACGAGGCAATAGATGGCGGTTATCAGGGTTTTGAAAAAATGGTTTCAGAAGTCGGCGAAATTCGGGCAAGCAGGATAAATAACGTGGATCATGTTGTTGAGCCAGATAATAGTGCTGAACAACCCTTGCTTGCTGCTCCATATTTAAGTCTCTAAAGGCGTTGATGGTATTCAATGCTGGATAGGTATAGCCACGAGCTTGATAATATCCTCCTCTTACAGCGAGACAAACACCAGCAAATAACAAAGGATAGCCATGCTGATATTGCCACACATGCACTAACTCATGAATAAACCAAGCCCGTGTTTCCACATCACTTTGACTAAAGTCCGGCTGATAATGCGCCGAGGGAAACACAATGGTATTTCCGCAAGTAATAGCAGCATGGGGGTGCAGCAGCCACCATGCCCCGTCGGCTATTTGCACCTTACGCCAATCAATAGCATTGCCCAAAGTATTTCGGGCAAGTTCTATTTCTCGCTGTGAAAGCAGGCGTTTTCTGTGGTTAAGTTCTGACATGAATTGGTTTGTTACACCATTTAAATGGATTAAATACGGCTCATGAATACAGAAAGCTTGATTGAACATCTGCAGATAATAAAATTTAGCTTTATGCAGTCTTCATGCTGACCCATATTGTGCGTGTTTTGGTCAAATAGGTAAACAATTATTAGCCCAAATCGCTAAATTTATTGATCAGTATTGGGATGTCGTTGTTTTCTTTTCACCAATACATACACCGCACCATCATTGCGCTCATTCGGTTGAGCATAAGCCAGAACTTGCGGATGCTCCATCAACCAGCGCCGGACTAAATTTTTTAATACTGGCTGATAATTTTTTGACCCCAATCCGCTACCATGCACGATCTCACCCACCACGCCATGTTGCTGAACATACTCAATAAATTCATTGAGTGTTTCCTGTGCTTCATCCTGACGATATCCATGCAAGTCAACATAGGCCACAATGGGATAATGTTTAGCTTGTAAACGCTGGATATCCTGCTTACCCCGACCATTTTTACTAAAAAATGCTGGTGCTTCATCCTTTTGACTATCTCCAATATAAAAATAGCTGCTATCATCGATTAACTCATCAGCAGATTTGGCCCTGATCTTAATCGCAGATGAATTGCGCGGATGCTGAAATTGATTGCGTGGTTTCAGCGGTGTCACCAACGTTCCCATTTCTTTAGCAAAATCGATATCTTCAGTTCGACTTTGCTGCTGCTGGCGCGCTTCTTCCTGCTGTTGTTGCCGTTGCGCCTTAGCCTGTTTACTTAATTGTTTCAATTGATCCTGAAAAGGGGTTTTACTCATACAGATAATCTTGAAATCACATAACGATAGGAATATTCTAGCAGAGGCGAAGTTAATACTGATCGCTTAAATAAGTTAATTGCGTTAAATGCAACTGTAGTATCCCGAAGCAGATTTAGTTATACTGCACTCAAATGAAACACATAACCATAATTTGGAATCAGTTTTATGACTACACATAATGAACCGGCACGATTGATCGAACAAGCTGATGTTGTTATTGTCGGTGCTGGTCCTGCCGGACTCAGTATGGCGCGCGCATTGGCACCATCTGGTTTAGCGATCACCATAGTAGAAAAAAACGACCGTGCTACTTTAGCTGAGCCCCCTTTCGATGGTCGGGAAATAGCCCTGACTCATTATTCCAAAGAATTAATGCAAAAGCTTCAGTTATGGTCAAAAATTTCTCCGGAAGAAATCTATCCATTACGCGATGCTAAAGTCATCAATGGTCATTCAAATTATCAGTTACATTTTGAACAACCCACTAAGGCTCGTGGCAAACCGGCTAATTCTTTGGGTTTTTTAATCAGTAATCATAATATACGTCGCGCAGCGTATGAAGCGGTTTTGCCCTATGAAAACGTTCAAATCATCGATGGACATAGCATCACCGAAGTTAATAATAGTCAGCCAGAAACTATTGAAGCGGTGCTGGATAATGGACAAATTTTAAAAAGCAAACTTTTGATCGCTGCTGACAGTCGATTTTCAGGTATTCGCCGCCAACTTGGCATAGGGGCAAATATGCGTGATTTCGGCCGCACAGTAATCGTGTTTAGAATGCGCCACACGTTGACCAATCAGCATACGGCATTTGAATGTTTTCATTATGGTCGAACATTGGCTTTATTACCGCTAGAAGAAAATTTAACCAACTGCGTAATCACCATCAATAATGAATATGTCAAAGAAATTCTCTCCATGACACCAACGCAATTGGAAGAAGACATCAAAAAACAGTTGCGCGGTAAACTTGGTGATATGACCTTAGCCAGCACCATCCATCATTATCCATTAGTGGGTGTTCATGCCAATACATTTTATACCCATCGGGCTGCATTGATTGGTGATGCTGCGGTCGGCATGCATCCGGTAACGGCACATGGTTTTAATTTGGGCCTGAATAGTGTGGGTATTTTAGCCAAAAAAATTAATGATGCTGTACAACAAGGCAAAGACATAGGCAGCAGTGCCCTACTGGCCAGTTATCAGCGTCATCATATGCCCCATACCTTGGCTCTTTATCACGGCACAAACGCCATGATTTCTTTGTTCACCAATGATACCCCCCCTGCGCGACTGGTTCGCTCCATGGTGCTGCGGGTAAGCAATAATCTACCGCCCTTGAAAAAACTCATTAGCTTACAATTAACTGGTTAATACAGATAAAAAAGAGCTTGAATTTTTTTCAAGCTCTTTTTTTACCACAATAATGGGGCAATCAGATCAGGCCTTGGTTGATTTGTTCGAGTAATAAGACTGGGTTTTCACTTTGGGTGATGGGACGACCCATAACCAAATAGCTACTGCCAGCAGCTAACGCATCCTTTGGTAGCATAATGCGACGTTGATCATCTGTAGTCGTTGTGCTCAGACGAATACCAGGGGTAACCAGCAACCATTCTTGCCCAAGCTGAGCGCGCAACATCGTTGCTTCCTGTGCCGAGCAAACCACTCCATCCAAACCAGACTGTTGAGCCAAACCAGCCAAATGCATCACCTGCTCAGCAATAGGTCTGTTCACGCCGGTTTGCAATAGATCTGCCTGCGTCATACTGGTCAGCACCGTTACACCAATCAAAAATGGTCGATGCTGATAATGACTGACCGCTTCGGCGGCCGCCTCCATCATCCGCTGCCCTCCGCTGGCATGCATATCAACCATCCACACACCCATTTCAGCAGCCACCTTACAGGCAGCAGCCACCGTATTGGGTATATCATGATATTTCAGATCCAGAAATACCTTAAAGCCCTGATGAACAAGCTGTTCGACCAAATGACGACCAGAAGCAGTGAATAACTCTTTACCAATCTTCAGCTGGCATAGGTGTGGAGATAATTGTCGCACAAACTGCAAAGTTTGCTTTTCATCAGCAAAATCCAACGCCACAATGACCGGCGTGCGAGGATGAGCATAGTTTTCAGTATCAAGTATTAAGGGATTCATGGGTAATTAGACAGTCAAATCAAGGAAAAATAGTTAGCTTAGACAAGTTAACCAAAATTTATTTAAGCATTGAATACACATAAAAAACTGGCTGTCAAAACCACATCAGCCAGCCAGATCATACATTTTTCACTCAGTTTTAAACATCAATGCGGTTTGGGGTAAATGTTTCCCATTTATTGCATGCTGGACAATGCCAGAAAAAAACCTGCGATTTAAAATGACAATGACGACAGCGGTACATAACGGATTTTTGCATCTGCATGCCCACCACAGAACGCATCATATCTACATCAACGCGCCATTTTGCATCAATATTATTTTGTAATACCGCCAATAAACGATAAGTACCGGTTAAAGTGGGTTTACGGCGCACCAGATCAATCGCTGTTTCAGTGGCTTTGGTTTCGCCGTATATGGGTAAAGACTTTTCATAAATTACGCTGGTTAAATCCAGTTGCGGAAAAGTCTGGGCATAACCAATCAAAACCGCTAAACCATCCGCAGCCTTATTCAGCCCTTCATAAGCGTCATACAGACGATCAGCGATTAAACTCAAATATTCATAATTTTGTTTTTCGATGGCGCTGTAGGCATCGATGGCTGCCTGATAGTTTTCCTGTTTCAGTTCAACATCACCAAGAATCATATTGGCGCGGCAACACTTACGATTAGTAGTTAAAGCCTTAAACACATATTCTCGTGCTTTATTGTATTCAGACTGATATAACGCCAATTGAGCCAATTCACAAAAAAATTGGGCAATTTCGAACTGGTAAGACTGTTCTGATGAACTCAATTCTTCGGCCAGATTGATTGCTTTTTGCCAATCCCGATCCTGCTGATAAATATTCAGTAAAATTTCGCGTGCCGCTCTGGCTTTACTTCCATGCTGCAAACCCACAAAAATTTGCTCTGCTCGATCCACCAAACCAGCAGCTTGAAAATCCTGCCCAAGCTCAAACGTCACATTATCCCGACGATCTTCAACCGTGTCTGGAGATTCCAGCAAACGCTGATGTAGAGTAATGGCCTTATCATTTTCGCCGCGTTGGCGATAAAGTTTACCTAAAGTCAGATGTAACTCATAGGTACTTTGGCTGGCATCACTTTGCTGATCGACTACCTCGGCAAGTTCTCGCACAGCCACCCCGCTTTTATGTTCTACTAAAGCATCTAAACTTTTATAAAAACCTTCCGGGATGGTTTTTGCCTGTTTTAATACTGTGCGCATATCAACTCGGGCTGCAAACCAGCCCATAGCGAAAAACACCGGTAGCATAATTACCGGAGCAAGCCACATCCAAAAATCATTACTATCCATACAAACAGCTAACTTTCTTTACTTCTTAGATTCAGAAGACATTGTATCTGATATCACTGGCTGATTGGCAGATTGTAAAGCATTCTTTTCCGATTGCAACTGAACATTGATCTCCTGCTCTTTTCTTAATTGTCCCTGCAAAGCATTGACCTGCGAGCGCAACTGCAAAAGGCGACCAAACGTTGCAATCACCCCGAATATTGCACCGACAATAAAAAAAGCCAGCAATACCACAATCAACGTTACATCAACAGACTGACCGGGTAAATAACTGAAGGTAACCGTCTGTGTATTACTAATTGCCAATAATAACAATGCAATTAACACCACCAGTTTGATCAAAGTATAAATAATCTTCATCACTTCCCATCCTGAAAGGCATTGTTTTATTTAAAAACAATTAAAAAATAAAGAAATTAAAAAAATTGCATTTATTATACAGTTTAAACGATTTAGTCACTTAATAGCAAAAATGGCTGTCATCTTAGGCAACTCATTTATTTTAAAGACTGTAAGCGCAATTAATTGAAATAAAACTCAAAAATGAAAAATAAAATCTTGTTTTATTAAGTAAATAAAAAATAGCAATGTAAATCTATACAGAGTCATCACAACGTGCACTCAGAATGCTTAGAGCACGCTGAAACGATATGAAGAGAAAGCCAATGTAAAATTAATCCCTATATAATATACAAACTGTTGCGCCTAGAGTTACCACTACTCATTCGCATAACACTCATGCTTGATAATAGAAAAAAGGAGTAATCATTGACTTTGCAAAGCTCACAATAATCTTATTTATTAATATATTCATAATTATGGCGTGCCGCCATCAATAAAAGAAAACCTAATTGACCTGAATCATCATTGAGCACTATAAATCAAAGTTACAACAGCTGGACAAAGTATTACACCCTAGTGGCAACGAAGGGAACTGGATGCATTTTGCTGAATAAACCGTCTGAATCTGCAGGAAAAACAATAAAAAGTCATACCTTAGCTTCAATATTCAGTCAACTGATACAGCAGCGGTTAACTCGTGTTTGAGTTAAAAGAAACCACAAAAACAGTTTGCAATAAAAACAAAAATTTTTTAGAAGTGTATAATAATTAATTAACATTACTTATGGAAATCGTGAATAACGGCTAAAAATAAGTCCGAAAAGCGCAATTATCTATACATTTGATAACTGCTGAAGTGAGAACCATTACTTTGCTTTACCCTAAACAAAGCATGAATTCTACTCTTGCAGCTTAATGTCATTTTTTGGAGAGTTCTATCTATGTCTATGGCCGATCGAGACGGTTTTATTTGGTATAACGGCAACATGGTTCAATGGCGTCAAGCGCAAACCCATGTTCTAACACATACACTGCATTATGGATTAGGCGTGTTTGAAGGCGTACGCGCTTACTCTACCGCCAAGGGAACCGCCATATTCCGTTTGCAGGATCATACCGAACGTTTATTTAAATCAGCTAAAATCACCGGCATGCATCTGCCGTTCACCCCAGAACAAATTAATCAGGCGCATATCGATTTAGTTAAAGCCAATAAGCTGGAATCATGCTATTTCCGTCCTATGGCATTCTATGGCTCGAACAAATTGGGTGTTCGTCCCGATCAGGATGATGTAAACGTCATTGTGGCTTCTTGGCCATGGGGCGCATATCTGGGTGAAGAAGGCTTACAGCAAGGTATTCGAGTTCAGATCAGTTCCTTTACGCGCCATCATCCCAACATTACCATGATTAAAGCCAAAGCCAATGGCAATTACATGAATTCAATCATGGCAGTTAATGAAGCAACCCGTAACGGCTATGATGAAGCCATTTTATTGGATTCTCAGGGTTTTGTGGCTGAGGGTTCAGGCGAAAACATCTTTATGATCGCTAATGGACAACTGTATACACCATCCTTGGATGCAGCCTTGGACGGTATTACCCGCCGCAGCGTCATGTCCATAGCTGCCGATATGAATTTATCCGTGATCGAAAAACACATTACTCGAGATGAACTTTATACTGCCGATGAGGTGTTCTTTACAGGCACCGCCGCAGAAGTGACGCCGATACGACAAATTGACGGTCGTACCATCGGCATTGGTGCTCGTGGTAAAATCACCACGGAAATTCAACAGCGCTATTTCGATATCGTCAATGGTAGAAATGCCAAATATGAATCTTGGCTAACGTATATCGATTAAGCTTTGAATCAGGTTCAGTTTGCTTAAAAGGCAAGCTGAACCTGCTAATCTGATTACCAGCAGACTGTTAACAGGAATCATTCATGAACCAAACCGATCATCCTGTGATAACCATCACCTCCAAAAATCTGCCCTTAATCTGCACCGGTCCACAACATGAAACCTGGAACGGACACCCGCGGGTTTATTTACCCATTCAATCCAATAGTAGCATTCAATGCCCATATTGCAGCACCCAGTACCATTTAGATGGGATGATTGAACATCACCATTAAGTGACACTTGCTACACCATTACCTCTTCAGTCATCTCACTTGTCTCACGCAGTCAATTGAACTGATCGGTATTGTGGTACAGTATGCAACATTTACCTGAGTACAGATAGACGTTAGAAATAAGGAAAGATCATGAGCGAACTCACACATAGCCGATTAATCATTCTTGGCTCTGGGCCAGCCGGATATACCGCAGCGGTGTATGCAGCCCGTGCAGGTCTTAAACCAACATTGATCACCGGCATGGCTCAGGGTGGACAATTAATGACCACGACGGAAGTCGACAACTGGCCAGCCGACTTCGAAGGTGTGCAAGGTCCCGAATTAATGCAGCGTTTTCAGGCTCATGCCGAGCGTTTTGGTACCGAAATGATATTTGATCAGATCAACCAAGTTGATTTACAACACCGTCCGTTTACATTAATTGGCGACATGGGTTCCTACAGCTGTGATGCACTCATCATTGCTACTGGTGCTTCAGCGAAATATCTTGGCTTGCCTAGTGAAGAAGTCTTTGCTGGCAGAGGCGTATCCGCCTGTGCAACCTGTGATGGTTTTTTCTATAAAGATCAGGATGTAGCCGTTGTTGGTGGTGGAAATACCGCCATCGAAGAAGCGCTCTATCTGGCGAATATTGCCAAATCAGTCACCTTAATTCATCGGCGTGATACCTTTCGTGCAGAAAAAATTATGATCGATAAACTGATGGAACGCGCGCAAGAAGGCAAAATCATCCTCAAGCTAAATTGCTCCGTCGATGAAATTTTGGGCGATGAAAATGGTGTCAATGCCGTGCGCGTTATCGATAACAACCAATTAAGCGAAATCATAGCTGTAAATGGCGTCTTTATTGCCATTGGTCACCATCCAAATACCGACATATTCAAAGGACAACTGGATATGGATCAAACCGGTTATCTGATTACCAAAGGCGGTAATGACGGTAATGTCGGCGCCACCAACATTCCTGGCGTTTTTGCTGCTGGCGATGTCAAAGATCACATTTACCGTCAAGCCATAACCAGTGCAGCGTCAGGTTGTCAGGCAGCTTTAGACGCTGATATCTATTTATCTGGTCTGAGCCAGTAAACCTCACTTCACTGATTAGGCAACGGGCTGATTAATCACCATCAAATCAACCCGTTTTAAAGTTTCTACTCTAGCTAAGCATATCGCGTTATTAGTCAATTACGGTTATAATGCGGGTTTTATGATAAAAGCAAATCACTTCAAGGATATATCTATGGGCTTTTTACAAGGCAAAAAAATCCTGATTACCGGTATGATCTCTGACCGTTCCATCGCTTATGGCATCGCGAAAGCCTGTCATGAACAAGGAGCTGAGCTGGCTTTCACCTACGTAGTGGATAAACTTGCTGACCGTGTTCGTAAAATGGCAGCAGAATTCGGCTCTGAACTGGTATTTCGTTGCGACGTTAACAGCGATGAAGAAATCAACCAGTTATTTACTGATTTAGGAAAAAATTGGAGTCAATTGGATGGATTGGTACACGCCATCGCCTTTGCCCCCAAAGAAGCCTTATCCGGTGATTTTCTTGATAGCATCACCCGTGAAGCATTCATGACCGCGCATGAAATTTCAGCCTATAGTTTACCTGCTCTGGCTAAAGCTGCTCGCCCAATGATGACCGGTCACAACAGTTCCATCGTTGCCCTCACCTATCTGGGTGCAGTTCGTGCTATTCCTAACTACAATGTGATGGGCATGGCTAAAGCCTCTCTGGAAGCTGGCATTCGCTTTACCGCAGCGTGTCTTGGTCAGGAAGGTATCCGTTGTAATGGTATCTCAGCTGGTCCAATCAAAACATTGGCAGCATCCGGCATTGCCAATTTCAGCCGCTTGCTATCTCACGTTTCGGCACAAAATCCGATCCGTCGCAATATTTCTATCGAAGAAGTGGGTAATACTGCCGCATTCCTGCTGTCCGATTTGGCATCAGGCATTACCGGCGAGATCACCTATGTTGATGGTGGCTACAGCATCAATGCTTTAGGTGTGCCAGAAGATTTGGATAATCCTAAAGCTGAATGATGGCTTCAGCATGCCAAAAAGTTGCCTGTACTTGTCAGGCAACTTTTTTTTACATTGCAAAAATAAGCAATTGATCCCGTAAAAGAAACTAATCGCGCTAAGATGAAAAAGCTAAGTAATTAATTTTATTGAACACTTGGAGAAATCATGAAATTTCTTGATGAATTTAAAGCTTTTTTGATGCGTGGTAACGTCATTGATCTGGCCATTGGTATGGTCGTAGGAACCGCTTTCAGCAACATGGTGAAATCACTGGTAGACAATATCATTATGCCCCCCATCGGTTTACTGATAGGTGGCGTTGATTTCTCAAACCTGTTTATTACCTTACGTCAGGGTCCTAACGCACCTGGTCCTTACGAAACACTTGGTGCAGCACAGACTGCAGGTGCAGTAACGCTCAACATAGGCTTATTTATCAATACCTTGATCAGCCTGATTATCATTGGTTTTGCCATATTTATGCTGGTTAAAGCCATCAACAAACTGCACAAAGCACCTGCGCCACAAGTTACAACTAAACAATGTCCTGATTGCTGTACCGATATTCCAATTCATGCCAAACGTTGTCCAAATTGTACTTCCCAGTTAAATTGAGCACGTTCAATTAAGTGCACACAAACATAGGCATGACTAAAGGCTACTTAAAAAGTAGCCTTTTTATCCTACTTATGGCGGCAAAAATCATCAGGTCTAAAAGACAGCTTCAATTATCCATTCTCTGTTCATGAGCGATATTCATCTGATAATCAAACCAATCAATTCCGCGATAGAAATCCAATATCCTGCAAACAACACTTCATACAACACCCTAATTTAATTTTATCTATACAAATACTTACAATAATAATCATTCATTAATCATCATCCTACTCAAGCGTTTACAGCTAATATGCAAAAAATTTCTGCATTAATCGCAACACCGTGATACTAAGCTCGTATAATGACTTTCCGGCATGTGGCCATAAAATAACCAGGATTCTTTCATGCAAAATACCACCGTCCCATTTTATGATCCATTATTAAGTTATGAAGATAACTACGAGCAGGGACCGTTTGGTGCTTTTGAGCACGCCCCTGCCACACCTGTGAACACACTTCACACCAGCCGGTTTTTAAATCTGGAAGTTAATCTACCTTTTGGCATTCCAGCCGGACCGTTACTTAACGCTAAATTTGTCAAAGCAGCTTTCGCCTATGGTTTTGACTTGTGTGTGTACAAAACAGTACGTACCAAAGCGCATAAAAGTCATCCCTTACCTAACGTCTTATCCATTCACCCTCAGGGCAAACTGTCTGCCAATCTAGACACCGTCTTAGCCGATAAAAATTACACCAGCCCCATCTCCATTACCAATTCCTTTGGGGTGCCATCATTTGATCCTGAGGTGTGGCAAAGTGATATGGCCGAAGCAGTCAGTGCAGCGCAGCAGGGACAATACGTCATTGGTAGTTTTCAGGGAACGCCAGGTAACAGCAGTTCTATTGAACAAGATTATGCCCTTGCGGCACGTTTAGTTAATGAAACCGGCGCACCTATTCTCGAAGCAAATCTAAGCTGTCCGAATGAAGGCGCTAACAAACTTTTATGTTTTGATTTTGATAAAGTAGAACGTCTGGCGAAAGAAATTAAAAATGCCGTGCCCGACAAGCCTTTATTATTAAAACTGGCTTATTTTGCCAACGATAACGACGTTTTACCACTACTGCAAAAATTAGACGGAGTTGTAGATGGTTATAGCACCATCAATACCTTATCTGCCTATCCGGTAGACGAACACGGACAACCAGCATTAGGTCAGAATCGTCCCAGTGGCGGAGTATGTGGCGATGCCATCCGCTGGGCAGGGCTAGACATGGTACAAAGACTTTGTCGATTAAGACAGCAATTAAATCACCATTTCAGCATAGTGGGCGTAGGTGGTGTGAGTACCGCCGACCATTATCAGCAATACCGTGCTGCGGGTGCAGATGCTGTCATGAGCGCAACCGGAGCAATGTGGAATCCTCATCTCGCTTTGGAAATCAAACAAAGCATCAATCAATAAATGAGCTTATCCAAAAAGCAAACGCGCTGAATTCAGCGCGTTTGCTTTAAGCCTTAATCCGATAAGGTTCATCCATCTCCACAAAATCTTTTTCTTCAAGGGCATCGGCAACCCATTCAGCCACAGCTGAATTTTGTAGCAACTGATCAATGTATTGTGACAGGCGAGCAGAGATGGGTATAGCATAATTTTTAAGCCGCATACACAACGGCGCATAAAAAGCATCAGCAATGGTAAATTGACCAAACAGATAAGCGTTAGACTGTTTTAAAAAACCACACAGTATTTGATCCAAAAATTCAACTTCATGGCGTACTTGCGGCTGATCGCGCATGATAATCTGCCCCACCTCCGGCATAAAAGCCTCAATATTCATCGGTAAATATTGCCGCACAAAAGGAAAACCATTATGCATTTTTGCCACCAGATTTTTGGCATTTACCCGCGCTTTTTCTTCTTTCGGCCACATTTCAACATCAGGATGCTTATCAGCCAAGTACTCACAAATCATTAAAGAATCCGTTACCTTAATCTCTCCATCCACTAAAATCGGCACCGTTCCAAATGGATTGAGCGGTATAACGGTTTGTTTAAAGACCGAATCAGCAGCAAAACTATCGAATCGAACTTTTTTTTCGGTAAAAACCAGATCAAAATGTTTCATCACTAGCCAAGGACGCATTGACCACGTAGAATAATTTTTATTCCCTATATATAACTGATAATCTGACATCCTTCCCCCTTTGATAATTTGTTTTTACAGCTTACAAAAAAGCTCAAATAACATGTACTTGACCAAATAAACCTAATATTGGTACGCCTTGACCCAATAGTCAATCTAATATTCTGATAGTAATCCACCCGTCAAGATTTTCCCACAGCATAAAAGAATTATTTCAGAGAATAAACTAGCTTAATTGTTCAGGTATTTAGATCAATATTGCAAAGAGTCCGGTTAGCAATACCAAAAAATATAATTAAATTAACAACATAATGGTAAATCGTTATCATCTATGTTAGAAGAATAAAAGTAAAAAAATAATGCGCAGACCGTTATCAAGCTATCACCCCTACTTTATTGGTTAAGAGTGAATCAGCGTCGTTTATTTCGTCGTTTATTCTGCTATTGCTCTTTAACGCCAATATAGCTTAGAACTGTGTCATGATTTACGTTTACCATTTCGCTATAAAAAACACTCATCCAATAATACGTCGATTGGGTAATAGTGACATTCAACTTCAATACAATCAAGTCATAAACCTAAAAATTGCAGTTGATTCGCTAAATGGATTCTTAATTAAATCTGGTGAATATTTTTCGTTGTGCCGATTGGTGGCAAAACCACCAAAAAGGCGAGGATTTATGAATGGAATGGAACTTTCGTTTGGCGTAGCTCGTTCCGGTATTGGCTGTGAAATCGGCCAGATCAGTAATTTAATTCATTGGTTGGTTCTCCATTCAGAACTTGAAATAATCAAACGGGCAAATCATAGCTTTCATCCTTTTGCTGATGATAGTCGAGTGTTGCCTTTTGGGTCGGGTGCTGCTGTTTTTTTATCATTACATTGATCTCGTTAGTCATAATCCTACCGATAAAACATTTCAAATCAGGCTGCATGTTGGTGATCACCAACTGGAGGGAGAATTACTATGTAATGAAGAAAGACAATATAGTTATCATATTGACGAAAAGCAGCTTGCTTTTATTAACCGACAAGGTGTGATCTATAGGAAAAATGAAATCTGGAAAGACACCATGACCAAAAAAATGTTGGTGGTGCTCCGGCAGGCATAAGTTCTGAGATGATGTATAAAAATGATGTTATGGTAAAATATGAAGTAAAAGGAGAATGGAAAACAGGTGAAGAAACTGAATCAATTTCTATTATGGTGTTCATCATTCTGAAATTAAATGTCAATAAAATTATGTCAAATAAATTTCCTAAAATATATGATGCTAAATATTATTTTGATGATGATTTGTATCAACTAGAAGTAGAAAGTAAAGGATGTTTACTTAATATTATTGTAGAATTTTCCAATAATATTAAGTACAAAATTTCTTTTTATGATATATCTAGATTTTCGCAAGATGTCGCGGAAGAGTTGCAACAATCTTCTTTTTTTTATGAAGAAAACATCATTTTTCTAACCAGAATTACTAAGGATAATATTATTAGAACAATTAATGAACTCGAAAATAAAGGAATCTATTACAGATTAAAAGATAACGAAATATAAAAAAGAGACTGTCATGATAGACAGCTTTTTCTTTTTTTATCTGTTCAGCTTATCTAAGAGTTTCAATTCATCCTTTATTTAGTTTTATCCTTTTCGTGCTTTGCTTTCCCAAAGTGATGCAGTTAGGTAGCGCATTAGGTGATAACCAATATCAGCAATGAGCATTGATGCATAAAGCGATAGGCAATGGTCAAGATCCGCAAAACCAATCTTTAATCGGGGGCGGACTGAGGTTTGAAAACCTATTTTGGGAAACAAAAAGGGGACAGCTGGTTAAAAATAGTTCAGAAACAAAATCAAATTTTTGGAAGAATTTTTTATCAACAGCCAATTAAAGATGTTTGTCTTATAGCACAGGCTGCAAAAAATGATTGTTCAATTTTAAAAATAAAATAATCGCCACAGTTTCTATTCTTTGTTATATAAAACTTTAATCACGCGCAAATTATTCTGCGCCATTTAAATAAATGATTCACCTAAGGTGACATGAAAGAAGATCATTGTTTTTTTTGTTTCAAACAGATAACCACTTGCGCAAACTGGAATAATTAAAACTTGAGTTTACCAATAACGCATTTCATTCCAATTATATAGAATTTCATTAGCCCAAATCTCTGATCGTCACTAATCATTAAAATTTTTGATGAGTGCATCCGTCACTAAAAAGCTCGAATCATGGTAGTAGTTTGCTGTTTTTATTAATTAGCAGCATAAATAGCTGGTGACAAAGATAAACGATGCGTAGCCATTTGTTTGAAAATTTCTTATTGATTATTTCTGTCTCGCATAAACCGTTGATGGAAACTTACGCCCAATCTAAGGTGTATTTCGACAATGACCAAATCTGTATGGCTTATCTAAGAGAGTTCCAAGCCCTTTCATGGCTTTAGTTGGTCAAAAGAAACATCAAATAGCACATTATCTTATGCAAAAAAATATCGAAGTAACTTAAAATATAAGTGCTTTCGACATCTTCTTAGATGATGGATAACTCTTTTGCTGCCGTATTAATATTTTTTTTCCTTGAAAAAACTCAATTCTGCATTTTTTGAACGGTTTATTGCCGCAACTAAAGAGTAATACCAGTGCTAGAAACCAACCAAATAATATGTTCTTTTCATCTTTCTCTGATTTTAATATTTATTCAATCGTTTTTATATCATGAATAGCCAGTAAATTATATCTGACACCGTTGGAATAAACCTTTAATAAATAAGCGCTATTTAGCGTGCGTATATTTCTTTTCCTACAATATTTGCTAATGATTTCATCGTTAACAACGGTTAAATAAATATTTGCATTATCTTGGTTAAAGTTAAATGCCGTGGGTTCCGTATGATTATGTTTGTATTGATCATATAGAATAAATTGAAGCTTTTTAGATAAAAAACCCTGCATTTTTTTATTATCATAAATTTCATGTCCCTTCCCACAAAAATCTGCTAATTTAGCTTCAAATTGCACATCATCCACTTGTATAGAATCTATATTGTTAGGTATAGCATATATATTTGATAATGATATTTTTTCACCATTGATTAGAGTAAGGGACTGACTAGGATTCAAGCTTACATTTTCAGATTCTATCTTTGATTGAACCAGATTAACTTGAGAAACATTTCCGCCGCTGCAATTAACGATAAACGGAATGAGTAAACAGAGTACTTTTTTGGTCATTTTCTTATATGGGTTAGAGTAATTTTATATCTGAATCAGATATAGCTATTTCTGATGTAAGCCACACTTTCTAGTTCATATTTTGTGCAATTACAAAACAATCAAATTACATTGTCGTCTCCTACAATATTATTTCCGATTACATTATCGTAACATAACATTATTTTCCAACTGTATTACCCCCTATTCCCCCTATTACCATAAAAAAGCGGTGCTTTTGTCCGCATTTAGGGAGCCCGAATAGGTATCAACACTAATTAACTTAATCCATTTCAAGATAATGCAGAAGATTTGATCATTCTACTATGATCAAAGAAAAGGTACCTTCGATAACAATAACAAGCATAATCTACCAATCAATTTTTGCTGATTAACTTAAACCAAAATGGCACGAGCAAATGAGCTATCTTTGCTGATTTTAAAATTCAGTTTTTAGCCTACCCAAATAATTGTGCGCCCTTCAATACTAATAGAATAATTATTCCTCAATTATTGCGCTTAAGGCTACGATAGTCGGACTAAATTCGGTACAATAAACATTCTGTGCTCTTGATTCCTTATCTGTTAAAACTCATGCTTAGTTATCGCCATGCCTTTCATTCCGGCAATCATGCCGACATTCTGAAACATTTCTGCCTGATGAGTGTGCTGGAATACTTTAATCTAAAAGACAAGGCTTATTGGTATATTGATACCCATGCCGGTGCTGGCTTATATGATCTGAGTAGCCCTGAAGCACAAAAAATTGGCGAATACCGCGATGGCTTACAGAAATTACTGACCGCCACCAATCTGCCAGATTGTTGGCAACATTTCCGCCAGATAGTCACTGACTGTCTGCCCGATCATAAAGATCATTATTGTGGCTCCCCATGGCTAGCGCAAGCACTAGCGCGAGAACAGGATCGTTTGCGCCTGTTTGAACTTCATCCGGCTGATGCCGAGATATTACGTCGCAACATGCGTCAGATTTCCTTACCTAACCGCGCACAGGTGTTTTGCGACAATGGTTTTAAAGGCTTATTATCCATGCTGCCACCGCCGAGCAGACGAGCGGTTGTCTTAATCGATCCACCTTATGAATTGAAACAAGATTATCAGCACGTGGTTGACACGCTTAAAGCGGCTTTGAAAAAATTTGCTGCCGGCTGTTATATGGTCTGGTATCCCTGCCTGAGCCGACAAGAAAGTGAACAGTTACCTTTAAATCTGCTCAAATTGTCACCCGATAATTATTTGCAGGCTGAATTGCATGTACATACGCCACGAGCTGATGGTTTTGGCATGCACGGCAGTGGCGTATTTATCATCAATCCACCTTATACCCTACCTGATACTATGGCGGAAGCTTTACCTGCTTTAGTCAATTTATTAGGACAAGATGACTATGCTCGCTATACTCTGCGCTCAGCAATTGCTTGAGCAGAATGAGCATAAATCTCTTTTTACGACCAATTAAACCAGCCAATGTATAATGACACAAAATTTAATATGGGAGTGCCAGCGTGTCCATACTCTTGAATGACTATTTACAACAACAGCAACAAGACCATTCTGTGCCATCGTCTTTGACTGATGTCTTGCTTAGCATCAGTCAAGCCTGTTTGCACATCAATCAGGCCGTGCGCTTAGGTGCGCTGGGAAATATTCTTGGCAGCGCCCACACCGGTAATGTGCAGGGGGAAGAACAAAAAAAACTGGATGTCCTGGCTAATCAGATCCTGATAAATACGCTAACCTCCCAACCTGCCGTGGCCGGCTTGGCCAGTGAAGAAGAAGAATCCTTTGTCAGGGCGAATCAACACGGCGAATATTTGGTATTATTTGATCCGTTAGATGGCAGTTCCAATATTGATGTCAACATCTCCATTGGCACCATCTTCTCTATCCTCCACAAGCCAGCGGGCGAATTAAACACCGAAAGTTTTTTACAAAGTGGTCGACAGCAAGTAGCCAGTGGTTATGTATTATATGGACCGCAAACCATTTTGGTGTTAACAGTCAAACATGGTGTGGCCATGTTTACCTTGAATCAAGACAATAAATTTCAGCTCACCCAAGATAAACCCATTATTCCGGTACAAACCGCTGAATTTGCGATCAATATGTCCAATCAGCGTCATTGGCAGGCTCCGATGCAAGAGTATATTGCAGAATTACTGGCAGGCAAAACAGGCAAACGAGGCAAAGACTTTAACATGCGCTGGGTAGCTTCCATGGTAGCAGAAGTACACCGCATTCTTGTCCGTGGTGGACTTTTCACCTATCCGCAAGATCAAAGAGATCCAAGCAAACCCGGTAAACTTCGTCTAATGTATGAAGCCAATCCAATGAGCTTATTGGTCGAACAGGCACAGGGAGCAGCAACAAATACGCAACAAAATATTCTCGATATTCAACCTACAGGTTTACATCAGCGTGTCGCTGTAGTCCTTGGCAGTAAAGAAGAAGTTGATTATCTTACCGCAAAACATCAGCATATTTAACCTTAATGGATTTATCCATTAACTCATGTATATCAGGAGATTAACCATGATTAAACTGACAACCAACTTTGGTGTAATTGGCATTGAACTAGACCACGAAAAGGCACCTAAAACCGCTGAAAACTTTGAACGCTATGTGCGCGAAGGATTTTATGACGGTACTATTTTTCATCGTGTTATTGATAACTTTATGATTCAAGGTGGTGGTTTTGATCAAAATATGCTGCAAAAACAGACGCATGAACCGATCGAAAACGAAGCCAATAACGGATTGAAAAACGATCGTTATACCATCGCTATGGCTCGAACTATGCAACCGCATTCTGCCAGTGCTCAATTCTTTATCAATGTTAAAGACAATGATTTCCTTAATCACACTGCTCCAGACCTACACGGATGGGGCTATGCTGTTTTCGGGAAAGTGGTAGAAGGTCAAGATGTGGTTGATCAAATCAAAACAGTGAAAACCGGCAATCGAGCTGGTCATCAAGATGTGCCAGTAGAAAATGTCATTATTGAAAAAGCAGAGATCATTTAAATAGCCTGAAGGCAGATGATAAATCATCTGTCTTGTTAAAAATCCACCAAGTCCGATGTAGGCAAGATACTTGCTTAATCAGTGTCAGTGAGATTGATCAGGTAAAGATTTAAGATTAAGCTTCAATATTCTTAATAAATCTTATTAAAAAAATAAACCCTGTCGATAGTTTAACGATCAACAGGGTTTTATTTTAACCGAAACTTACTGTAAAGGTTTAAGATCCATCACTTCCATCAGGAAATTAGTGAAGGCTGGATTAGTTGGTCTTTCCTTCATATTTGGCCAACGCTGCTGCCAGCCCAATAAGGCATTTTTAATATAGGCTTTAGACTGAGCGGTATTGATCGACCCTTGCTGACTTTCAACCGCACTACGTAGATAGATTTCATACATTTCATCATCTAACATATTGTGTCCAACCTGAGCAATACGGAATTTATTTAGCATCTGAGCTGCTTGAACTTTAGTCATATTACCCTGTGAAACACGGTAACTTAAGCGGGTTGCTTCGTTACGGATTCTTGCCACATCAGACCAATGGCTTGCAGCCAATCTAAAATTACTGCCTCTGATGGTTCCATTCTCAACTTTGTTTGTATTAGAAGTACTTGAAGATTTAGGGTGAGTTCTACTAAAAGTAGGAACTTCGAAATTGTTACAAGCACTCAATAATACTGCGACAACACTTAATGCTAATATTTTTTTCATCATTGTTTACTCAATAAATTGCTTAAAACAAAATAAAAAGCCAGCTAGCTTCAGCGTATGGCTGTACATTTATTAACCATAATTGTAGCACAGTCATAAGCGTAATATAAAACCCAATTACATATTCGGTTTTATTTCACACGATTACTCTTTATTAGACCAAATCCGCAAACAAGGGTGTTGACAGATAACGTTCGCCATAAGATGGAATTAGAACCACGATAAGCTTATCTTTATTTTCGCTCTTCGCTGCCAATTGCAAACCTGCCCACACAGCTGCTCCTGAAGAAATACCCACCAAAATACCTTCTTTAGCAGCCATGGCACGAGCTGTAGCAAAAGCTTCATCATTCGGCACCTGAATGATTCCATCATATATATGCGTATTTAATATCTTTGGCACAAAGCCTGCGCCAATTCCCTGAATTGGATGCGGTCCCTTTTCACCGCCTGATAAGACTGGTGAAGCTTGCGGTTCCACCGCAAAAACCTGCACTTGAGGTTTTTTTTCCTTCAACACCTCTCCGACACCAGTGATGGTGCCGCCTGTACCCACTCCGGCAACAAAGATATCTACTTGTCCATCCGTATCATGCCAGATTTCTTGTGCAGTTGTTTCACGATGTATGGCTGGATTAGCCGGATTTTCAAACTGTTGTGGCATAAAATATTTGTTTGGGTCCGCATCCACAAATGCCTGTGCCCGCGCAATGGCTCCAGACATACCCTCCGCTCCCGGTGTTAATACTAGTTCTGCACCAAAAGCACGCAATAACATACGTCGCTCTTTACTCATGGTGTCAGGCATAGTAATGATCAATTTGTATCCACGAGCGGCACATACCATCGCCAATCCAATACCCGTGTTACCACTGGTAGGCTCTACAATAATTGTGTCTGCGTTAATCTTTCCTGCTTGTTCAGCAGCATCAAGCATATTAACGGCAATGCGATCCTTAACACTGCTTCCTGGATTAAAAAATTCCAGTTTAACCACTAATTTACCGGGAAGATCTTTACCCAACCGGTTTAATTGAACTAGAGGTGTATGACCGATCAGATCGGTGATATTAGATGCGATGTTCATTTTCCGTCCTCATTCGCTAAACTTTTAAATATAATTTAAAATTTTACCGAATTCATAGATTTAGAGTTTAATCTTCTTAGGCGATGTTAACAGATTGTCTTTTGTTTTGTAATACAATTTAAAGAGAATTTATTTGATACACAATTTAAAGTCTTTAAAACGGTTGCTTAAGCATGAATACACTGCAAATTAGCCTCAAGCTTGTATATTAGCGTAGAACTATTTAATCTGGCTGTCACACCCTTGGCTATTGATAGTCTAAACGAAGTACTTACCTCTTTTTTCAGCTCAAGCTAGTTAAGAAATGACCTTGTGTAGAACATCCATAAGGTATAAAAAAGGACTGCTGTGAGCAGTCCTTAACAACGTTCATTTACCGAATTATTTAGGCTTCAACTGTTGCAGCAACCTCAACATAATCCTGAATCTGATCGAAATTCATATAACGATAAATTTCTAATCCTTTATCTTTAATAATTTCGATATTTTCCTGATACTCCTTAATATCGGGAATATGCCCCAGTTTAGAACAGATTGCCGCCAGTTCTGCGGAGCTTAAGAACACCTGCGTATTCTTACCCAAACGATTAGGGAAATTACGGGTAGAGGTTGACACCACAGTTGAACCTTCTCTAGCCTGAGCCTGATTACCCATGCACAAAGAACAACCCGGCGTTTCTACATGTGCGCCCACGCGTCCAAAATTATTGTAATAACCTTCATCTGAAAGCTCTTTAGCATCCATTTTGGTAGGTGGAGCCACCCATAATCTTACCGGTAAATCCGTTTTTCCAGTCAGTAAAGTTGAAGCAGCACGATAATGACCAATGTTGGTCATACATGAACCAATAAACACTTCATCAATGTGTGTGCCTGCAACCTCAGACAATGGTTTCACATCATCAGGATCATTAGGACACGCCAATATCGGCTCTTTAATTTCATCCATATTGATCTCAATAACGGCTGCATATTCTGCATTGGCATCAGCTTCGAGTAAATCTGGTGCAGCCAGCCATTTTTCCATTTTCTGAATCCGGCGTTTCAGGGTACGGGCATCCTGATACCCGTCAGCAATCATGTTTTTCAACAAAACAATATTAGATTGCAGATATTCTTTAATCGGCTCTTTATTGAGTTTGACCGTGCAGGCGGCAGCAGAACGTTCTGCAGAAGCATCTGTCAGTTCAAATGCCTGTTCCACTTTCAGATCTGGTAAGCCTTCAATTTCTAGGATTCGACCCGAGAATATATTTTTCTTACCGGCTTTAGCAACCGTCAATAAACCATCTTTGATCGCCTGTAATGGAATAGCATTAACCAAATCACGCAAAGTAATGCCGGGTTGCATTTTGCCAGTAAAACGGACTAGTACCGATTCAGGCATATCCAAAGGCATCACGCCAGTTGCGGCGGCAAAGGCCACCAAACCAGAGCCTGCAGGGAAAGAAACCCCCATTGGGAAACGGGTATGAGAATCACCACCTGTACCAACCATATCTGGCAACAACATTCGATTTAGCCAGGAATGAATAATACCGTCACCTGGGCGCAAAGCCACACCACCACGAGATGAAATAAATTGCGGAAGTTCTTTATGCATTTTAACATCTACAGGTTTAGGATAAGCTGAAGTATGACAGAATGACTGCATAACCAAATCAGCAGAAAAGCCCAAACAAGCTAGATCTTTTAATTCATCACGTGTCATTGGTCCGGTGGTATCCTGAGAACCAACCGTGGTCATGCGTGGCTCACAATAAGTTCCAGGACGAATACCCTGTCCTTCTGGTAAACCGCAGGCACGTCCAACCATTTTCTGTGCCAGAGTAAACCCTGCTGAGCTTGGCGCAGGCGCCTGAGGAAGACGGAAAACGTCAGAATGTCCTAAGCCTAGAGTCTCGCGAGCCTTAGCTGTCAGACCCCGACCAATAATTAGATTAATGCGTCCACCTGCTTGCACTTCGTCAAGAATCACGGGAGACTTCAAGTGAAATTCGGCAACAGTTTCGCCATTTTTGGTGATTTTGCCAGCATAAGGCAATATATCCACCACATCACCCATATTCAGAGCAGATACATCCACTTCGATAGGCAATGCGCCAGAATCTTCTTGAGTATTAAAGAAAATAGGGGCAATTTTACCACCCAAACAAATACCGCCGAAGCGCTTATTCGGTACATAAGGAATATCCTGACCGGTCAGCCAAATCAGTGAATTGGTTGCTGATTTTCGTGATGACCCTGTTCCGACCACATCACCTGCATAAGCAATAGGATGACCTTTTGCCTTTAAAGCATCCAATTGTTTCATTGGACCGATTTCACCTGCTTTGTCAGGTTGTATACCATCCCGTGGATTTTTCAGCATGGCTAAGGCATGTAATGGTATATCTGGACGACTCCATGCTTCAGGAGCTGGAGACAGGTCATCGGTATTGGTTTCACCAGTCACTTTGAACACACTAACGGTAATTTTTTCTGGTACCTTAGCGCGAGAGGTGAACCATTCAGCATTTGCCCAAGATTCAATCACCTCTTTGGCAAAGGTATTACCCGCACGCATTTTTTCTTCAACATCGTGATAAGCATCAAATATGAGAAGCGTGTGTTTTAATGCATTAGCTGCGATCGGTGCTAGTTCGGGATGATCCAGCAATTCAATTAAAGGATGAACATTGTAACCACCCTGCATTGTTCCTAATAATTCAACAGCCTTTTTAGAATCGATCAATGGACTTTTTACAGTACCATCAGCTATCGCTGCTAAAAAAGATGCCTTCACCTTTGATGCATCATCTACACCAGGTGGAACCCGATTAGATATTAGCTCAATCAAAAATTCTTCTTCACCGGTGGGCGGGTGCTTCAGTAATTCTACTAATTCTTCTGTTTGTTGAGCAGTTAAAGGTAAAGGGGGAATCCCCTTGGCCTCACGTTCAGCTGCAGCTGTTCGATAAGCGTCTAACATCATGAACTTCCTTAGTGTAATGTTCCTGAATTATTATGATACTGACATTCATCATTTATATGATGATATTTATCATACTCCAATTTAACATTAGTTAAAATTATTTCCCTAGCATGGTTGAGATTAAATACGGTTAACTTGATCTAGCTAAAATAAAGCAGCCAATTTTCAATCTTTACACAGCTTAAAATCAC
Source organism: uncultured Neisseriaceae bacterium (assembly GCA_945267035.1). Lineage (GTDB taxonomy): Bacteria > Pseudomonadota > Gammaproteobacteria > Burkholderiales > Neisseriaceae > Snodgrassella. The sequence continues at coordinate 8,569 of CALYOS010000007.1, read as the reverse complement.
CGTTTTATCATGCCTTTTGGCGCAAATCCTGTAGAAAAATTAGGCATCTACTAATTGTTGAAAACCAGTCATGATGTAAAACCCTATCCCCTGAAGACTACTTAAGGTTTTAAGATTGATTAATTAAACAGTAAAAAACACTAAAAATCATTATTTTATCTTTTTTGTAACGTATTAAAATCCACAAACATTATCCTGAGGGTCTATGTAGTAAACTCGTATACAAGCCGTTTGCATATAGCAGCTTGGTTCTTGCCGACGCAACCAACTGTTTGAAATTCTGTATCTATTTTTGTTATAAGCTGGCTTTTGTTAGTACACCATGATTTCAATCTACTCCAATGGTAAAAAAGAGACAGAACCTAATTGCAGATCGCGTCAGCCACTTAAGGTGAAGTTCAATTTGCCTGCAGTAACTAACCAAAACCCCAATTCACTGACCTCAATATACCGCTATATTTAGCGCGGCGAGTTAGTTTTTATCATTGTTTTGAATCTTTTAGCGGTTTTAATCAATTGAAAAAATTGATTCAGCGAAATTTGGAGCAAATAAGTCTATATTTAAGGTAAATAATGAACATATTGAAGCTTTTACAAGCCATGATCTTTCTTCCGGCACAGCATCAATAGTTTTAGCAAGATGCTGCCAGACAGATTTATTGATGTTGATGTTTTTCACACTTGATGTTGATTAATATTGCGAGTTATTTCCACATTTTGCGAGAAAACTTCGGTTCAATCATATGATTGGCTGAATACAATCATGGCAAGAATTATGGTGATTACGCTGCTTAGCCATTTAGACAAACCAGCATAAGCTATTTTTTAATTTATAGTGAAAACGAGGATTGCAGATACTCAGACTACGGACGAGATAATGGCTTCAATGGTTATAAGTTTGTCAGCTAAAATGCTTTTTAACTAACAGAATATCGAAGCGGCAAGGAAATAAACTTAAAACAAAAACATGGCAGTCAGCCTAAGCTTCTGCCATGTTTTATCACGCTTTCAAGCCACTATGCTTGTATGCATTGTGATAATAACGATCAATTTAGCGTCTTTTTTTACCAACTGGTCTTTTACCAGAGCCACCCGCAGAGACTTTACTTGATCTGAATTTTGACTGCTCATAAATAGGCATCACTTCAGGTAGCATCTTCTGAATGGAAGCTATACGCGCATCATTGCTTGGGTGTGTTGAAAGCAGACTGGTTGAAGTATTACTACCAAATTCTTTATTCATTTTTTGCCAAACGCTGACAGCGGCCTCAGGATTATAACCAGCTTGAGCCATCAGACGTAATCCACCGATGTCTGCTCTGTTTTCCTGATGACGAGAAAAAGGTAAGGTCAGACCATATTTACTTAATGTGTCTTTGTATAATTCTACGGTACTGGCGCTCAAACCGGTTTTTTGCTGAATAATTGAACCGCCAGCTTTAACTGCTGCATTGGTAATAATTTGCTGACCAGCAGCTTTTTTACTATGCTCTTCCAATGCATGGGTCATTTCATGCCCCACCACTGCAGCAATTTCATCATCAGTTAGATTTAATTTGGTAACTATACCGGTAAATACCACCATTTTGCCACCTGGCATGGCAAATGCATTGACATCATTGCTGCGAATCACATTCATCTGCCAGTTAAATTTTTCTCCGGTCTGATTAGCTGCATCTGCATAGGGCAACATGCGATTAAAGATTCGGTTTACTCTTTTGGCTATTGCACTATTATTATCAACGGCACCTACAGCTCGAGATTTATTGATCAATTCTGCATAGCTTTTGGCAGAATCCGCATTCATGGTTTTAGAATCGTAACCAGCCAGATCAGCTACTTGCGCACAACCGGCAAACATAACGATAGAAGTAGCTAAAGCAGCTAGTTTAAGCTTGAATGTTTTGTCAGGCATAGTTTTATCCGTAGGTAAGTAAAAGTTTGGAAAGTTTCGGAATTTTAAAAAATTCCTGAATTAACCTATAATCAGAAAGCTTTTTTAATAATATTGTAATTTATTGGTTAATATCAATGAATTTATTATAGAATAGTTAATATTTTTTAATTTATTTTTAATTTTTAACAAGTTAAATTTTGAATAAATCACTATTAGCATTCATGTTATTAAAATAGCATGCATTAATATTTTATAATAAACTTGTTGTAAATAAACCAATATTTGCATTAAACCGAGCAAAGGATACAATAGAATCTTTTTTACATTGGAGCTAAATAAAACGTGAAAATTTTAATTCTGGGTTGTGGTCAGATTGGTTCGACTATTGCCAGCAATCTTTCTAAAATGAGTCAGAATGATGTCACTATTATTGATACCAATGAAAAAGCGTTGGCCAACATTAGTCAACGATTAGATGTACAAACTATTGTGGGTAATGGTGCCTGGCCATCAGTGATGGCTGCTGCTGGAGCAAAAGACACTGATATGCTTCTGGCACTAACACAAAATGATGAAACCAATATGGCTGCCTGCAGGATTGCTTACAGCCTATTTAATATTCCCAACCGAATTGCACGAGTTCGCTACAGCGATTTTGTTGAGTTTGAAACTAATGATGTTAATAATCGCACTACATTAGATTTTTTTAATATTACGGAAACCATCAGCCCCGAACAATTGGTCACTGATCAAATTGTTAATTTGCTGGTTTATCCTGGTGCATTGCAGATTGTTAGCTTTGCCAAGGATCGCATTCGTTTAGTTGTGTTACGAACCAAAGCGGGCGGATTATTAGTCAACCAATCGATCAATCAACTGAAGCAACACCTGCAAGAAAACACTGATTGCCAAATATGTGCCATTTATCGGCATGATAAATTAATCGTTCCTACGGGTAGTACTATTTTGCAGGAAGATGATGAAGTTTTTGTGCTCATGCCGACGGCGCATATTGAAGAAATTATGCGTCAGTTACGCCCTTTCCTCCAACGCACCAGACGTATCATGATTGCTGGTGGAGGTAATGTTGGATATCGCGTAGCGAAAAAGCTGGAAAATGTGTTGGATATCAAAATTATCGAACGCAAACCAGAACGGGCTGAATGGCTGGCAGAAAACCTGAATAATACCCTAGTGCTCAATGGCAATGCTTCGGATGAAAGTTTGCTTGAAAACGAATATATCGATGAAATCGATATTTTTTGCGCGCTGACTGATGATGATGAAAATAACATCATGTCATCGATTTTGGCGAAAAATCTTGGTGCCAAACGAGTCATGTCTATTATCAACCGGCGCAGCTATGTTGACTTACTACAAGGAAATACGATCAACATTGTAATCTCGCCGCATTTAATCACCATTGGCTCTATCTTAACACATGTGCATATGGGCGATGTTGTGGCTTTTCACCCCTTACGTCGCGATAATGCCGAGGCGGTTGAAGTTGTCTTACATGGTGACAAACACACCTCTAAGCTAGTGGGTCGGAAAATGTCACGCGTGCGCTTGCCTAATCATTGTCATTTTGCGGCTGTAGTTCGTCAGGATGAAATTCTGATGGCACACCGCGATGCTGAACTTAAAGAAGGCGATCACGTCATTTTCTTTGTTTCCAATCGGAAAGCCATGCAACATCTGGAAAAATTGATTCAGGTTAAACTGGGCTTTTTTGCATAGGGCATATCGCATGAGTCATTTTCACATCAGATTTGCCCTGCATCATAAAAATTTGAGCTTTGTTAATAAAATCGCTCCTACGGCTCATCTCGTTGCCAAAACCGGTTTATTGTTTTCTTTATTGTTATTGATTCCAACCATAGTGTCGTGGCTATATATGGATCATGTCCTTCCGGCATTTGCGTCTACAGCCGGTATCAGTATTGCCGTTTGTACCATAACCTGGCTCCTGACCATGCGCTACAACCGTGAGTTGCGCCCACGGGATGGCTATACCTTGGTATTCATGATGTGGATTGGTTTTGCTCTGATTGCATGTTTGCCGTTTTATATTTACCTGCCCGGACTGAGCTTTACTAATGCTTTTTTTGAAGCGGTATCTGGTTTAACCACCACCGGTGCCACAGTAATGACCAGTTTGGATACATTGGCCCCCTCATTAAACTTTTGGCGTCATATGCTGAACTGGCTAGGTGGCATGGGTATTATTGTTCTGGCCGTTGCCATTTTGCCTATGTTGGGCGCCGGCGGAACACAGTTATTTAAGGCCGAAATACCAGGCGTTAATAAAGACAATAAAATGGCACCGCGGATTTCCGAAACCGCCAAAAAACTATGGGGCGTGTATTTATTATTTACACTTATCACGGTGTTAGCTTTACGGTTGGCCGGCATGAGTTGGTTTGATGCCATTTGTCATGCCATGTCAGCATTTTCCCTCGGCGGATTTTCTACGCATGATGCCAGTATCGCCTATTTTAACTCTGTGCCAATAGAGATCATTCTCAGCATTGCTACGATATTTGGTGCCATCAATTTTACCAATCACTATAATGCACTGCGACAAAAAAGCTGGCGTCTTTACTGGCGGGATGAAGAAGTCAGAGTATTAATCAGTATGCTGTTTTTTAGCATATTTGCGATTGCGATTTATTTATGGTGGCAAAGTTTTTATTCTTTTATCGACGCATTACGCTATACCAGCTTTAATCTGATCTCACTTGGGTTAGCGAATGGATATACCAATGCCGACTTCGCACAATGGCCATTAATCGCAACATTATGGATGTTTTTTCTCGCTAATATTCTTTCCAACGGAGGATCTGCTGGCGGGGGGATTAAAACCATACGTGCAATCGTATTATTCAAGTTTAGTTTGCGCGAAATGGTGCTGATGCTACATCCGAATGCCGTTAGTGTGGTAAAAATCAATGGCAATAACATTCCGGATCGGCGTGCTCTAACCGTGATGGCTTTTGTTTTTGTCTATTTCACGACAATCATATTATTTTGTTTCGCACTTATGATATCTGGGTTAGACTTCCTATCTGCGTTAACGGCATCGATCAGTTCTATGACCAATACCGGGCCAGGACTGGGTGCAGTCGGCCCATCTAATAATTTTGCCATGCTTAGCAATATACAAAAATGGCTATGCATTATGCTTATGCTACTTGGGAGGCTGGAAATATTTACCGTTTTTATTCTCTTTACACCAGCCTATTGGAAAAAATAAATATTCTGACTATTAAGACAAATTAAAGGAATGAAATTGATTAAAAAAATAAAAAAGCTGAAATCGAGTTTGAACATTTCACTATCTATATTGTCAGGCGCGGTACTGGCATTAACCGCTTGCAGCAATCAGCAAGAAGTGGCGATCCAACCGATCAATTCTGGCTCTGGCGTTCTTCCCGGAACTCAGGCTAAAGAAAGCCCTGATCGGATCATTAATAGTTATCAGCAATATCTGCTGGTACTTAAAGCGACTAAAAATGGGGATGTGATGCAAGCAACGCAGTTTTTGGCACAATTACCCAAAAGTGCTATGCGCAACAATATTCATAATGCTTTGTTACAACAGCTGGGTAAGCAAGCTGACTGGAGCAAATTTCGTGAACTTTATCGTGGACTGGATTCACCATTCCGCGATCAAGAAACTCGCTGTTATGCCAATTTGGCCGGGATCGAACAAGATCAATCTTTCTTAACCGAGCTCAGTAAAACCAGCAGTAATTTGCCGACAGGTTGTAACCGCATGTTGGAGCAAGCCGCCAGAAAGCAACAAATTACCCAAGAAAATGGCTGGCATCGAGTACGGGTTTTATTGTCGCGCAATCAAGTCAGTAATGCACGAAGTTTAGCCCAAGCTTTAGGTAGTCCATTACCAGATCCGCTCAGTAATAGTTCTGGGGCGAGCCAAGGAGCACAAGAAGCTTTACTATATCAGGTTATCAGCAAAGAAAACCGCAGCAAAGCCACTGCTGCTTATACTTTGGAACAAATCTCCAGCAGACTATCATCGGCACAGCAAGGTTATGGCTGGGCTCAGTTAGGGTTAGCCCAAGCATATAGTCTAAATGCTGCCACAGCACTGACTTATTTTGATCGAGCAGATCATCAACAAATGGATGATGAAATGTGGGAATGGTACGCCCGTTCCGCTTTACGCTTACAACGATGGCAAAAACTGAGCCAAATTATCCGTAAGATGCCCGAGAGCCTCCAGCAGCAAGTAACCTGGCAGTATTGGCTGGCTCGCTGCTATGCTGCTCAAGGACAAACAAGCGAAGCGGAAAAATTGTTTAAACAAACAGCCAAGCGTGGACGTAATTTCTACTCATTGCTTTCTCAGGAAGCTTTAGGAAAAAAAGTAGAAACCCATAATACGGTTGATAAAAGTAATAAACAGCTCCAAAATAAAATAGCCACTGATGGCAACATTGATCGTGCATTGATCTTATTTAAAACAGCGCAAAATGAAAATAATTGGCCAATGCGTCGACAAGCCCAACAAGAATGGCGTTTTGCCACAGGTGATTTCAATGAAGAGACCTTAATTGCCGCAGCCACATTAGCCGAGAGCAACGGTTTCTATGAAATGGCTATTTACAGTGCAGATAAAGCTGACAACAAATTGAATTATCATTTGCGCTATCCAGCACCTTTCAGAGAATTAACTACCCCATATGCACAACAGGTTGGCATAGATCCAGCTTGGGTTTATGGTCTAATCCGGCAGGAAAGCCGCTTTATGATCGGTGCGCGCTCAAGTGTTGGCGCATCGGGATTAATGCAAGTGATGCCAGCAACTGCGCGGGAAATAGCCAACAAAATTGGCATGAGCAGTAATGAAATCAACACCATTGAAGGCAATATTCGCATGGGTACCTGGTATATGGCGAATGTACGCAGACAACTGGGGCATGAAGTTTTGGCTACAGCAGGCTATAACGCCGGACCAGGCAGAGCTAAACGTTGGCAAGCCAGTTTTCCGCTTGAAGGAGCCATTTACGCTGAAACGATTCCATTTGATGAAACCCGCACTTATGTCAAAAATGTCATGGCCAATACCACCTACTATGCGCATTTGTTTGGTGAACCAAGAGATTCACTGACCAAACGCATGGGTACCATTCCAGCCAGATAAATCTTTACATCATGACAGAATAGCAAAGTAACATCCTTTAATGGCAAAACAAAGGATGATACTTTGCCATGTTGAACGGCATGCTATTATATTTTCATTGTTTCACTGCAACAGGAAGCTAAATATGTTACTTGATAGCCAACACTCTGCTCTACTAATCATCGATTTGCAAACTCGCCTATTACCAGCAATAGCTGATAATGAGCCATTGCTAGCTAATAATCTTTGGCTAGCCGAGCTTGCCCATGACCTCGCCATTCCCACTGTTATCAGCGAACATTGTGCCGACAAAATTGGGTCGACCACAGCAGAGATCATCGCTGCCGCACCTCAAGCGAAAATAGTCCATAAACAAACCTTCTCAGTTTTCGCAGCGGGAGTTTTAACCCCAGAAACTTTTCATCAAGCTAATCAAATCATCATTACCGGTATTGAAGCACATATCTGCGTTTTGCAAACTGCTTTGGATTTACGTAAAAATGGTTATGAAGTATTTGTGGTTGCCGATGCCGTTGGATCTCGTCGATCTAAAGATTTGGAATTGGCAATGCAACGCTTGCAAGCTCATGGATGTGAAATCGTTAGTCGTGAAATGATTGCTTTTGAATGGCTAGGCTCAGCTAACCATCCAAAATTTAAAGAAATTCATAAAAAATACATTCGCTAACCATCCCAACTTTGCTGATTATTCTGATTCGTTTGTGATGGTTGATATCATATTCAATGACGCACAACAGAAGGATGTGTGGTTTAATCATCGCCACTACAGCTTAATCAGCAAAGAATATTGGTAGCTGCGTTAAGACTATCGGTAAATGATCTCGTACTCAGAAGAGTTATTTCTGTTTAATGTCTATATGACCGATATTCAAAGCTCAAATCAACCAACATAACAGTGATTGAAATAAGCTAAAAATACAATCAAAAATGAATATAGATTTAAAATAATATTCGAAATATCTCAAAAAATTGTGCATTCAAAGAATTGTCTGCGATATACCAAAATTATTAAGATATCCAATGAAAAGAATGTATTAACATTGACATCCGCATAATAAAATATCCTTTGCTTTTAAATTTTAGTTAAAATTTTATTTCACCTGGACTCATTATATTGAGAATTTAATCTAAAAAATCCTAAAAAACGGAATATGGATATTCAACTATTAATCAGGTTTTGAATAAATAATCAGCTCTAAGAAAAAAATATAAATAGATGCTGGCTTAACATGAAGTGAAATTTGCAATAAAACATAACAAACAACATTTATTCGAGAATTTATGCTAATCAGTTTAATGAGATTTATGGTCAGTTAGACAATAAATTTTAATGAATACAGAAAATAGTTTCTGCATAATTTTAAAAGATAAAAGAATTATTGAGTTGAATTTAGAACATGAAAGAAAAAAATTTTAATTCCAAAGAATCTTGCAACAATAGCTGTTTAAGGGATAGCGATACTTTGAACAATATCTTAATCAGTGAGATTTGATAACTGAAA